>NZ_JBSFIH010000019.1:0-154106 GCF_053597455.1 Streptomyces sp. NPDC001393
CACGCTCGAACAGGCTCGCGCGGGGGCACCCCCATCGCGGCGGGCGCAGGGCCCGCCCTCCGGGCGGACGGCGGGAATGTGACGACAGGACCTAGGCCGTGCGCCAGCGCCTTCAGGCGTTCGCCTTGCGCGCGGCCTCGATCGCCGCCGCCAGCCGCTCCGGCTCCCGCGTCGACAGATACAGGTACGGCGTCGGGTCCTCGGGGTCGGTGACCTCCACCCGCAGCGCCGTGGGGATGTAGGCGCGCAGCAGCAGGAAGGCGCGGGTGTCGGCCTTGTACGTCCGCCAGGCGCGGGCCTCCTCCGCGTCCAGCACCTCCGAGTCGCCCAGCGCCGACACCGGGATCTTCGCCTCGCCCGCGATCAGCTGGTCGCCCACGACCCGGATGCGCGGCGAGCCGTAGGCGCTCGCGACCACCGCCGCCGCTGCCGTACCGCCGACCAGGCCGCCGAGCAGCGGCAGGGTGCCGAACGGGAGCAGGATCAGGGCGAAGGAGACGCCCACGAGGAAGCTGATCAGCCACCACGAGCGGGGGGCGGTGAGGCGTTCTTCGTAGGGGGTGGCGGAGAGCTGCATGGAGCCAAGCTTGGCACGGGATCCGAAACCCCCCGACGCGCGGGTAAGGTCTGCGGCTGTGAGTGGTAGTTCCGCAAGCCTTCAGCCTCCTGCCGACGCGGTGAAACCCGTACGGCACCCCGACGCGCCCGCGCCCGGAGAACTCCTCGGCGCCCACTACGAACACTGTTTCGGCTGTGGCCCCGGGCAGTCGCACGGACTGCACCTGGAGGCACGGGCCGGCGAGGGCGTCTCGCTGACCGCCGAGTTCACCGTCCAGCCCGCCCACCAGGGCGCCCCGGGCCTCGCACACGGCGGGGTGCTGGCCACGGCCCTCGACGAGACCCTCGGCTCGCTGAACTGGCTGCTGCGGACCATCGCCGTCACCGGCCGGCTGGAGACCGACTTCGTGCGGCCCGTGCCCGTCGGCACCACGCTGTACCTTCAGGCCGAGGTCACCGCCGTGGCCGGCCGGAAGATCTACTCCGCCGCCACCGGACGCATCGGCGGCCCCGACGGCCCCCTCGCGGTCCGGGCCGACGCCCTCTTCATCGAGGTCAAGGTCGACCACTTCGTCGACCACGGCCGCAAGGAGGAGATCCAGGCCGCCATGAGCGACCCGGACCAGGTCCGGCGTGCCCGCGCCTTCGAGGTGAACCCGTGAGCCGTGGCCACCTGAACGTGCTGCTCCGGCGTGTCGACCCCGACGTACCGCTTCCGGCGTACGAGCATCCGGGGGACGCGGGAGCCGATCTGCGCACCACCGAGCCGTGCGAACTGGGGCCGGGGGAGCGGGCCGTGCTCCCCACGGGTGTGTCGATCGCCCTGCCCGAGGGGTACGCGGCCTTCGTGCACCCGCGCTCCGGTCTCGCCGCTCGCTGCGGTGTCGCCCTCGTGAATGCCCCGGGGACGGTTGATGCCGGGTACCGTGGGGAGATCAAGGTGATCGTGGTGAATCTCGACCCGCGCGAGAGTGTGCGGTTCGAGCGCTTCGACCGGATTGCCCAACTGGTCGTCCAGCAGGTCGAGAGGGTCCGTTTCCTTCAGGTGGCGGAGCTTCCCGATTCGACGCGGGCCGAAGGGGGCTTCGGGTCCACCGGCGGCCATGCCGCGGTGGGCGGCGAGAGCGGCACAAGCGGTCAGGCCGCCGAAGGCGGTCCGACGGGTGGGAATCGATACGCTTCGGTCGTATCCGACCGGGAAGGACAGTGACGTGTTCGGACGTCGCAAGAAGAAGGGTGCCGCCGAGGACGCGGCCGGCGAGGCCGAGCAGGTCGTCGACAGCGTCGACACCGAGGCGGACGAGGAAGAGGAGGCCGAGCGCGAGCGCGTCCGGCTGGAGCCCGGGCCCCGGCCCGACGGGCCCTGGGACAGCACCGAGGTACGGGACCCGGCCGAGGGCCGCGTGGACCTCGGCGGACTGTTCGTACCGGGCGTCGACGGCATGGAGCTCCGGGTCGAGGTCGCCGGTGACGCGATCGTCGCCGCCACCGTCGTGCTGCGCGACAGCGCCATCCAGCTCCAGGCCTTCGCCGCGCCCAAGCGCGAGGGCATCTGGGGCGAGGTCCGCGACGAGATCGCGGGCGGCATCACCCAGCAGGGTGGCATCGTCGACGAGGTCGAGGGCCCGCTCGGGTGGGAACTGCGCGCCCAGGTGCCGGTGCAGCTGCCGGACGGAACCGGCGGCTTCCAGGTCGTGCGGTTCGTCGGTGTGGACGGCCCGCGCTGGTTCCTGCGTGGTGTGATCTCCGGCCAGGGCGCGGTGCAGCCGCAGGCCGCCGGGCTGCTGGAGCAGATCTTCCGCGACACGGTCGTGGTGCGCGGCGAGGGCCCGATGGCGCCTCGCGACCCGATCGTCCTGAAGCTGCCGAACGACGCGCAGATGGTGCCCGAGGGCGTCCAGCAGGAGGAGGGCTCGCGCTTCTCCGGCGGCATGGGGCAGCTGCAGCGCGGTCCGGAGATCACCGAGGTCCGCTAGGCGCTCCGCCGGCTTCAGCAGGGATGTACGGGCCGTGCCTCCGAGGGGTGCGGCCCGTTTTTGCGGGGCGCCATGTGTCATCAGGGTTGCGTCAAAGTTGTCCGTCGCACGCCCCCCTGCCCGGTTTGCCGTAATTGTTGGCCGTAAGGTCGACGCTGCGTAGGCGGCAGTCACGGGAAGAGAATGGAGCCATGGCACGCGGCAAGCTTCGGATCTACCTCGGTGCGGCACCGGGCGTGGGCAAGACCTACGCCATGCTGTCCGAGGCGCACCGCCGCGTGGAGCGGGGCACCGACTGCGTCGTGGGCTTCGTGGAGCACCACGACCGGCCGCGCACGGAGGTGATGCTGCACGGTCTGGAGCAGGTGCCGCGCAGGGAGCTGGAGTACCGGGGCACCCGCTTCGGCGAGATGGACGTCGACGCCGTGCTGCGCAGGGCGCCGGCCGTCGCCCTGGTGGACGAACTCGCCCACACCAACATCCCCGGCTCCCGCAACGCCAAGCGCTGGCAGGACGTCGAGGAACTGCTCGCCGCGGGGATCGACGTCGTCTCGACCGTCAACATCCAGCACCTGGAGTCACTCGGCGACGTGGTCGAGTCGATCACGGGCGTGCGGCAGCGCGAGACCGTCCCGGACGAGGTGGTACGGCGGGCCGACCAGATCGAGCTGGTCGACATGTCCCCGGAGGCGCTGCGCCGCCGTATGGCGCACGGCAACATCTACCAGCCGGACAAGGTCGACGCGGCCCTGTCCAACTACTTCCGCCCCGGCAACCTGACCGCCCTGCGCGAGCTGGCGCTGCTGTGGGTGGCGGACCGGGTCGACGAGTACCTGACCGCCTACCGCAGCGAACACCGCGTCTCCAGGATCTGGGGTTCCCGCGAGCGGATCGTGGTCGGCCTGACCGGCGGCCCCGAGGGGCGCACCCTGATACGGCGCGCCGCGCGGCTCGCCGAGAAGGGCGCAGGCAGTGAGGTGCTGGCCGTGTACATAGCCCGCAGCGACGGGCTGACCTCGGCCTCCCCGAAGGAGCTGGCCGTCCAGCGCACCCTCGTGGAGGATCTGGGCGGCACCTTCCACCATGTCGTCGGCGACGACATACCGGCCGCCCTGCTGGACTTCGCGCGCGGCGTGAACGCCACCCAGATCGTGCTGGGCTCCTCGCGCCGCAAGGCCTGGCAGTACGTCTTCGGGCCCGGCGTCGGCGCCACGGTCGCCCGGGACTCGGGCCCCGACCTCGACGTCCACATCGTCACCCACGAGGAGGTCGCCAAGGGCCGCGGACTGCCCGTGGCCCGGGGCGGACGGCTCGGGCGGGCCCGGATCATCTGGGGCTGGGCGGTGGGCCTGGTGGGGCCGGTGGTCCTCGCGGTGCTGCTGAACACCGTCGACCTCGGCCTCGCCAACGACATGCTGCTGTTCCTGAGCGTCACCGTCGCGGCGGCGCTGCTCGGTGGCCTGCTGCCCGCCCTCGCCTCGGCGGCCTTCGGCTCGCTGCTGCTGAACTACTTCTACACCCCGCCGCTGCACCGGCTGACCATCGCCGACCCCAAGAACATCGTCGCCATCGCGATCTTCGTCGGGGTCGCCGTGTCCGTGGCCTCGGTGGTGGACCTCGCCGCCCGGCGCACCCACCAGGCCGCCCGGCTGCGCGCCGAGTCGGAGATACTCTCCTTCCTCGCCGGGAACGTGCTGCGCGGCGAAACCAGCCTGGAGGAGCTGCTGGAGCGGGTCCGGGAGACGTTCGCCATGGAGTCGGCCGCGCTGCTGGAGCGGGCGGGCGACGTCGAGCCGTGGACCTGCGCCGGGCGGGCCGGATTCGGGCGCCCTCTGGAGCGGCCCGAGGACGCCGACGTCGACATGCCCGTCGGCGACCACATGGCGCTCGCGCTCACCGGCCGCGTGCTGCCCGCCGAGGACCGCCGGGTGCTCGCCGCCTTCGCCGCGCAGGCCGCCGTCGCCCTGGACCGCCGGCGCCTGCAGGAGGAGGCCGACCGGGCCCGCGCGCTCGCCGAGGGCAACCGCATCCGCACCGCGCTGCTCGCCGCCGTCAGCCACGACCTGCGCACCCCCCTGGCCGGCATCAAGGCGGCGGTGTCGAGTCTGCGCTCCGACGACGTGGACTGGTCCGAGGAGGACCGGGCGGAGCTGCTGCAGGGCATCGAGGAGGGCGCCGACCGGCTGGACCACCTCGTCGGCAACCTCCTCGACATGTCCCGTCTGCAGACAGGAACGGTCACCCCGCTGATCCGCGAGATCGACGTGGACGAGGTCGTGCCGATGGCGCTCGGAGGTGTCCCCGAGGGCAGTGTCGAGCTGGACGTGCCCGAGAGCCTGCCGATGGTCGAGGTCGACCCAGGGCTGCTGGAGCGGTCCGTGGCCAACCTGGTGGAGAACGCCGTCAAGTACAGCCCGAAGGACCGGCCCGTACTGGTCTCCGCCAGCGCCATGGCCGACCGGGTCGAGGTTCGGGTGGTGGACCGCGGGCCGGGCGTACCGGACGAGGCCAAGGGCCGGATATTCGAGCCGTTCCAGCGGTACGGCGACGCCCCGCGCGGCGCCGGGGTCGGGCTCGGCCTCGCGGTCGCCCGGGGCTTCGCGGAGGCCATGGGCGGCACCCTCGACGCCGAGGACACGCCGGGCGGCGGACTCACCATGGTGCTCAGCCTCCGCGCGGCAGGATCGCGTCCCGAGTCCCTCGCAACGGGCCGGGACCTCGCAGAACCAGAAAGGCAGACGACTCTATGACCCGGGTGCTCGTGGTCGACGACGAGCCGCAGATCGTGCGCGCCCTCGTGATCAACCTCAAGGCACGCAAGTACGAGGTCGACGCGGCGCCCGACGGCCGTACCGCCCTGGAACTCGCCGCCTCCCGGCACCCCGACGTGGTCGTGCTCGACCTGGGTCTGCCCGACATGGACGGCGTCGAGGTGATCAGGGGCCTGCGCGGCTGGACCCGGGTGCCCATCCTGGTCCTGTCCGCCCGGCACTCCTCGGACGAGAAGGTCGAGGCGCTGGACGCGGGCGCCGACGACTACGTCACCAAGCCCTTCGGCATGGACGAGCTGCTGGCCCGGCTGCGGGCCGCCGTACGCCGGGCCGAGCCGGTCGGACCCGGCGAGGACGACCTGACGACCGTCGAGACCGAGGGCTTCACGGTCGACCTGGCCGCCAAGAAGGTCAACCGCGCCGGCAAGGACGTCCGGCTCACCCCCACCGAGTGGCACCTGCTGGAGGTGCTGGTGCGCAACACCGGCCGCCTGGTCAGCCAGAAGCAGCTGCTGCAGGAGGTGTGGGGGCCGTCGTACGGCACGGAGACCAACTACCTGCGGGTGTACATGGCCCAATTGCGCCGCAAGCTGGAGACGGACCCGTCACACCCGAAGCACTTCATCACCGAGCCGGGGATGGGCTACCGGTTCGAGAAGTGAGCGGGCCAAGTGAGCCGGGTGGTGAAGGGAACGGGGCGAAGTGAGCCGGGTGGTGAAGTGAGCTTGGCTACGGCGCCGTCGGTGGGCCCCGGTACGCTTCAGGTATGAGTGCTGTTCCTCGTTCCGAAAAGCCGGCCGGCCGGTTCCGGCGCATGCTCGACCGGCTTTCCTCGTCGCAGGAGGACCTGGAGTCCGAGGAACTGCGTGAGGATGCCGAGACGGCGGGCTGTACCAGGATCGGCGACTGCCACGACCGGCAGATCGTCACCGTAACTGGTACCTTGCGCACGGTCACCTTGCGACCGCGCGCCGGGGTCCCCGCCCTGGAGGCCGAGCTGTTCGACGGCTCCGCCGCGCTGGACGTGGTGTGGCTCGGCAGGCGTTCCATCGTGGGCATAGAACCGGGGCGCAAGCTGATCGCATCGGGCCGGATCTCGATGAGCCGAGGCCGCCGGGTGCTCTTCAACCCGAAATACGAACTGCGACCCCTCGGACGGGAGTAGCCGGTGACGTCCCTCGACAAGCCGACCGAAGGCACCGACCAGAGCCCGTCGGAGGACGCCCGTGCGGTGACCGAGGCCGCGCTGTTCGATGCGTTCGGCGGTGTCCGCGGCATGGTCGAGACGGTCGTGCCGGGCCTGCTCTTCGTGGCGATCTTCACGGTCGACAAGAACCTGCACGTGTCGGCGATCGCCGCGCTGATCGTGGCCCTGGTCCTGGTCGTGGTCCGGCTCGCGATGAAGGACACCGTCAAGCACGCCTTCAGCGGCGTGTTCGGGGTGGCCTTCGGTGTCGCGTTCGCGATGTTCACCGGAAACGCGAAGAACTTCTATCTGCCCGGCATGCTCTACACGCTGGGCCTGGCGCTGGCGTACATCGTCACGGCCCTCGCCGGGGTGCCCCTGATGGGTCTCATCCTCGGCCCGGTCTTCAAGGAGAACCTCTCCTGGCGCACCCGCAACCCCGGTCGCAAGAAGGCCTATGCCAAGGCCAGTTGGGCCTGGGGGCTGATCCTGCTGGCCAAGTGCGCGATCCTCTTCCCGCTCTACTGGTGGTCCGACACCACCAAGCTCGGCTGGGTCCTGGTCGCCCTGAAGATCCCGCCGTTCCTGCTGGCGGTCTGGCTCACCTGGATCTTCCTCGCGAAGGCCCCCGCACCCATCGACGTCTTCGCCGAGATGGAGGCCGAGGAGAAGGCCGAGAAGGAGCGCCAGGCCACGCTGGCCGCCGAGGGCGGCGAGGCGACCGGGGGACGCCACCGCCGGGGGGCCTAGCCGGCCACGGCACCGGGGCCGGCCTTCGGCCTCCTCGCCGCGACGGCAGCTTGCGTACGACGACGGCACTCGCCCGCCCGGGGCGGTGCCGCCGCCGCACCTGACCCGAGGGTGACCTGCGCAGCTGCTCTGCGGCCACCGAGCCGACCTCTGTTCCCTGGACGGCGCTCGTTGCGTGCCCTGCTGGTGGGCTCGTGACCCGGAGCGCCCGGGGACCCGGCGGGAGCCGTGGACGACCGGCCGGAACTGGGACCCGGATGGTGCGCAGCTGCCGCTCGGCGGTGGCCGGTCCGGGCGGAAGCGGATGTCGTCGCCGTGCCGTCGGTCGGCGTCGTACCGGGTGATGCCCCCGGGACTCCCGGGACCGCTCGCCCGGTGGTGTCCGGTGCCGCGGTACCGGCGTCGGCGGCGCCCCGAGTGCCCGCATGCCGAAGGCCCGGCGGATCCGCTGATCCCCGGGCCCTCGGCCTGGCAGCGCGCGGACCGGCCGGCCCGTCGGCGCGTCGGCTAGCTCGAGGTGTCCTCGCGCCGTACCGACAGCAGCTCCTCCAGCTGCTCCTCGCGGGCCTGCGCGGCCACGAAGAGGAGCTCGTCGCCCGGCTCCAGGGAGTCCTCCTTGGACGGGGTCAGCACGCGGGTGCCACGGATGATCGTGACCAGGGAGGTGTCCTCGGGCCACTGGACGTCGCCCACCTGGGTGCCGGCCAGCGCCGACTCCTCCGGCAGGGTCAGCTCCACGAGGTTGGCGTCGCCGTGGCTGAAGCGGAGCAGCCGGACCAGGTCGCCGACCGAGACCGCCTCCTCGACCAGGGCGGACATCAGGCGCGGGGTGGAGACGGCCACGTCCACGCCCCAGGCCTCGTTGAACAGCCACTCGTTCTTCGGGTTGTTGACGCGGGCGACGACGCGCGGGACGCCGTACTCCGTCTTGGCGAGCAGCGAGACGACCAGGTTGACCTTGTCGTCGCCGGTCGCGGCGATGACGACGTTGCAGCGCTGCAGCGCCGCCTCGTCCAGGGAGGTGATCTCGCAGGCGTCGGCCAGCAGCCACTCCGCCTGGGGCACCCGCTCCACCGAGATGGCGGTCGGCGCCTTGTCGATCAGCAGGACCTCGTGGCCGTTCTCCAGCAGCTCGCCCGCGATCGAGCGGCCGACGGCGCCGGCTCCGGCAATGGCGACCCTCATCAGTGACCGCTCTCCTCTTCCGGGCCCTGGGCGAACGCCGCCTCGACCTTCTCGACGTCGTCCGACCGCATCATCACATGCACGAGGTCGCCCTCCTGCAGCACCGTCTGCGAGGTCGGCAGGATCGCTTCGCCGAGGCGGGTCAGGAACGCCACCCGGACGCCGGTCTCCTCCTGCAGCTTGCTGATCTTGTGCCCGACCCACTTGGGGGAGGCGTGCACCTCGGCGAGCTGCACCCCGCCGGTGGGGTCGCGCCACAGCGGCTCGGCACCGGAGGGCAGCAGCCGGCGCAGCATCTGGTCGGCGGTCCAGCGGACCGTCGCCACGGTCGGGATGCCGAGGCGCTGGTAGACCTCGGCTCGGCGCGGGTCGTAGATACGGGCGGCCACGTTCTCCACGCCGAACATCTCGCGGGCCACGCGTGCGGAGATGATGTTGGAGTTGTCACCGCTGGAGACGGCGGCGAAGGCGCCGGCCTCCTCGATGCCCGCCTCGCGCAGGGTGTCCTGGTCGAAGCCGACACCGGTGACCCGGCGGCCCCCGAAGCCCGGGCCCAGCCGACGGAAGGCGGTCGGGTCCTGGTCGATCACGGCGACCGTATGGCCCTGTTGCTCCAGGGTCTGGGCGAGAGCGGAACCCACTCTCCCGCAGCCCATGATGACGATGTGCACGACCGTCCTTCCGATGTCAAGACGTTCTCTCGAGCTTATTGACTTGGCCTTAACAGGTTCTCAGACCGAGGCCCAAAGCTACACACGAGCGCAGGGCGGTTGGCACCCCCCTGTGCAGGGATCGGTGTCCGCGATCAACGGGGGCGGGGGCCGGCGCGTGATGCTGCGCACGCTGCACAGGGTCAGGATTCCGAGGCCGAGGAGGGCGACGGTCGCCCCGATGAGCTCCGCGGTGGCGGGCATGGATCCTCCGAGATGCGATGACGTGCGGGATCTGCCATCTAGGCACGGGGAGCGCGCGGACCACGGAATCCGCAGTTCAGTGCGCCCCTGAATTCACTCGTGAGGCAGATCTCGGACACCGGGTGGGCGGCTGCCTGATCCAAGGCCTACGATCCTCTGTCGTGTCCAAACTGACCGACATGCCCAAACGGATTCTGATCGGGCGCGCACTGCGCAGTGACCGGCTGGGCGAAACGCTCCTGCCGAAGCGCATCGCACTCCCCGTCTTCGCCTCCGACCCGCTGTCCTCCGTCGCCTACGCGCCGGGGGAGGTCCTCCTGGTCCTGTCCGTCGCAGGTGTGTCGGCGTACCACTTCAGCCCGTGGATCGCCGTCGCGGTCGTGGTGCTGATGTTCACCGTGGTCGCCTCCTACCGGCAGAACGTGCACGCCTACCCGAGCGGCGGCGGCGACTACGAGGTCGCCACCACGAACCTGGGCCCCAAGGCGGGCCTGACCGTGGCCAGCGCCCTGCTCGTGGACTACGTCCTCACCGTCGCCGTCTCCATCGCCTCCGGCATCGAGAACCTCGGCTCCGCGATCCCCTTCGTGGTCCAGCACAAGGTGCTGTGCGCGGTCGCCGTGATCGTGCTGCTCACGCTGATGAACCTGCGCGGCGTGAAGGAGTCCGGCAAGCTCTTCGCGATCCCGACGTACGTGTTCGTCGGCGGCGTCTTCATCATGATCGCGTGGGGCGTCGTACGGGGTCTGGTCCTCGGCGACACCATGCGTGCGCCGACCGCGGACTACCACATCAGGGCCGAGCACCAGGGCCTGGCCGGCTTCGCGCTCGTCTTCCTCCTGCTGCGGGCCTTCTCCTCCGGCTGTGCCGCGCTGACCGGTGTGGAGGCGATCTCCAACGGCGTGCCGGCCTTCCGCAAGCCCAAGTCGAAGAACGCGGCGACCACGCTGGCGATGATGGGCCTGCTGGCCGTCACCATGTTCTGCGGCATCATCGCCCTCGCCATGTCGACCAAGGTCCGCATGGCCGAGAACCCGGCCACCGACCTCATCCACAACGGCCACCCGCTCGGCTCCGGCTATGTCCAGAACCCGGTGATCTCCCAGGTCGCCGAGGCCGTCTTCGGCAAGGGCAGCTTCCTGTTCGTCGTCCTCGCGGCCGCCACCGCGCTGGTCCTCTTCCTGGCGGCGAACACGGCGTACAACGGCTTCCCGCTGCTCGGCTCGATCCTCGCCCAGGACCGCTACCTCCCGCGCCAGCTGCACACCCGCGGCGACCGCCTCGCCTTCTCCAACGGCATCGTGCTGCTCGCGGGGGCCGCGACCCTGCTGACGTTCATCTACGGCGCGGACTCCACCCGTCTGATCCAGCTGTACATCGTCGGCGTGTTCGTGTCCTTCACGCTCAGCCAGACCGGCATGGTCCGGCACTGGAACCGCCACCTGGCGGTCGAGACGGACCCGGCGGTGCGCCGCCGCATGATGCGCTCGCGCGCGATCAACGCCTTCGGTGCCTTCTTCACGGGTCTGGTGCTGGTCGTCGTCCTGGTCACGAAGTTCACGCACGGCGCCTGGGTGGCCCTGCTCGGCATGTGCCTCTTCTACGCGACCATGACCGCCATCCGCAGGCACTACGACGGCGTCGCCGACGAGCTCTCGGCCCCCGAGGAGCCGGACGACGACCTGGTCCGCCCGTCCCGGGTCCACTCCGTCGTCCTGATCTCCAAGATCCACCGCCCGACGCTCCGCGCCCTGGCCTACGCCAAGCTGATGCGCTCGGACACCCTGGAGGCGGTGACGGTCAACGTCGACCCGGCCGAGACCAAGGCGCTGCGCGAGGAGTGGGAGCGGCGCGGCATCGACGTACCGCTCAAGGTCCTGGACTCGCCGTACCGCGAGATCACCCGCCCGGTGATCGAGTACGTCAAGAGCCTGCGCAAGGAGTCGCCGCGCGACGCGGTCTCCGTGATCATCCCCGAGTACGTGGTCGGCCACTGGTACGAGCATCTGCTGCACAACCAGAGCGCCCTGCGCCTGAAGGGCCGTCTGCTGTTCACGCCCGGCGTGATGGTCACCTCCGTGCCCTACCAGCTGGCGTCGTCCGAGGCGGCCCGGGCCCGCGCCCGCAAGCGGCAGGAGTGGAGCGCACCGGGTGCGGTGCGGCGCGGTCCGGCGGCGGAGCGGCCGAAGCAGCCGTCGGCGGCCAAGGAGTGAGACCGGGCCAAGGAGTGAGACCGGGGGTCCGGGTACTGGGCCCGAGGCCTTGAGCCGGGTCTTGAGCTCGCGTGCCGAGCCCGGGTCCGGGCTGTGGTGAGCGGCCGGACGACAGCCACGTAGACTGGTGGGCTGTTGTCCGGCCGTTTCCCGTTTCCGATCTGGAGTCACCCCGCCATGCAGGCAGAACCGAAGAAGTCGCTGGTCGGGGAGGAGTACGAGGTCGAGATCGGCCCCGTCGCCCACGGCGGTCACTGCATCGCCCGCACGGCCGAGGGCCAGGTGCTGTTCGTCCGGCACGCGCTGCCGGGCGAGCGAGTGGTGGCGAAGGTGACCGAGGGCGAGGAGGGAGCCCGCTTCCTGCGCGCGGACGCGGTGGAGATCCTGGAGGCGTCCAAGGACCGCATCGAGGCGCCCTGCCCCTTCGCGGGCCCCGGCCGCTGCGGTGGCTGCGACTGGCAGCACGCCAAGCCGGGCGCCCAGCGCCGCCTCAAGGGCGAGGTGATCGCCGAACAGCTCAAGCGGCTGGCTGGCCTCACGCCCGAGGAGGCCGGCTGGGACGGCACGGTGATGCCGGCCGAGGGCGACAAGCTGCCGGCCGGCCAGGTCCCCCAGTGGCGCACCCGCGTCCAGTACGCCGTCGACGCCGAGGGCCACGCGGGCCTGCGCCGCCACCGCTCCCATGAGATCGAGCGCATCGACCACTGCATGATCGCGGCGGAGGGCGTCAGCGAGCTGGGGATCGAGCGACGGGACTGGACCGGCATGGAGTCGGTCGAGGCGATCGCGGCGACGGGCTCGCAGGACCGCCAGGTGATCCTCACCCCGCGCCCCGGCGCCCGCCTCCCCCTCGTCGAACTGGACAAGCCGGTCTCGGTCCTCCGCGTCGACGAGAAGTCCGGCGGCGTCCACCGGGTCCACGGCCGCCCCTTCGTTCGCGAGCGCGCGGACGGCCGTACCCACCGCGTCGGCAACGGCGGCTTCTGGCAGGTCCACCCGAAGGCGGCGGACACCCTGGTGAAGGCGGTCATGCAGGGCCTCCTCCCGCGCAAGGGCGAGATGGCCCTGGACCTCTACTGCGGAGTCGGCCTGTTCGCGGGGGCGCTGGCCGACCGCCTCGGCGAGAAGGGCGCGGTCCTCGGCATCGAGTCCGGCAAGCGTGCGGTGGAGGACGCGCGCCACAACCTCGCCGAGTTCCCCCGCGTCCGCATCGAACAGGGCAAGGTCGAGTCGGTCCTGCCGCGCACCGGCATCACCGAGGTCGACCTGATCGTCCTGGACCCGCCCCGGGCCGGCGCCGGCCGCAGCACGGTCGCCCACCTCTGCTCCCTCGACGCCCGCCGCATCGCCTACGTCGCCTGCGATCCCGCTGCGCTGGCCCGCGACCTGGGGTACTTCCGCGAGGGCGGGTACCGGGTGCGGACGCTTCGGGCGTTCGATCTGTTTCCGATGACGCATCACGTGGAGTGCGTGGCGATTCTGGAGCCCGCAGCAAAGGGCGTCTGACCTGCTGTTCTTCTGGTTTCCCAGGTTGCGTGCGGGTCGTGCCGACATGTTTCCGCAGGTCCACCGCGTGGAGCATGATGCAGGTTCCTGCCACATGTCTCACCTGCGGTTTCGCAGCGGGGCGCGGGCCGAGAACGCCTTGCCTCAACTCCGTGAGGGCCGGGTTCGGCAAATTTCTTGACGCTTGTTCGACGCTGATTCTGACGGAGCGTGACGCGGACCCGCACTCTGGGATGGCGGCAGCCGAGTGCGAGCCGGTGTCCGAAGCGAGCGAGGGCGGATCCCCGGGTGAGCTGGTTGCCGCACTCTGCTCAGCCCTGAGCAGGATGGACTCTCGGCCACGGTGTTCGTCCTCGTCGCCTCGGCGGGCGCCGGATGCACCGCGGCGAGCATCCCGATCGCGAGGTCGCCGCCACCACGGCGGCGACCCGGGACCGTCAACGATGTCCTTGCGGAGGGGCGGGAGAAGCCGCACCGTGGGCTGTCACGGCTTCACCCCTTCGTTTGTGGCAGGCCCCCTCAGGTACGGGTCCAGCGTTGGTTGTTGCCGTTCGAGCAGGAGTAGAGCTGGATCGGGGTGCCGTTGGCGGTGCCGCCCGAGACGGCGTCGAGGCAGAGGCCGGACTGGACGCCGACGATGGATCCGTCGGAGTTGAGGCGCCATTTCTGGTTGTCGCCGCCCCAGCAGCTGTAGATCTGGACTTTGGAACCGTTGCCTGTGCCGGCGGCGTCAAGGCATTTGTTGCCGTAGACCCTGAGCTCGCCGGCGTCGGTGTACGTCCACTGCTGGTTGGTGCCGCTGTGGCAGTCCCACAGCTGGAGCTGTGTGCCGTCGGTGGTGCCGGCTCCGGGCACGTCCAGGCAACGGCCCGAACCGACGCCCTTGATCTGTCCGCCATCCGCAGGGGGCGTCGTGGAGCCGCCGCCGTTGAGTGCGTTGAGGACGGCGGTGTAGGCAGGCTTCTTGCTGCCGTCGCCGTTGAACAGCAGCGGCGTGTCGCCCGATCGCCAGGAGTCGGTGTCGCGCACACCCCAGACGGTGATGCCGAGGCAGCGCGGGACGGCCAGGCAGTCGTTGGTCACGTTGGCGTAGGTCGAGGCCGAGGCGCCCTGGATGTCGAGTTCGGTGATGGCCACGTCGACGCCGAGGGCGGCGAAATTCTGCAGGGTGGTGCGGAAGTTGCTGTTGTAGGGGCTGCCGCTGTTGAAGTGCGACTGGAACCCGACGCAGTCGATCGGCACGCCGCGCTGCTTGAAGTCCCGGACCATGGCGTACACGGCCTGGGTCTTGGCCCAGGTCCAGTTCTCGATGTTGTAGTCGTTGTAGCAGAGCTTGGCCGCCGGGTCGGCGGCGCGCGCGGTGCGGAAGGCGACCTCGATCCAGTCGTTGCCCGTGCGTTGCAGGTTGGAGTCCCGCCGACCTCCCGAATTGCCGTCGGCGAAGGCCTCGTTCACGACGTCCCACTGGGCGATCTTGCCCTTGTAGTGGCCCATGACGCCGTTGATGTGGTCGATCATCGCTTGGCGCAGTGAACTGCCGCTGAGGCTCTGCATCCAGCCGGGCTGCTGGGCGTACCAGGCCAGTGTGTGGCCACGCACCCGCTTGCCGTTCTGCACCGCCCAGTTGTAGACGCGGTCGCCGGCGCTGAAGTTGAACTGGCCCCGCTGTGGTTCGGTGGCGTCGATCTTCATCTCGTTCTCGGCCGTCACCATGTTGAACTCACGGCTTGCGATCGTCGTGTACGCCGAGTCGCCCAGCCTGCCGGAGGCGATGGCGGTGCCGAAGTAGCGGCCACTCTGTGCCGCCGCGGCGCCAAGCGTGTTCTCGGCGGCGTGTGCGGTCGGCGGTGCGGCCAGTGCGGTGACCGCACCGAGGACGCCGACGACCAGCGCCAGCAGCAGGCTGCGGATCTTCCGGCGGGTAACGGATCTGGGAAGGGCATACGAGCCCATGACTGTGCCTCCGAGGTAGAAATCGCTGATCGACTGAAGCGCAGGGGATTGCGTCGTCCGGCCCCGTCCGGCAGACGGACGGGGCAGGTCGGAGCCCGGGCAGGACGGAATCACCGGACACCGCAGTCATGGGGACCGGGATGACGCCAACGGCACGGGCGCCGCCCCCGGTCGGCCGTCGGGCGACGTACGGCGGGCAGCGGGCGTGTTCCACGTCTCGACACAGGCATGGGGTACTCCAGCGCGGCTCAGCCGGGGGACCGTCACACGGCGTCGCATGCCTCTCCAACTGCGGGGGAGAGCCAGGATGCGCTGGTGCGAACCTCACGGGAACGGAACGGGGTGGCGCAGGTGATGTGGTGCGCGGGTCTGCCGTGCAGCTGGTCGCTGATCTGCCGTACAGCATGGATTGCCCAGGCCGATACAGCCCGGAATCTCGAACCAGGCCCGGTTTCTCAGACAGGGATGATTGAGGCGTGACCGTGGATCGTCAATACTCCCCGCCGAAGAAATTTCCGATTGGTGGACGAAACTTTTGATCGCCCGGTAAGCGGACGGCGGCCTCCGATGCTGGCGTCGGCGGGCGTGCGGATTTCGTTGTCAGGGGCGTTGAAGGCGGGGTCGACCGAGTGTCTGCACCGTCCGCACATCGCTCCCTTTCGGGGTCAAGTCGCTTACGAGCCAGCCATTTGACGGTGTGGCGTGCGCTGGTCGGCGCGTGGTGGTGCGAATGTTTCGGCGTCTGAGGCGATACATGCGGGAGCTATTGACGGCGTTCACCGGTTCTCTATCATCGGGTTGCTCGATAAACCGACCTTTGTTCGACATGGCGAACAATATGTCATGGACTCATCACTTACCCCGGTCCGCCGTGGTGCTCGCGGACTGCTGCACACCGCACCACGCCGACAGTCCGGCCAGCCTCTGACGAGGCCAACCGGAACCGCCTACTCAGGGTCTAGGGAGTATCCATGCGCAGAGGAAGTTCCAGCCGCAGGCATCCGTCAGTGGTGCTCGCTGCCGTGGTTGCGGCCCTGGCCGCGTTGGCGGCGATGCTCGTCGCCGTCCCGGCTCAGGCGGCTTCCAGCGGCGCCTTGCGCGGTGTTGGTTCCGGCCGGTGTCTCGATGTGCCGGGCGCCAGCCAGACCGACGGCACGTATCTGCAGATCTATGACTGCTGGGGCGGGACCAACCAGCAGTGGACGTTGACGGACAGCAACCAGCTCACCGTGTACGGCAACAAGTGCCTGGATGTTCCGGGCCACGCCACCACGGCCGGTACCCGGGTGCAGATCTGGACCTGCTCCGGCGGTGCGAACCAGCAGTGGCGGGTGAACTCCGACGGCACTGTCGTCGGAGTGGAGTCCGGGCTGTGCCTGGAGGTTACGGGTTCCGGTACGGCCAACGGTACGGCGGTGGAGATCTGGACGTGCAACGGGGGCAGCAACCAGAAGTGGACCGGCCTGTCCGCGTCCACCCCACCGGGCGGTAACTGTGCTCTGCCGTCGACGTACCGCTGGTCGTCGACGGGTGCGTTGGCGCAGCCGGCGAACGGATGGGTCTCGCTGAAGGACTTCACCAACGTGACGTACAACGGCAAACACCTGGTCTACGCGTCGAACGTGTCGGGATCGTCGTACGGCTCGATGATGTTCAAGCCCTTCACGAACTGGTCGGACATGGCGTTGGCCGGCCAGACCGGGATGAGCCAGTCCGCGGTGGCGCCCACGCTGTTCTACTTCGCACCCAAGAAGATCTGGGTGCTGGCGTCCCAGTGGGGCGCGTCGCCCTTCGTCTACCGCACGTCCAGCGACCCCACCAACCCGGGCGGCTGGTCCGCGCCGCAGCCGCTGTTCACCGGCAGCATCCCGGGCTCCGCCCCGATCGACCAGACACTGATCGCCGACGACCAGAACATGTACCTGTTCTTCGCCGGTGACAACGGCAACATCTACCGGGCGAGCATGCCGATCGGGAACTTCCCGGGCAGCTTCGGCTCGTCGTACACGACGGTCATGAGCGACACGGTGAAGAACCTGTTCGAGGCGCCGCAGGTCTACAAGGTGCAGGGCCAGAACCAGTACCTCATGATCGTCGAGGCGCGGGGTGCGAACGAGCAGCGCTACTTCCGCTCCTTCACGGCCTCCAGCCTGAACGGTTCGTGGACCCCGCAGGCCGCCAGCGAGGACAACCCCTTCGCCGGCAAGGCCAACAGCGGTGCCACCTGGACCAACGACATCAGCCACGGTGACCTGGTCCGCAACAACCCCGACCAGACCATGACCATCGACCCCTGCAACCTGCAGTTCCTCTACCAGGGCAAGTCCCCCACCGCGAGCGGCCCCTACGACCAACTGCCCTGGAGGCCGGCTGTCCTCACCCTGCAGCGCTGAACCGGCCTGTGTACCTCGCCGACGGCCGGCCTCACCCAGATCGGGCCGGCCGTCGCCTTTGCCACCATGAAGCAGCGCCGGGGAAGCCGATGAACCGCTAACGAGCGCCGAGCCGGACACGGTGCTCTGCTGGAGGCTCCATGCGTTGACTCCAGCCGCCGGTCCGGGCAGCTCTGGGCGACCGGCCGCCAGAAGATCTCCTTGAGGATGTCGACTTCGCATTCCTGCCTCGTTATTGGGTCGGTCACGGTGAAGCGGGCGGACAGCGGAGCGGTCTCCAGCGCCTGCACCCTCCAACCGCGGGCTTCCAGGCCGGCCCGGAGCGTGGCCGCGATGTCGGCCATGGGCGCCGGGTTCTCGGTGGCGACGTCGAGGTCCTGGCTGGGGCGGTTCACGAGGTGGTGCGCCCGCACGGCGTACCCGCCGGTGAGAACCAGGGGGTACGGGGAGCCAAGGGCGATCACGTCCGCCAGGAGCCGCGTGTGCAGCTCCGGCATGTCCGTCACGCGGCTGCCCGGGTGCGGGAGGCGAGCTGGGGGAATGCGTCTTCCCAGACGGTGCGCACAGTGCGGCCGACGAGGGTGCGCAGTATCGGCCACAGCTGGAGGAGCAGGTCCCGGTTCAGATACCGGGGCAGGTCATCACGCAGGCCCTCGTGCAGGACGGTGCGGTACAGGCCCATGCGCTGACGAGGCTTGCTCATGTCGTACGAGGTCAGCCCGGACCAGGCCAGGTGCAGCGGCAGCTCCACGACCCCCTGGGTCGGGCCGTGCAACTCGTCCAGCGACTCCGGCAGACGCCGCCGGAACTTCTCCCGATACAGCGCGAGGTCCTCGGCATCCGCGGGCGAGAAGCCCCTTGATGCGGATGCAGAGTGCTGTGGATTGGAGGACATGAGTCCATTATGACGGCCGGAGAGGTGGTGCGGGCCATGATGTGAGCACTGGTGTCTGGAGCGAGCGAGGCGGATCCCTCGGAGTGATCTGGTTGCCGCAGTCTGTTCCGCCTTGAGCAGCACGGACTGTCCGCCGTGACGCTCGTTTGACGCTCTGGGCGCTTTCAAACTCCACAGCGAGCCGAGAAAGTGCCTCTGACCTGGCCTTTTCTACGGCTCGCTCAGGCCGACATCCTTCCGATGACGCACCATGTGGAGTGCGTGGCGATTCTGGAGCCTCTGGCAAAGGGCCAATGACCTACTGGTTCTCTGATTTCGCATGGCGACGCCGACGGGCTTGAACACGGTGCGCTTGCGGTGGTCGGCGGGCGCGGAGGTCAGGGCTGTGCCCAGTTCGGTGAGGTCGTGCTGGCCAGCAGTTCGTCCGGCAGTTCGCGCATGGTGGGCGGAAGGCGCCGATGGCGTTGACGTGGACCTGTGCGGGCAGGGCGGAGCCCAACAGGAACCTCGAACACGAACCAGCCAGGCTCCGGCCACTCGCCGATCACGTCCGAGAGCTTGAGCGGGACCTGGCCGCGGCCCGCACCAGCCTGCGTCAGATGATCCGGAACGGCAATCAGTACCGATCAACTCGTGCAGCGGCGGAGTTGACGGAGCCGGCCAGAGACTGCCTTCAGTAAGGTTTGGTCTTCTCCTGCTCCGGATCGGTTCCGGCGGCATGAGCGGCGGCACGTCCGCGACCACGGCCCGTTGCCGCTCGCCGAGGCTGTGCCAACCTGTCGCTTGCCCAGCCGCGTCAGTCGACGGTCGGGGCGGCGGCGTATTCCTCGTCGGTGACGGGGGTCAGCCAGTGGACGACGTCGTGGTCGGCGTCCGCCTCGTTGATGGCCAGGTGGACCATCAGCCGGTTCGGTGCGGCGCCGTGCCAGTGCTCTTCGTCGGCTTCGAACAGGACGCGGTCGCCGGGCCGGATGACCTCGATCGGCCCGCCGCGGCGCTGGCACAGGCCGACGCCTTCGGTGACGAAGACGGTCTGGCCCAGCGGGTGGCGGTGCCAGTGGGTGCGCGCGCCGGGCATGAAGTGCACCAGGTTGGCGCTGACCCGGGAGGGGGAGGGCGCGGCGGCGACGGCGTCGATGTAGACGTCGCCGGTGAACCAGTCGGCGGGTCCCTTGACGGTGTTGATCGAGCTTCGGGTGATCTGCAAGGTCGTACCTTCTCTGCAGGGCCTTTCCCGTAAAGGGGTCAGGGCTTGAGGAGTGTCTTGATGGCGCGGCGCTCGTCCATCGCCTGGTAGCCCTCGGCGACCTGCTCCAGGGGGAGGGTGTGGTCGAAGACCTTGCCCGGGTTGATCCGGCCCGACAGGACGAGGGCGATCAGCTCGGGCAGGTAGCGGCGGACGGGGGCGGGGCCGCCGCGCAGGCCGACGTGGGAGAAGAACAGCTCCTGACCGTCGATGGCGACCTGGTGGGGGACGCCGACGAAGCCGACGTTGCCGCCCGGGCGGGCCGAGTGCAGGGCCTGCCGCATGGCCTGGGCGGTGCCGACGCACTCCAGGACCGCGTCGGCGCCGATCCCGCCGGTCATCTCCTTGATCCGGGCGACGCCGTCCTCGCCGCGCTCGGTGACGATGTCGGTGGCGCCGAACTCCCGGGCGAGCCTCTGGCGGGACTCGTGGCGGCTCATCGCGATGATCCGCTCCGCGCCCATCTCCTTCGCCGCGATCACCGCGCACAGGCCGACCGCGCCGTCACCGACCACGACGGCGGTGGAGCCTGGCTTCACCTCGGCGGCCAGCGCGGCGTACCAGCCGGTGCCCATCACGTCGGACACGGCGAGCAGGCCGGGCCAGAACTCCTGGGCCGGATGCTCATCGGTGGCGACCAGGGTGCCCTGGGCGTTGGGGATGCGCACGTACTCGGCCTGGCAGGTGCTCATGAACTCGCGGTTGAGGCAGTTGGACTGCCACCCGTTGCGGCAGTTGGCGCAGGTGTTGTCCGAGGTGGCGAACGAGCCGACGACGAACTGGCCCGGCCTGAGGGCGGTGACCTCGGCTCCGACCTCCTCCACGAAGCCGACGTACTCATGGCCCATCGGGTGGGGCTCGTCGGTCGCGTCCAGGCCGCGGTAGGGCCACAGGTCGGAGCCGCACACGCAGGTGACGGCCGTACGGATGATCGCGTCGGTCGGCTCGAGGATCTTGGGGTCGTCCAGGGTCTCGAAGCGCACATCGCCGGGGGCGTGGATCACTGCTCCGCGCATGAGGGAAGTCCTTACGTGCTGGGGGGTGGGCGGGCCGGTGCCGCGGCCTGTGGGCCGTGTGTGCCCGTGTGTGGTTGCATGCCGGGCGCACGAGGGCGACGCTGCCGTCCCGGCGCGTGTCCCGGACGGGCACTCCCGGAGTGGGGCGCCGTTGCGCCGTGGCCGAGAAGTGCCACGCCATCCAGGTAACCGGGTTTCCGCGCGGGCAGCGAGTTACCAGCGAGAGGTGTACTGCCGGTACATCCCTCCCGGGGCGCGCAGGCCGTACGGTCGAGGTGTGGACAACCGTGACGAGGTCCGCGAGTTCCTCACCTCGCGGCGAGCGAGGATCAGCCCGGAGCAGGCGGGCCTGCCCTCCGGCAGCCGACGGCGCGTCCCCGGCCTGCGCAGGAGCGAGGTCGCGGCCCTGGCCGACATGAGCGTCGAGTACTACGCGAAACTGGAGCGCGGCAACCTCGCCGGCGTCTCCCCGGCCGTCCTCGAAGCCGTCGCCCGCGCCCTGCGACTGGACGACGCCGAACGCGCCCATCTCCTCCATCTGGCCCAGGCCGCCGACGGCTCCGACGTCCTCACTCGCCCCCGGCGCCGTACCACCCCGCAGTGGACCCCGCACCGCAGCCTGCAGTGGACCCTGGACGCGATCACCGCCGGGCCCGCGTTCGTGCGCAACGGCCGCATGGACATCCTGGCCGCCAACCAGCTCGCCCGCGCCTTCTACACCGACATCTACGCCGACCCGCACAACCAGGCGAACCTCGCCCGTTTCAACTTCCTCGACCCCGCCTCCCGCCGCTTCTACCCCGACTGGGATCTCTTCGCCGACATGGCGGTGGCCATCCTGCGCGCCGAAGCCGGCCGCAATCCCTACGACAAGGACCTGCACGACCTCGTCGGCGAGCTGTCCACCCGGAGCGAGGAGTTCCGTGTCCGATGGGGCGCCCACAACGTCCGCCGCCACGGCACCGGGACGAAGCGGTTTCACCACCCGGCCGTCGGCGAGCTCACCCTCGCCTTCGAGGGCCTGGAGATGGCCGCCGAACCCGGCCTCACCCTGACCATCTACACCGCCGAACCCGGATCCCCCTCCGCCGAGGGGCTGCGGCTGCTCGCCTCCTGGGCCGCCACCGAAGAGGCCGAATCACCCGCGCAGCACTCCACCGGCTGAAGCCTGCCGCCGGCCTCGTCGTCTCCGCCGCCGGCTACCCCGTCCGACGTCTACGTCCGGCGTTGACGGCTACGGCTACGTCGCGGGCTTGGTCAGGAGCAGTTCCGTGTTGTGGTCCGCGGCGGTGCCGATGCGGGTGGCGGGGGTGGCGTAGGGGTCGTTGTAGGCGAGTTCCCGGTACAGGGCGGCAAGGCCGGGATCGGAGGTGTCGGTGAAGTCGGTCCGGTAGGGGGCGGCCGACTCGATGAGCGTGGTGAACAGCGACAGCGTGCCGTCCTGGTTGTCGGCCACCTCGATGATCCGGGCGTGGTGCGGGTAGTCGACGTGGGAGGCGGTGTTGATCTCCCAGAAGGCACGCTCGGGGACGGCGTGGCCGTGCGGGATGATCTGGTTGGTGTGGGTGTGTCCGTTGACCCAGGCCACGACGTTCGGGAAGCGCTGGAGGAGCGTGACCAGTTCGGCGCCGCTGTGGCGGCCTTCGAAGGGGTGGTACGGGTCGGGCAGCAGGTTGCCCATCGTGCCGCTGGTGTGGTGGCTGAAGACGACGACGAGCCGGTTGCCGGATCCGCCGCGCACCACATGGCCGTCGCTGTCGTACCAGTGCCCGCTGTGCGCTTCGAGGACCGACTCCAGCCAGTTCAGCTGCGCGGTGCCGAGCGAACCGTCCGCGAATCCGGCCCGGTTGGTGGTGTCGAGGCTGATGCCGAGGACGCCGTCGGCGAGGTCGAAGGTGTAGTAGAGGTGTCCGCTGCTGACCGAGTCGCTGGTGAAGCCGTGGCCGACGGGGCCGCTTCCGGTGTACGCGGGGTTCAGGTGCGCCCGGGCGAACTCGGCCGGCGTGAACGGGTGGCGCCGCTCGTCGGGCGTGACCGTGCGGATCGCGCCGCCGCTGGTCAGCAGCTTGCTCAGCAGCAGCACGGCCTCCGCCGGGTCGTGCAGTACGGCGTCCGCCAGCCGGGCCGCGGTGGCGTCGTCGCAGCCCTCCAGCTTGCGGGAGCCGGTGTAGAGGTCGTTCAGCAGACCGAGGTCGGGCAGGCTGCCCTCGATGCTGTCGTCATGGTTGCCGACCGTCGTGTACCACGGGACGCTCAGGCCGGGCGCGTCGAAGGGGCGCACGGCGCCGCTCAGGAAACCCGGGATCTGCGGCAGGCCCTTGGCCTTGTAGGCGTCCTGGAGGGACGACTCGGGGTTCCAGTACTGCGCGCTGCCGGAGTTCTGCACGCCTTCGTAGCGGGCGGGGTCGCCGCTGTTCGGGGTGATCCGGCCGCCGCTCATGACCGTCAGGTACCAGTCGAGCTCGATCCGCTCGTGGTTGTCGGTGTTGTCGCCGGTGGCCATGACCAGACTGAACGGCAGCCCGGTGTACGGGCCTTGGCGCACCGCGTTGACCCGTTCGACGAGGGAGGAGGCACCGCGCACGGTCAGCGTCTCCTGCGGCCGGTGCGCGCTGTCGTTGAGACGCGCGAGGTATTCGAACCGCACCGGCGACTCGGTGTCCGTCAGATGCAGGTCGGTGAACTGCACGAAGGAGGCGAGCCCGGTCCGCCGGTCGTCCCGCCCGGACCCGGCACCGGCCAGCTCGGCACGCACCACGAGCGGCCAGCCGGGCCCCGCCGTCAGCCGCTTGTACGCCCCGTCGCCGGACGGCGTGGCCACCTGCTCCAGCGTGGTGCCGCCGATCCGTACCGCACGCGCGGCCGTGGCGGCCAGAGCCCGGTCCTGGGCGCGTGCGGTGCTCGGTGTCAGCAGCGGCCACAGGGCTGCCCCCGCGGCTGCCGCGGATGCTCCCGACACGAACCGGCGACGGCTCATCCCGCTCATGAATCCCCCTGTCCACGGCGGCAGTCGAGTGTCACGCCCGAGGGCCGGGCGCGTCCGCCGGGGCAACCTTACTGACGGGTAGACAAGTGTCCAGGGGGCGGAGGGAAACTTGAGGGAAACAAAGGTTCGTGAGGCGCGTCAGGTGGGGTTTGCTTCTGGTCGCCGAGCCGGGTCTCGGAGCTGGGCGAGGGCGCGCCGTGCGGCGTTGTAGCCGCACATTCCGTGGGCGCCGGCGCCGGGCGGGGTCGCGGCGGAGCAGAGGTGGACACCGGGCACGCCGGTGGCGTACGGGTCGAGCGCGAGGCGCGGCCGGAAGACCAGCTGCCAGGGGTCGTTGGCGCCGGACACCACGTCACCGGCGACGTAGTTCTCGTTGTGCCGGCTCAGCTCCGTCGTGGAGCGCACGTACACCGCCCGGATCCGCTCGCGGAAGCCGGGGGCGAACTGCTGGATCCGCGCGGTGATCGCCTCGGTGGCGTCGCCGGTGAAGCCGGCCGGCACATGGGCGTAGGCGTAGAGCGGGTGCACGTCGCCTGCCGAGCGGGACTTGTCGGCGAGGTACTGCTGGCCGACGAGCACGAACGGCCGCTCGGGCATCCGGCCGGCGGCCACGTCCTTCTCGGCCGCCGCCATCTCCGCCACGCCGCCGCCGAGGTGCACCGTGCCGGCCGAGCGCGAACCCTCGTGCGCCCACGGCACACCGCCCTCGACGGCGAAGTCCACCTTGAACACCCCGGGTCCGTGGCGGTAGTTCAGGTACGCGCGGCGTACGTGACGGGGCATCCGGGCGCCCGCGATCCGGGCGGCCGCCGCCGGCGAGGTGTCCAGCATGACCAGGTCCGGGCCGCCCAGCTCGTCGAGCGAGGTCACCCGGCGGCCGGTCTCGAACTGCACGCCGTGCTCGGCCGCGCGGACCAGGACCGCGTCCCGGATCGCGGCCGAGCCGCCCTCGGCGACCGGCCAGCCGACGGCGTGCGCGGCCGTGGTCAGCGCCACCCCGATCACCGAGGAGGCGAGCGTGTCCAGGGGCCGGAAGGCGTGCACGGCGACGCCGGTGAAGAGCGCACGGGCCTCGGGCGTCCGGAAGCGGCGCGCCAGCGCCGTGGCCGGCAGGCCGGCGTAGGCGCCGAAGAGGGCCAGGTGGAGCGGGTGCCGCGGAACGTGCAGCACCGGCTGCAGGAACTCCTGGCTGATCGTCCCGAAGCGCTCGGTGAGCGGCCCGAACGTGCGCAGCCAGCCGCGGCCGCCCGCGCCGAGCCCGGTGGCGGTCCCGGTCACCGACCGGACCGCGACCGCGCCACGCCCGCCGTCGAGCGGGTGCGCGAACTCGACCGGGGCCCAGCGCCAGGTCAGACCGGCCCCGGCCAGGTCGAACCGCTGGGCGAAGGCCGAGTCGGGCACCAGGGCGTGCATGCCGGAGCACTCGTCGTGGATCAGGCCGGGCAGGGTCAGCTCACCGGACCGGGTGCCGCCGCCGAGGACGTCCGCGGCCTCGATGACGCGGACCCGCACGCCCGCCGCGGCGAGGGTGAGGGCGGCGGCGAGCCCGTTGGGCCCGCTGCCGACCACGACCGCCGTCGTCATGCGCGTGCCTCCTCGCCGTGCGCCGTCCGGTACACCGGGTGATGCTCCGGGCGCCGCCGGGTGACCGCCAGCGGGACGGGCCCGCCGGCCGTGCTCGACGATACCGAGGGCCGGTGGAAAGGAACGGCACGCCGGGGTCTCAGCCGGGCGGAGGAGGGGCGTTCTCCTCGGTGCCGCCGGAGGTGGGGGCGCCGAAGAGGGGCAGGCGGTGCACCGGGGGCGGCTCGCCCGGCAGGCCCAGGCGTTGCCAGGCCAGGCGGACCGTGGCGCGCAGCAGGCGGTGGGCGCGGGCGAGCAGGAGGCCGGCGAGGGGCAGTTCGATCAGGACGGCCGAGGCGACGGCCTCCCAGATGTCAGGAGTGCCCCAAGCGAGCGAGACGTCGAACCAGGCGTCGCACACCAGCAGCGTGGCCGCGACGACGGCGCACGGTATGAGGATCTGACGGTGCAGCCACACCGCGAGCCCCGCGGCGAGGAGGGAGAGCAACAGGAGTACGTCGAAGCCGACCCAGGCCGCCGGCCAGTGCCGGGCCTGGAACCGGTCGGGCAGGGAGACCGCGAGATAGACGGTCCACGGGACCAGGACGATCACGCACAGGGCGAGGAAGCGCAGCGCGCGACGGCGGCGGCGCCGCAGCTCAGGGGCGGTGGGCAGGGCCGCGAACCCGCCCGGCCCCACGGCCGGGGCGTCCACCGCCGCGTCGGCCCCGTCCGCCTTCTTCCCCGCGTTCTTCTCCACGGCCGGCTCCTCCACGTCGCCCCCGACCAGCCTATGCGGCCCCACCGCCGGCACACCGCGCCGCCCGAACGCATCCGTACGACGCCTCAGCCCCGCCCGCCGGGGAGCGGCACGCCCCGGGACGCCTTCGCAGGACGTCTCAGTTGACCCGCCGGCGTACGCCCCGGGGACGCCTCCCCAGGACGTCTCAACCGATCCGCCGGGGGCGGTACGTCTCCGGGACGCCTTCGTACGACGCCTCAACCCCCGCTGGCGGGGCCCCACGCCCCCGGCCTGCCTCCGTACGGCGCCCAAGCCGTCCCGCCGGCACAGCGGCACGCCCCCCGGGACGCCTCCGTACGGCGTCTCAGCCTCCCGCCGGCGGAGCCGCGTGCCCACTGAACGCCTCCAGGATGCGGTCCGCCGCCAGGGTCGCCGTCAGGCGGCCCTCTCTGACCTGGCGCTCGAGGTCCGGTGCGGCCTCGCGTACCGCCGGGTCGGCGTGCAGTCGGCCGAGGAGTTCGTCGCGGACCATCGCCCAGGTCCAGCGGACCTGCTGATCGCGCCGCTTGGCGGTGAGCCGGCCGGTGGAGTCCAGCAGCGTGCGGTGCTGTTCCAGGCGGTCCCAGACCGTGTCCAGGCCCGTCGATTCCCGCGCGCTGCAGTGCAGCACCGGCGGCGTCCAGAACGCCTCCTTGCCGTGCATCAGCCGCAGCGCGCCCGCCAGTTCACGGGCGGCGGCCCGCGCGTCGCGCTCGTGCGGGCCGTCCGCCTTGTTGACGGCGATCACGTCGGCCAGCTCCAGGACGCCCTTCTTGATGCCCTGCAGCTGGTCGCCGGTGCGGGCCAGGGTCAGCAGGAGGAAGGAGTCGACCAGCTCCGCCACCGTGGTCTCCGACTGGCCCACGCCGACGGTCTCCACGAGGATCACGTCGTAGCCCGCGGCCTCCATGACCACCATCGACTCCCGGGTGGCCTTCGCGACCCCGCCCAGTGTGCCCGCGCTGGGGGAGGGGCGGACGAAGGCGTTCGGGTCGACCGCCAGGCGCTCCATCCTCGTCTTGTCGCCCAGGATGGAGCCGCCGGTACGGGTGGAGGAGGGGTCCACGGCGAGGACCGCGACCCGGTGGCCGAGCGAGGTCAGCAGCGTGCCGAAAGCGTCGATGAACGTCGACTTGCCCACGCCCGGCACCCCGCTGATGCCGATCCGCCGTGCCCGGCCGCTGTGCGGAAGGAGCTGCGTCAGCAACTCCTGTGCCAGCGACCGGTGCTGGGGGCGGGTGGACTCGACGAGCGTGATCGCGCGGGCCACGATCGCCCGCTTTCCGTCGAGCACGCCCTTGACATACGTGTCGAGATCGATCGGTGCCACCCCGGGGCCCCGCTACAGCTCGTGGCCGAGGTCGGCCGACAGCCGCTTGACCAGGTCGTACGCCGCGTCCGGGATCACCGTCCCGGGCAGGAACACCTCCGCCGCGCCCATCTCCCGCAGCGTCGGCACGTCCTGCGGCGGGATCACCCCGCCCACCACGATCATGATGTCCTCGCGGCCCTCCTCGGCGAGCTTCTCGCGCAGCGCCGGGACGAGGGTCAGGTGGCCCGCGGCCAGCGAGGACACGCCGACCACGTGCACGTCCGCCTCGACCGCCTGCCGGGCGACCTCCTCCGGCGTCTGGAACAGCGGGCCGACGTCGACGTCGAAGCCGAGGTCGGCGAAGCCGGTGGCGATCACCTTCTGGCCGCGGTCGTGGCCGTCCTGGCCCATCTTGGCGACCAGGATGCGCGGGCGGCGCCCCTCGGCCTCCTCGAAGGCGTCCACCAGGGCACGGGTGCGGTCCACGGACGGGGACTGGCCGGTTTCGTTGCGGTACACGCCGGAGATCGTACGGATCTGGCTCGCGTGCCGGCCGTACACCTTCTCCAGGGCGTCCGAGATCTCGCCGACGGTCGCCTTGGCCCGGGCCGCGTGCACGGCCAGCTCCAGCAGGTTCTCCTTGCCGTCGGCGGCCCGGGTGAGCGCGTCGAGCGCGTCCTGGCAGGCCTGCTCGTCCCGCTCCGCGCGCAGCCGCCGCAGCTTCTCGATCTGCTGGGCGCGTACGGCGGAGTTGTCGACCTTCAGGACCTCGATCTGCTCGTCGCTGTCCACGCGGTACTTGTTCACGCCGATCACCGGCTGCCGGCCCGAGTCGATGCGGGCCTGGGTGCGGGCCGCGGCCTCCTCCACGCGCAGCTTGGGGATGCCGGCGTCGATGGCCTGCGCCATGCCGCCGGCCTGCTCGACCTCCTGGATGTGCGCCCAGGCCTTGCGCGCGAGGTCGTACGTCAGCTTCTCCACGTACGCGCTGCCGCCCCACGGGTCGATGACCCGGGTGGTGCCCGACTCCTGCTGGATGAGCAGCTGCGTGTTGCGGGCGATCCGCGCCGAGAAGTCGGTCGGCAGGGCCAGGGCCTCGTCGAGCGCGTTGGTGTGCAGCGACTGGGTGTGGCCCTGGGTCGCCGCCATCGCCTCCACGGCCGTACGCGTGACGTTGTTGAACACGTCCTGCGCGGTCAGCGACCAGCCCGAGGTCTGCGAATGGGTGCGCAGGGAGAGGGACTTGGTGTTCTCCGGCTCGAACTGCGAGACCAGCTTGGCCCACAGCAGCCGGGCCGCCCTGAGCTTCGCGACCTCCATGAAGAAGTTCATGCCGATCGCCCAGAAGAAGGACAGACGAGGGGCGAACGCGTCGACGTCCAGGCCGGCTTCACGGCCGGCGCGGATGTACTCCACGCCGTCCGCGAGCGTGTACGCCAGCTCCAGGTCGGCCGTCGCGCCGGCCTCCTGGATGTGGTAGCCGGAGATGGAGATGGAGTTGTAGCGGGGCATCCGCTGCGAGGTGTACGCGAAGATGTCGGAGATGATCCGCATCGACGGCTTCGGCGGATAGATGTAGGTGTTGCGGACCATGAACTCCTTCAGAATGTCGTTCTGAATGGTTCCGGCCAGCTTCTCGGGCGGTACGCCCTGTTCCTCCGCCGCCACGATGTACAGCGCGAGCACGGGCAGCACGGCGCCGTTCATCGTCATCGACACGGTCATCTTGTCGAGCGGGATGCCGTCGAACAGCTGCCGCATGTCGTAGATGGAGTCGATGGCCACGCCTGCCATGCCGACGTCACCGGTCACGCGCGGGTGGTCGCTGTCGTACCCCCGGTGGGTGGGCAGGTCGAAGGCGACCGAGAGGCCCTTCTGGCCCGCCGCCAGGTTGCGCCGGTAGAACGCGTTGGACTCCTCGGCGGTGGAGAAGCCCGCGTACTGGCGGATCGTCCAGGGCTGGTTGACGTACATCGTCGGGTAGGGGCCGCGCAGATACGGCGCGATGCCCGGGTAGGTGCCCAGGAAGTCCAGGCCCTCCAGGTCACGGCCGGTGTACAGCGGCTTGACCCCGATGCCCTCCGGGGTCTCCCACAGCGGCTCTTCGGTCCCGGTCGCCCGCGCGACGGCCGCCCGCCACTGGTCGGCACTGCCGCCTGTGACCGGTGTCCCCAGCTCGAGGCCGGAGAAGTCGGGGATTCCCATCAGGACACTCCCATGCGGTCGAGGGTCGCGGACAGGACGTCGATGGCGTCGCAGCCCGCGAAGACGTAACTGTCGATGCCGGCGTACTCGCCCCGGCCCGCCAGGAACACATGCCGGGCCCCGGACGCCTTGAGCGACTCGGTGGCCTGCTCGGCTTGTTCGGCGTACAGGGCGTCGCTGGAGCACAGCACGGCCTCGGTGGCGCCGCTGTCCTCGAAGGTGCCCTCGGTGACCGGCTCGATGCCGCCGGCCTGGAAGAGGTTCGCCGCGAAGGTGGCGCGCGCGGTGTACGCGGCGGCCGGGCCGAGCGTGGCGAGGAAGATCCGGGGGCGGGCGCCCGTCGCCGCGAGGTGGGCGTCGGAGCGGGCGCGCAGCTCCTCGTACGCCTCGTCGCGGCGCACCCGCGGCAGTCCGCCGGACGGCGGCTCGGGCGCGGGCTCGCGCTCCACCGGCTTCTCGGCGAGCAGCGGGAACTCGCTGACGCCGGTGATGGGTTCGCGCCGCTTGGCGAGCTTCTTGGAGCGCTCGGCCCAGGTGGTCGCGAGGTCGGTGCGCAGCCGGCCGGAGCGCAGCACGGCCGCCTGGCCGCCGTCGCGCTCGATGGTGCGGAAGAACTCCCAGGCGGCGTGGGCGAGTTGGTCGGTTAGCTGCTCGACGTACCAGGAGCCGCCCGCCGGGTCGATGACCCGGGCCAGGTGGGACTCCTCGATGAGGATCGTGGAGGTGTTGCGGGCGATCCGGCGGGAGAACGCGTCGGGCAGGCCGAGGGCGTGGTCGAAGGGCAGGACGGTCACCGAGTCGGCGCCGCCGACCCCGGCGGCGAGCGTCGCGACCGTCGTGCGGAGCATGTTCACCCACGGGTCGCGGCGGGTCATCATCACCGGGGAGGTCACCACGTGCTGCACCTGCGCGCCCGGCGCTGCGCAGACCTCGGCGACCCGGGCCCACAGCCGGCGCGCGGCGCGCAGCTTGGCGATGGTGAGGAACTGGTCGGCGGTGGCCGCATAGCGGAACTCCAGCTGCCCGGCGGCCTGTTCGACGCCGAGGCCCGCCTCGGTGAGCTCCCGCAGATACGCCACGCCGGTGGCGAGCGAGGCACCCAGCTCCTGTGCGGCCGAGCCGCCCGCCTCGTGGTACGGCAGCGCGTCCACGGTGAGGGCGCGCAGGCCGGGGTACCGCTCGGCGCAGCGGGCGGCCAGGGCCGCGTACGGCGCGAAGTCCAGCGGGGTTCCGGTGCGGGCCTCGTACCCGAGCGGGTCGCCGCCCAGGTTGCCGCGTACGGCCTCGGCGGCCACGCCCTTGTCCGCGTACAGCCGCAGCAGCGCCTCGGCGGCCCGCTCGGTGTCCCGGCCGGCGTCCAGGACCACCGGCGCGAGGTCCAGGTACACACCTTCCAGCGCCCGGCCCAGCCCGTCGACCGGCATGCCGCCCTCGCCCAGCACGAGCCACAGCGAGGTGCCGCCGTTCTCCAGGTCGGCCAGGACGGCGCCGTCCGCGAGGGCGGTGTGCCGCTGCCGTACGTCCCAGCCGCCCGCGGTGCTGCCCTCCGGACGGCTGCCGCGCACGTAGGGCGCGAAGCCGGGCAGGCCGGGGTCGGGCGCGGCGTCGCGCGCGGTGTACAGGGGCCGGGTGCGCAGCCCGTCCTCCAGCGTCGTGGACAGGGCGTCCTCAGCTGCAGCGCCCGAGACTTCCTTGCCCGACTTGCGCAGCACGCCTTCGACCAGGCGTTGCCACTGCTCGTGCGTCGCGTCAGGGAACTCGGCGGCCAGTGAGAGCCCGTCGTCAGGCAGGACCGTCATGGCTCGGATGCTAGGGCAGCGTGCTCAAGTGAGAGTAAAGGGAGGGCTGTGACGTTGCCCTCCCCGTGGTTGTGACCTGCGCCGCTCAGTCGTCGCCGGGCTCGTCGGCCGGGTCCGGAAGATCCGGTACGAGCGCGCACATGGCCGCCTGCTGCTCGGGACCCATGGAGTCGGCGAGGGCCTGCCGGACGATCCCGGCGAGCAGGGCGGAGGTCTCGCTCAGCAGGTCGCGGGCCTTGGCGGTGAGGGCGACCTGCACCCCGCGCTTGTCGCCGCACACGGACGTGCGGGCGACCAGACCGGCCCGCTGCAGGCAGGCGATCTGGTAGGTCAGCCGGGTCTTGGGGCGGCCGAGGAGGTCGGCGACCTGGGTCATGCGCAGCCCGGTGCGGGGCTGCTCCGCCAGCAGACACAGGATCAGGAACTCGTCGTGGGAGACGTCGAGGGTCTCCTTCACGACCGACCGCAGCCGCTGCTCCACGGCCCCCGTGGCGGCCAGGAGGATCATCCAGGCGCGCAGCTCGGCGGGCAGCAGGCCGCCCGCTGCGGCGGGACATTCGAGCTGGTCGGCGGGGTGGGCGTCGGAGGCGGACATGGGTCGAGTCTACCTGTCGTCCAATTTTGGACGAGGAGAGTCGGGCGGGTCATCCAATTTTGGACCAGCAGCTTGTTCAATTTTGGATGACGCGCTAGCGTGCAAGTCAGTCATCCAAATTTGAACCATTCGACTTCGGAGTACGACCATGACCGTCGCCGTGCAGACCGGCACCTGGCAGCTCGACCCGGCCGCGTCCACCGTGGGACTGCGGCACAAGACCCTGTGGGGACTCGTCACCGTGAAGGGCACGTTCGCCGCCGTCGCCGGCGGGGGCGAGGTGCACGCCGACGGCTCGGCCACCGGCACCGTGACCCTGCAGGCGGCCTCCCTGGACACCAGGAACGCCAAGCGGGACACGCACCTGCGCTCGGCCGACTTCTTCGACGCCGACAACCACCCGGAGATCACCTTCGCCGCCCGTGGCGCGGACCGCCTCGACGGCGACGGCGTACGGGTCACCGGTCAGCTGACCGTGCGGGGCGTCAGCAGGCCCCTGACCTTCACCGCGCGCCTGGCCGAGGCGGACGCCGGGGCGCTCACCCTGGACGGTGAGTTCACCGTGGACCGCGAGCAGTTCGGCATGGGCTGGAACCAGCTGGGCATGATGCGCGGGCTCACCACGGTGACGGCGCGGCTGCGCTTCACGCGGACCGGGGCCTGAGACCGGGGCGTGAGCCGCCTGTTCAGCCCTTGAGGCCCAGCTCGGCCCGGCTCACGTCCTTGGTGGAGAGGGTCTGCGGGGTCGCCGTGAAGGCGCGCAGCCGGACGTGCGCGTTCTTCGTGGGCAACGGGAAGCCGTCCTTGGGTGCCCGCAGCTCGATGGTCGCCGTGCCGTGTGCGGCGATCGTGGCCGGGCCGTGCGCGAGTGACCAGTACCGGCTCATGCCCTGGCCGTTCGTCAGCATGTAGTGCGGGGTGAGCGCGCTGCTTCCGGTGTTGGTCACCTTCACGGTCAGCGCCGAGACGGTGCCGTTCGAGCCGTGCCGGGCCGCCTTGATGTCCATGCTCAGCGGCGGCTTCCCCGTCACCGCCAGGGTCGCGCTCACCAGTGCGGGCGTGATCAGCAGGACGACCGCGCCGACCAGGGCCGGCCGGCGGCGCGGACCGGTCAGCCACCGGGGCCGCGGCTGCCAGGCGTTCCTGAACTCGGACAGGGGCACGGTGATCGCCGCGGCCAGCCACAGCGGCGTGTACATCAGGTAGTAGCCGTCCTGGGACCGCGTCGCCAGGTAGAAGGCGCACCAGGGCAGCACGGTCGCGGCCGGGCCCAGCCGCCGTACGAACAGCACGAACAGCGCCAGCAGGGCCGCGGCGAGCAGCATGCTCGCGTGGCCGTACCAGTCGAGCCGGTCGCTGCCGTGGGTGAAGTACAGGGAGATGTCGACCAGCCCCTGACCGTGCAGCACCGCACCCTGGGTCAGCGGCAGGGCGATGCCCGCCAGCCACGGGCCCGGTTCGCTCACGATGAAGTAAGCGTTGATCAACAGCCAGGTAAGGACCGCGATCCCGGCGATCCGCAGCACCACCCGCGCGGCCTCGCGCCCGCCGAGCTCGCCGCGGCGCACGGCGTAGATCCCGGCCAGCAGGAACGGGGTGACGAACCAGGGGAGCTGCTGCGCCGCGCACGCCGCGCCGATGCACGCGGCCCGCGCGATCCCGGCGGGACCCAGCCGGCCCCCGGCGCCGAACCGCGGCCAGCGCACCACCACCGGCACCAGCAGGACCAGGCCGACGATCGCCGGGTAGCCCTGCCGGGCGTACATCGGCAGGAAGCTGAAGCCCAGGCAGACCATCGTGGCCGCCGACCGCCACGGCGTCGGCAGCAGCCGCCACAGCACCACGGTGCCCGCGATCAGTACGACCGTCACCGCCAGCGTCGCCGGTGCCCCGGCGTGGCCGAGCCACAGGAAGGGCGCGGTGAGCAGCGGCGCCAGCGGGGGATAGCCGTACGTGAAGTCGTAGCCGCCGGTCGTCGTCGCCGTCAGGGCGACGCCCTTGATGTGGAAGAGCCAGGGCCACGGCTGGTCGTACACCTGGTGTCCGCCGACGATCTGCTTCGCGGCCTGCGTGGTCAGGACCGCCTCGTCGCCGCCCGCGTGGTTCAGCGCCCAGGTGCACAGGGTGAGCGCGATCGCGGTCACCAGCACGACGAGGTCGAGGCGGGCCAGTGAACGCGCCCGGCGGACCGTCAGCGTGAGCACGCCGGTCACCAGGATCGAGGCGTAGCAGACGGAGATGATCCCCGCGAGGACCAGCTTGTGCGTGGCCGCCTGCGTCCACACCTCGCGGGTGCCGATGAACAGGCTGACGTCGGCGAGCAGCGTCAGTACGCGATGCCACTGCGCGGGTGGCTCATGGAGCTCCGCGCGGGCGACCGGTACGGCGGACACCGCCGACTGCGTCCGCCGGCCGGCTGTCACCTGCTGTGTTTCTGCCAAGTGCACGGGACCGGACGCTATCGGGGGCGGATGAGCGACATGTGGCCAGGAGTCAAGAGAATGGTGTGAGCGAGGTAAGAAGCGGATGTATTCGTACAGGTGGCGCGGGTTGCTCCCGGCCGTGTGTCATCGGAGTGTCATCGGATCGGTCGCGCAGTGTGTCGCTGTTGGGCCGAACGGGTGACTTGGCGTAAGAATTGGCTGGTGCAGGCATGGAATGCGAGTCAGGTCGGGGGGAGCCGGTGAGCCGCTACGACGTCACCGATGAACAGTGGGAGGGGCTCGCCCAGGTCGTGCCGCTGCGGGGCCGGGACGCCTGGCCGTCCGCGGTGAACCACCGCTCGCTGCCGGACGCCGAGACCGAGACGCGGCGCCGGTTCGTCGTCCTGCGCGTCAACGTCTTCGCCGACGCCCGGGAAGTCGCCGAGACCCTGATGGCCGGCGCGCCGGTCCTGCTCGACCTGACCGGCGCGGAGACCGAGGTCGCCAAGCGCGTCCTCGACTTCAGCACGGGCGTGGTCTTCGGCCTGGGCAGCGGAATGCACCGCGTCGACCGCAACGTGTTTCTTCTCACCCCTCCCGGCACCGAGGTCAGCGGACTGATGGAGGGCGTGGGGGCATCGGGCGGCTGAACACCTGCCTCTGCCTTCGGCGGTTGAGCGGGGTGCTCGGGGCGGCTCGGTTCATGGTGTCCAGGGTGGCGGCGTACGGCCGCGGAAGGCCGCCCAAGACCACGGAGTGTCGCGCGGGGGCGTGCTCGCCGGGGCGACGGTGTTGTCACCCGACCGGGTGTCCCCGGTCCCGTTTGTGCCTGGGCGACCGCTCGTTCGTAGGAAGGTGCCGGGCGGGAAACGGTTCGGCAGGAAGGCCGGGTTCTACGGTCCGGACATGGCCGTGCCCTCCCTCTCCGCCGATCCCCCCGCCGCCGACGCGCCCGCCGGGACCGTCCCCGCACAGTCCCGGCGCTGCCCCGATGTGCGGGCCCGGATCACCGAGCTGCGGCTGTCGGCCTTCGCCGGGCACCGGCGGGCCGGGTTCCCGCTGGGGCCCGTCACCTTGCTCGCCGGGCCCAGCGGAACGGGGAAGACGACCGCGCTCACCGCGTACGAGGCGCTGGCTCGGCTAGGTGGTGGCGCCTCGCTCGTCGAGGTGTTCCCGGACCCGGTGGCCTGTGTGCCGCAGCGGGCCCGACCCGATGCCGGAGGGCGGCGCGGCTTCCGGATCGGCTGCACGGCCGACGGCGCCGAGGGGCCGGTCCGGCTCGACGTCGCCGTACAGGCCGAACCCGACCTCAGGATCGTGGGGGAGCGGCTGACCGCGGGCGGGGTCGTCCTGCTCCAGACCGCGCTGCGCGATCCCGGACGCCGTACCGTCCAGGCCGCCTGGCACACCGCGGGCTCCGCCCCGGTGACCCGTGCCCCGCTCCCCGACGACCGCCTCGGCACCGCCCTGCTGCCGCTGCGCGTGGCGGGCAAGACCGACGGGCAGCGCCGTGTGCTCGCCGCGGCCGAGCAGATGGTGGTCGCCCTGCGCTCCGTCTTCCCCTGCGACCCCCGCCCCGAGCACATGCGCGCCCCCGTGCCCACCGGTTCCGGCCGGCTGCTGTCCGGCTGCGACAACCTCGCCGACGTGCTGTGGCGCACCCGCGCGGAATGCGGCCGCCGGCACGGCCTGCTGGTCGACGCACTGCGCGCGGGCTGTGCGGGTCCGGTGACCGATCTCCTCGCGGAGCCGCTGCCGGACGGGACGGTACGGGCGCTGCTCGACCGCGGCGACGGCCCGCGCACCGAACTCGCCCGGCTCGGCGACGGCGAACTGCGCTATCTGGCGCTGACGCTGGTGCTGCTGACCGGCCCCGGCGTCCTGGACGTGGACGCCCCGGGCGAGGTGCCCGACGCCCTGCGCACCCTCACCGTCCTCGCCGACGGCTTCGACCGCGGCCTCGACCCGTCCCAGCGCCGGGAACTGCTGCGGACGGCCGCCCGGATGGGCGAGCGCGGGCACATCCGGTGCGTGGGCGCGGTGAGCGACGCCTCGTGGGCCGCCGGGACCGAGGGCGTCACAGTGGTACACCTGGACGCGTGACACAACCCCTCGACCTGGCCCGACTCCAGCGCAGGCTCGCCGAGTTCGCGGCCGCGCGGAACTGGCAGCCCTACCACACCCCCAAGAACCTCGTCGCCGCGCTCAGCGTGGAGGCCTCCGAACTGGTCGAGGTCTTCCAGTGGTTGACCCCGCAGGAGTCCGCCCGGGTGATGGACGACCCGGACACCGCGCACCGGGTCACCGACGAGGTCGCCGATGTCCTCGCGTATCTGCTGCAGTTCTGCGACGTCCTCGGCGTCGACCCACTGGCCGCGCTGGCCGCCAAGATCGACCGCAACGAACGGCGCTTCCCGGCCCCGGGGGCGCAGGACGGGTCCGAGCGCCCCCAACTGCCGGAAGGTTGAACTCCGCTATCACTCTCCGGAGTTGAACCGCCTGTCGAATCCGAATTGTTGTCCACAGATTTCCGTCTACCTCTGGCTTTTCGCCCCAAGCGCCTTCACTCTGGGTAGTGGACAAGAGAGTTCAAGCGGGGCGTGCGAGGAAGCACGCGGAAGGACGGGGGCGACGCATGGATGCGATACGGCTCATCCTCGCGAGCAGGCGTGCGCTGGCGTGCGGTGCCGACGCGGCCGAGACCATGGCGGAGGTGTGGCAGGCGCAGGCCCTGGCCCAGGCGATCGGCAGCCGGCTCGCGGTCTCCGGCCCGCCCGAACTGCGCGGCGAGGCGCTCGGCCTGACCGAACTGGCGGGCCGGGGCTGCGGCGTCCTGGACCCGCCCGAGCTGGACCTGGGCGACCTGCGCGCCGCCCAGCTCACCGAGCTGGCCGACGCCCGCGAGACCCTGCTCTGCCTCGGGGGCCTGCTCGGCGAGGTCGGCATGGCCCTGGTCGGCCTGGCCAGCGCGGCCGACGACGAGACGACGTACTGGCAGTGCATGGAGGCCATCGACGCGGCCGACGAGTCCCGCGACCGCGTCCTGGAGATGCTGCGCAAGCTGGCCGCGCGGGAGGAGGCTTTACAGGAGGACGGCAGCGAGAACAGCCCGTCGGGCGCCTTGTAGACACGGGCGGCCGAACCAGCCCGTCCGGTGGGTGAGGACGAGGCCGTTCGGGCCGACGTGGGTCCGAGGGAGGAGCCCCCAGGACCGCGGCTCAGCCCAGCTCGGCGTCCTCGGCGGGGCCCTGTCCGCCCTGCAGGTCCGCCCACTCCGACAGATCCGCGTTCAACGTCGCCATCAGCTCTTCCATCTGTTCCAGCAGCCCTTTCGGCTGACCGGCGCAGCCACTCTCTTCGCACATGACGGCCTCCTCGGCGCCGGCGCCGGACGGTCCGGCTCCGACCGCCCAACGATCACCACCGGGGCCGGTCACCGGCCCGCGCGGCACCGACGCGCCCGGCGAGCGAATTTCACCCGACCGGGGACGGTCGTGCCGGGCGGTACCGGCGAGGTTGACGTGGTCTGCGGCGTGCAGGATGGATGTATGGACCTTCGAATCTTCACCGAGCCCCAGCAGGGGGCCACCTACGACACCTTGCTCACCGTGGCGAAGGCCACCGAGGACCTAGGGTTCGACGCCTTCTTCCGCAGCGACCACTACCTGCGCATGGGCAGTGTCGACGGCCTGCCCGGTCCCACGGACGCCTGGATCACGCTCGCCGGACTGGCCCGCGAGACCAGGCGCATCCGCCTCGGCACGCTGATGACGGCCGGCACCTTCCGCCTGCCCGGCGTGCTCGCCATCCAGGTCGCCCAGGTCGACCAGATGTCCGGCGGCCGGGTGGAACTCGGCCTCGGCGCCGGCTGGTTCGAGGAGGAGCACCGGGCATACGGCATCCCGTTCCCGAAGGAGAAGTTCGCGCGGCTGGAGGAGCAGCTCGCGATCGTCACCGGGCTGTGGGCGACCGAGACCGGCAAGACCTTCGACTTCCACGGCACGTACTACGACCTGACCGACTCGCCCGCGCTGCCCAAGCCGGCCCAGCGGAAGGTCCCGGTGCTCGTCGGTGGGCACGGCGCGACCCGTACGCCGCGGCTCGCCGCCCGGTACGCCGACGAGTTCAACATCCCGTTCGCCTCGATCGAGGACAGCGAGCGGCAGTTCGGCCGGGTGCGTGCCGCCGCCGAGGAGGCCGGCCGGGGCGCGGACGCGCTGACGTACTCCAACGCGCTCGTGGTCTGCGTCGGCCGGGACGACCGGGAGGTCGCCCGCCGCGCCGCCGCGATCGGCCGCGAGGTGGACGAGCTCAAGTCCAACGGCCTGGCAGGCTCGCCCGCCGAGGTCGTCGACAAGATCGGCCGCTACGCCGCGATCGGCTCCCGGCGGATCTATCTGCAGATCCTGGACCTCGACGACCTGGACCACCTGGAGCTGATCTCCACCCAGGTCCAGTCGCAGCTGTCGTAACACCGCCCGGGCCACGGGCCGCCGACGGGAGTTTCCCGCCGCGCTCGACTCGGACGGGCAGTCGACCGCATGCCTCGTCCGCTGCCGTGCCTGCGAGAGCCGCCCCGCCGAGTCCGGCTTCACACGAGGCCCTCCCGGGGTGGGAGGCCGCCGCCGTGGTCCACGGCGGCGGCCCCCGCGCAACCTGAGAAAACCGGTGGTCGGCGGGCGTGCCAGGCGGAAGACTCGGACACGTGTTCCTGACGATCTCCACGCGCGGCGACGCCGCCCACCCGGCCACCGACCTCGGGTACCTGCTGCACAAGCACCCCGACAAGGCGCAGAAGTTCTCCACGTCCTACGGCACGGCGCACGTCTTCTACCCCGAGGCGGACGACCGGCGCTGCACGGCCGCGCTGCTGCTGGAGATCGACACGCTCGCGCTGGTCCGCCGGGGCAGGGGCAAGGGCCGCGGCGGAGCCCCCGACGCCGCGCTCGCGCAGTACGTCAACGACCGCCCCTATGCCGCCTCCTCGCTGCTCGCGGTCGCGCTGAGCGGCGTGTTCTCCAGCGCCCTGCGCGGCGTGTGCGCCGCCCGCCCCGAGCGGGCCGCCACCCCGCTGCCGCTGCACATCGAGGTACCGGCGCTGCCCGCCCGCGGCGGCCCGGACCTCGTACGACGGCTGTTCGAGCCGCTCGGCTGGACCGTGACCGCCGAGCCGGTCCCGCTCGACACCGAGTTCCCGCAGTGGGGCGACTCGCGGTACGTCCGCCTGGTCCTGGAGTCGCAGACGCTGACCCTCGCCGAGGCGCTGCGCCATCTGTACGTCCTGCTGCCGGTCCTCGACGACGCCAAGCACTACTGGGTCTCCTCCGACGAGGTCGACAAGCTGCTGCGGGCCGGCGAGGGCTGGCTGCCCGCCCACCCGGAGCAGAAGCTGATCACCAGCCGGTACCTCTCCCGCCGCTGGTCGCTGACCCGGCAGGCGATGGAGCGGCTGGAGCTGGTGCGGCTGGCCGAGGCCGACGACAGCGAGGTCGAGGAGATCGACAACGCGGTCGAGGAGGAGACCGGGACGGAGCAGAAGCCGACGCCGCTCGCCGTACAGCGCCGGGACGCGATCATCGAGGCGCTGCGCGCGTCCGGCGCCGGCCGGGTCCTCGACCTCGGGTGCGGACAGGGCGAGCTGGTGCGGGAGCTGCTGAAGGACGTGCGGTTCACCGAGATCGTCGGGCTCGACGTGTCCGTGCGGGCGCTCACCATCGCCGCCCGCCGGCTGAAGCTGGACCGCATGGGGGAGCGGCAGGCGTCCCGCGTCAAGCTGGTGCAGGGCTCGCTCGCCTACACCGACAACCGGCTCAAGGGCTATGACGCCGCCGTGCTCAGCGAGGTGATCGAGCACCTCGACCTGCCCCGGCTGCCCGCCCTGGAGTACGCCGTGTTCGGCCACGCCCGCCCGCGCACGGTCCTCGTGACCACCCCCAACGTCGAGTACAACGTCCGCTGGGAGACCCTGCCCGCCGGACACGCCCGGCACGGCGACCACCGCTTCGAGTGGACCCGGGAGGAGTTCCGCGGCTGGGCGCAGGCGGTGGCCGAACGGCACGGCTACGACGTGGAGTTCGCGCCCGTCGGACCGGACGACCCCGAGGTGGGCCCGCCCACCCAGATGGCACTGTTCGCGATCAGGACCGAGAAGGAGGCGAAGGCGGCATGACCGAGGCAACGGAGAACGCACCACAGCACGAGGGCCGGGTCCTCCCCGTCACCGACCTCTCGCTCGTCGTCCTCGTCGGCGCCTCCGGCTCCGGCAAGTCCACCTTCGCCCGCCGGCACTTCAAGCCGACCGAGGTGATCTCCTCGGACTTCTGCCGCGGTCTCGTCTCCGACGACGAGAACGACCAGGGCGCCACCCGGGACGCCTTCGACGTCCTGCACTACATCGCCGGCAAGCGGCTGGCCGCCGGCCGCCGCACCGTCGTGGACGCCACCAGCGTGCAGCAGGACGCCCGGCGCCAGCTGATCGACCTGGCCAGGCAGTACGACGTGCTGCCGATCGCCATCGTGCTGGACATGCCGGAGGAGGTGTGCGCCGAGCGCAACGCGGCCCGAACCGACCGCGCCGACATGCCCCGGCGGGTCATCCAGCGGCACATCCGCGAGCTGCGCCGGTCCCTGCGCCACCTGGAGCGCGAGGGCTTCCGCAAGGTGCACGTGCTGCGCGGCGTCGAGGAGGCGGAGCACGCCACCGTCGTCACCGAGAAGCGCTTCAACGACCTCACCCACCTCACCGGCCCCTTCGACATCATCGGCGACATCCACGGCTGCTCCGCCGAACTGGAGGCGCTGCTCGCCAAGCTGGGCTACACCGACGGTGTGCACCCCGAGGGCCGTACCGCCGTCTTCGTCGGCGACCTGGTCGACCGCGGCCCGGACACCCCGGGCGTGCTGCGCCGGGTGATGACGATGGTCGAGACGGGCAACGCGCTGTGCGTGCCCGGCAACCACGAGAACAAGTACGGCCGCTATCTGGCGGGCCGCAAGGTCCAGCACACCCACGGGCTCGCCGAGACCATCGAGCAGATGGAGGGCGAGAGCGAGGAGTTCAAGGCCGAGGTCCGGCAGTTCCTGGCGGGACTCGTCAGCCATTACGTCCTCGACGGCGGCAGGCTGGTCGTCTGCCACGCCGGGCTGCCCGAGAAGTACCACGGCCGCACCTCCGGCCGGGTCCGCTCGCACGCCCTGTACGGCGACACCACGGGCGAGACCGACGAGTTCGGTCTGCCGGTGCGCTACCCGTGGGCGGAGGACTACCGGGGTCGCGCGGCGGTGGTCTACGGCCACACTCCGGTCCCCGAGGCGACCTGGCTCAACAACACCATCTGCCTGGACACCGGAGCCGTCTTCGGCGGCAAGCTGACCGCGCTGCGCTGGCCGGAGCGCGAGCTGGTGGACGTGCCGGCCGAGCGGGTCTGGTACGAGCCGACGAAGCCGCTGCGCTCCGAAGCGCCGGGCGGACAGGACGGCCGGCCGCTGGACCTGGCGGACGTGTACGGCCGCAGGGCCGTGGAGACCCGGCACGCCGGCATGGTGGCGGTCCGCGAGGAGAACGCGGCGGCGGCCCTGGAGGTCATGAGCCGCTTCGCGACCGACCCGCGCCTGCTGCCGTACCTGCCGCCGACCATGGCACCGACGGCGACCTCGCAGGTCGAGGCCCGTGGCGGAGCCGCTGATGGACACTTCCTGGAGCACCCGGCCGAGGCCTTCGCGCAGTACGCGGCGGACGGCGTCGAGCGGGTCGTGTGCGAGGAGAAGCACATGGGCTCGCGGGCCGTGGCCCTGGTGTGCCGGGACGCGGAGGCGGCACGCAAGCGCTTCGGCGTGGACGGTCCCACCGGGTCCCTCTACACCCGTACCGGGCGGCCGTTCTTCGACGACGAGCAGGTGACCGAGGAGATCCTCGGTCGGCTGCGCTCGGCGATCGAGGCCGCCGGCCTCTGGGACGAACTGGCCACCGACTGGCTGCTGCTGGACGCCGAGCTGATGCCCTGGTCGCTGAAGGCCTCCGGGCTGCTGCGCAGCCAGTACGCGGCCGTCGGCGCCGCGTCCGGTGCGGTGTTCCCGGGCGCGCTGGCCGCCCTGGAGGCCGCCGCCGCGCGGGGCACGGACGTGAACGGCCTGCTGGACCGGCAGCGGGACCGCGCCGCCGACGCGGCCGCGTTCACCGCCGCCTACCGCCGCTACTGCTGGACCACGGACGGCCTGGACGGCGTACGCCTGGCGCCCTTCCAGCTGCTGGCCGTCCAGGGCCGCAGCCTCGCCGCGCTGCCGCACGACGAGCAACTGGCCCTGATCGACCGGCTGGTGGAGCACGACGGCACCGGACTGCTGCAGACCACCCGGCGGCTGTACGTCGACACCGGCGAGCCGGAGTCGGTGCGGGCGGGTGTCGACTGGTGGCTGGAGATGACCGGCCGCGGCGGTGAGGGCATGGTCGTCAAGCCGGTCGGCGCGCTGGTCCGGAACCGGGACGGCCGGCTGGTGCAGCCCGGCATCAAGTGCCGGGGCCGGGAGTACCTGCGGATCATCTACGGCCCCGAGTACACCCGGCCGGACAACCTGGCGAGGCTCAGGCGGCGCTTCCTGAACCACAAGCGGTCCCTCGCCCTGCGCGAGTACGCCCTCGGCCTGGAGGCCTTGGACCGGCTCGCGGACGGGGAGCCGCTGTGGCGGGTGCACGAGGCGGTGTTCGGGGTGCTGGCCCTGGAGTCGGAGCCGGTCGACCCACGCCTGTAGCCCGGCCGGCGCAGGCACCCGCCCGTCACGGAACAGCCTTGTGTCGCACGACACGGAACACCCTTGTGTCGCACGAGCTGGGCTTGTTGTTCCGTGACGGAGCCTCCTAGGTGTCCCTGCCGACCTGGGGCGAGCCGGTCCGGCTGCCGGAGGGTGCCGGATGAGCGCGCCGTCCGCCGCCGTGCCGCTGGACCTGAGCGGCACCGGCCGGGCGACGGCGGACGCGGTGCGCTTCCCGCGTGAGTGCCAGAGCGACGGCCGTCAGGTGACCTGGCGGGCCGTGGGCCGGCCGTCGTACGACACCGGACTGCTGCACCATCTGCCCCCGCCGACCGAACTGCCCGGTGACACGGGTGAGTTGGTCGCCTGGAGGGCCCGATACGCCTACGGCAGCCTCTATCATCGGCGCGGGCCCGGGTTCGTGACCGTCCTCGACCGGCGGGCGGCGCCGGGGACGGCCGTACGGCTCACCCTCGACCACCCCGGTCTCCTCGCCGCCTTCCTCCGCCTCCAGGAGCCGGCCCGGCTCGACGAGGTCGACCGGGAGGCCGTCGGGCGCCTCGCCGCCGAGCGGCTGGTGCCGGCCGCCGGCGGCTGGGCGGTGGCCCTGCCCCCGCGCATCCGGCGCTGGCCGGTGCCCTGCACCGCGATCTGACCGTCCCGGCCGTCACCGGAGGAGCACTTCTCGTCGTAAGGACGAAAACAGGAAGGGTCGGAAACGGTCGACAAGGGCGTGAAGACGGGCGGGGGCGGCCAGGATGGAGGCATGGCATACCACGTCGACTCCGAGGCCGGGCGGCTGCGCCGCGTGATCCTGCACCGGCCCGACCTGGAGCTCAAAAGGCTCACCCCCAGCAACAAGGACGCCCTGCTCTTCGACGACGTGCTGTGGGTGCGCCGGGCGCGCGCCGAGCACGACGGGTTCGCCGACGTCCTGCGCGACCGCGGGGTCGCCGTCCACCTCTTCGGCGACCTGCTCACCGAGACCCTTCAGTTCCCCGAGGCCCGCGCCCTCGTCCTCGACCGGGTCTTCCACGAGAAGGAGTACGGCCCCCTCGCCGCCGACCACCTGCGCGCCGCCTTCGCGTCCCTGCCCGCACGCGAGCTCGCCGAGGCGCTGGTGGGCGGCATGACCAAGCGGGAGTTCCTCCAGGCGCACGCGGAGCCGACCTCCGTCCGCTTCCATGTGATGGACCTCGACGACTTCCTTCTCGCCCCCCTGCCCAACCACCTCTTCACCCGCGACACCTCCGCCTGGATCTACGACGGGGTCGCGATCAACGCCATGCGGCTGCCCGCACGGCAGCGGGAGACGGTTCACTTCGAGGCGATCTACCGCCACCACCCGCTGTTCCGCGACGAGACGTTCAACATCTGGTCCCAGGGACAGGCCGATCACCCCTCCACCATCGAGGGCGGCGACGTCCTGGTGATCGGCAACGGGGCCGTCCTCGTCGGCATGAGCGAGCGCACCACCCCGCAGGCCGTGGAGATGCTGGCGTACAAGCTGTTCGCGGCGGGCTCGGCGCGCACCATCGTTGCGCTGGACATGCCCAAGCGGCGCGCGTTCATGCACCTCGACACCGTGATGACCATGGTCGACGGCGACACCTTCACCCAGTACGCGGGGCTCGGCATGCTGCGCTCGTACACCATCGAGCCGGGGGTCGGTGAGAAGGAGCTGAAGGTCACCGACCATCCGCCGGAGCACATGCACCGCGCGATCGCCGCCGCCCTCGGCCTCGGCGAGATCCGGGTGCTGACCGCCACCCAGGACGTGCACGCCGCGGAACGCGAGCAGTGGGACGACGGCTGCAACGTGCTCGCCGTCGAGCCCGGGGTGGTCGTCGCCTACGAGCGCAACTCGACCACCAACACCCATCTGCGCAAACAGGGCATCGAGGTGATCGAGATCCCGGGCAGCGAGCTGGGCCGGGGCCGGGGCGGGCCGCGCTGCATGAGCTGCCCCGTGGAGCGAGACGCTGTATAGAAATGTGGATGGTCGTATAGACTTCCAGTGTCATCCGCAGTCGTACGTCTGGAGCGCCCCCATGGCGACCGTCCCGTCCGCCCTCGCCGGGCGCCACTTCCTCAAGGAGCTGGACTTCACCGAGGCGGAGTTCCGCGGCCTTCTCGAGCTGGCGGCCGAGCTGAAGGCCGCCAGGAAGGCGGGGACCGAGACGCAGTACCTGCGCGGCCGGAACATCGCGTTGATCTTCGAGAAGACCTCGACGCGCACCCGCTGCGCGTTCGAGGTCGCCGCCGCCGACCAGGGCGCCCACACGACCTACCTGGACCCGTCCGGCTCGCAGATCGGCCACAAGGAGTCCGTGAAGGACACCGCGCGGGTGCTGGGCCGGATGTACGACGGCATCGAGTACCGCGGCGACAGCCAGGCCAAGGTCGAGGAGCTGGCGGCGTACGCCGGCGTGCCCGTCTACAACGGCCTCACCGACGACTGGCACCCCACGCAGATGCTCGCCGACGTGCTCACCATGACCGAGCACAGCGCCGGGCCGCTGACCGAGATCAGCTTCGCCTACCTCGGTGACGCCCGCTTCAACATGGGCAACTCCTACCTGGTCACCGGCGCCCTGCTCGGCATGGACGTACGGATCGTCGCGCCCAAGGCCTACTGGCCCGCGCAGGAGATCGTCGACCGCGCCCAGGAGCTGGCCGCCTCCAGCGGCGCCCGGATCAGCCTCACCGAGGACATCGCCGAGGGCGTCGCCGGCGCCGGCTTCGTCGCCACCGACGTCTGGGTCTCCATGGGTGAGCCCAAGGAGGTCTGGGCCGAGCGGATCAAGGCCCTCACGCCGTACGCCGTGACCATGGACGTGCTGCGCGCCACCGGCAACCCGGACGTGAAGTTCCTGCACTGCCTGCCCGCCTTCCACGACCTCGGCACCGCGGTCGGCCGCGAGATCCACGAGACGTACGGCCTGGACTCGCTCGAGGTCACCGACGAGGTCTTCGAGTCGGCGCACTCTCTCGTCTTCGACGAGGCGGAGAACCGGATGCACACCATCAAGGCGGTGCTGGTCGCCACACTCGCCCGCTGACCCTGGTCCACCGTCCCGACCAGGCCTTATCCTGACCGGCGGCCCGGAACCACCCCCTTCCGTCGCCGTCGCCGCGACCGAACACCCCCGGTCGCCCGCACCACTCAGAAACGAGCACCACCCGCAATGCCCGCTCCCCGCATCAAGTCCCCGCACCTGCTCGTCGCCGAATCCGGCGCCGACCGCGAGGGCCACGGCCTCAAGCGCACCATGGGCCTCTTCCAGCTCATCTGCTTCGGCGTCGGCGCCATTGTCGGCACCGGCATCTTCGTCGGCCTCTCCGACTCCGTTGCCCAGGCCGGTCCGGCCGTCGTCGTCTCGTTCGTGCTCGCCGCGATCACCTGCGTCTTCACCGCCTTCTCCTTCGCGGAGCTGGGCGGCGCGATCCCGGTCTCCGGCTCGTCGTACTCCTTCGCCTACGCCGGCCTCGGCGAGTCCACCGCCTTCCTGGTCGGCTGGTGCCTGCTGCTGGAGTACGGCATCTCCATCTCGGCGGTCGCCGTCGGCTGGAGCCAGTACGTCAACGAGCTGCTGCACAGCCTCACCGGCGTCCAGCTCCCGGCCGCGCTGTCCGCGGGCCCCGGCGACGGCGGGATCATCAACCTCCCCGCCGTGATCGTCATCGCCATGGCCTCCGTGCTGCTGGTGCGCGGCGTGCGCGAGAGCGCCCGGGCGACGGCCGCCATGGCCGCGGTCAAGCTCGTCATCCTGCTGGCCTTCTGCGTGATCGGCTACAGCGCCTTCAAGCACGGCAACCTCACCCCGTTCTCCCCGGCCGGCCTCGGCGGCATCGGCGCGGGCACCACCGCCGCCTTCTTCTCCTACATCGGCTTCGACGCGATCACCACCGCCGGCGAGGAGGCGAAGAACCCGCGCCGGGACATCCCGGTCGCGATCATGGTCTGCATGGGCATCGTGACCCTGCTGTACTGCGCGGTCGCACTCGCCGCGATCGGCGCCATCGGCGGCAAGCAGGTCGCCGGCCGCCCCGCGGCCCTCTCCTACGTCGTCAACGAGGTCACCGGCTCGACCGTCGGCGGCGGTGTGATCGCCTTCGGCGCGGTCGTCGCCATCGCCTCGGTCGTCCTCGCGGTGATGTACGGCCAGACCCGCATCCTGATGTCGATGTCCCGCGACGGCCTGATCCCGCGCGTCTTCGAGAAGGTGAACCCGAAGACCTCCACGCCGGTCGCGGGCACGCTGATCGTCGCGGTCGTCTTCGCGCTCCCGGCGGCCTTCGCCTCGCTCGACGCCGTGATGAACCTGTGCACCATCGGCACGCTCGCCATCATGGCCGTCGTCAACATCGCGGTGATCGCCCTGCGCCGCCGCGAACCGGGTCTCACCCGCAGCTTCCGGGTGCCGCTCTACCCGGTGGGCCCGCTGCTCGGCGTCGCCTTCTGCCTGTACCTGATGTACGAGACCGGCTGGCAGACCTGGATCCAGTTCGCCGTGTTCCTCGCGGTGGGCCTGGTCCTCTACCTCGTCTACGGCCGCCGGCACTCCACGCTGGCGCGGACGGCCGTCCCCGACGTCACGCCGAGCGCCGCCGCTGAGCGGGAACCACAGGCAGTCTGAACCACACCGCCTTGCCCGACGGGGTGGGGCGGTGACCGCAGGACGAGCTGAGGGCGCGGATCAGCAGCAGCCCGCGCCCGCCCTCCTGCCAGACGTCGGGCTCCTCGATCACCGGCCGGGTCAGATGGCCGGGCGGCGCCGGGTCCGGGTCGTGGACCTCGACCTGGCAGCCGCTCGGCAACAGCTCCACCACCAGCTCGATCGGGCCGCGCCCGGCGGTGTGCTCCACCGCGTTGGCCACCAGCTCCGCCGTGAGCAGCTCCGCGGTGTCGCTGTCGGCCAGGTGCTCCACCTCCGCCAGGGCCGTGCGCACCAGGGCACGGGCCACGGGCACCGCCGCGGCGGTGTGCGGCAGCGCGATGCGCCAGGAGGCCGGTTCGGTGGGGCGTTCGTGCAAGGCGAGTCCGTTCATGGAGCAGGCTGTCCTGCTTTCGACTGTAGGAATGGTACGGGCCCGGCCGCTTCCGACCGTCGGCGGGCTTCGCCCGGGACCCTCGGCCCCGGTACCGGGCGGCTTACCCCGGCGAACGGCCCGCCTCGCCCGCCCGTGCCCACTGTTACGGCTCTGTCGCGGACCGGTGACGCACGTGACCGGACTCGGCCGAACGGCCGGACCCTGTCGCGTACTCGTGACGGCAGTCACAAACAGGTGATAACTTCATGGGACAGCGCAACGTACGGCACCGCCGCCCTAGGAGGCCGCACGTCATGAGTCCCTTCACCGGCTCCGCCGCCCGCACCCGCGACTGGGAGCATCTGCGCCTCCAGCTCGCCGACGGCGTCGCCACCGTCACCCTCGACCGTCCCGAGAAGCTCAACGCGCTCACCTTCGGCGCCTACGCCGACCTGCGCGACCTGCTGGCCGAGCTGTCCCGGGAGCGCGCCGTACGCGCCCTGGTGCTGGCCGGCGAGGGGCGTGGCTTCTGCTCCGGCGGCGACGTCGACGAGATCATCGGCGCCACCCTCGGCATGGACACCGCCCGGCTGCTCGACTTCAACCGGATGACCGGCCAGGTGGTACGGGCGATCAGGGAGTGCCCCTTCCCCGTGATCGCCGCGGTGCACGGGGTGGCGGCCGGCGCGGGAGCGGTCCTGGCGCTGGCGGCCGACTTCCGCGTCGCGGACCCGACCGCTCGCTTCGCCTTCCTCTTCACCCGCGTCGGCCTGTCCGGCGGCGACATGGGCGCGGCCTACCTGCTGCCCCGCGTCGTCGGACTCGGCCACGCCACCCGGCTGCTCATGCTGGGCGAACCGGTCCGGGCACCCGAGGCCGAGCGCATCGGCCTGATCAGCGAGCTGACGGACGAGGGCCGGGCCGACGAGGCGGCGCATGCGCTGGCCCGCCGGCTGGCCGACGGCCCGGCACTGGCCTACGCCCAGACGAAGGCGCTGCTGACGGCCGAGCTGGACATGCCCCTGGCGGCCGCGATCGAACTGGACGCCTCGACCCAGGCGTTGCTGATGAACGGCGAGGACTACGCCGAGTTCCACGCGGCCTTCACGGAGAAGCGCCCGCCGAAGTGGCGGGGGAGGTGAGCCGCCATGCGCGTGGCGATCATCGGCGGCGGCCCCGGTGGCCTGTACGCGGCGGCACTCCTCAAGCGGCTCGATCCCAGCCGTGACGTCACCGTCTGGGAGCGCAACGCCCCGGAGGAGACCTTCGGCTTCGGGGTCGTCCTCTCCGACGAGACCCTGGGCGGCATCGAACACGCCGACCCCGTGGTGTACCAGGCACTGCAGCGGCGTTTCGTCCGGTGGGACGACATCGACATCGTGCACCGGGGCGCCCACCAGACCTCCACGGGACACGGATTCGCGGCGGTGCGCCGGCGGACCCTGCTGAAGATCCTGCACGAGCGCTGCCGCTCCCTCGGCGTGACCATCCGGTTCGGCACCGAGGCCCCGCCTCCGGACGAACTCTCCACGACCCACGACCTCGTCATCGCCGCCGACGGCGTGCACAGCGCCACCCGCGAGGCCTACGCCCGGACCTTCCGGCCCCGGATCACCGAACACCGCTGCCGGTACATCTGGCTCGCCGCCGAGTTCCCCTTCGACGCCTTCCGCTTCGAGATCGCCGAGACCGAGCACGGCGTGATGCAACTGCACGGCTACCCGTATGCGGCCGGCGCCTCCACCGTGATCGTCGAGATGCGCGAGGAGGTGTGGCGGGCGGCGGGATTCGACGAACTCGACACCCACGAGTCCATCGAGCGCTGCGCCAAGATCTTCGCGGAAGCGCTGCGCGGCCGCCCCCTGCACTCCAACAACTCGGTGTGGACCACCTTCCGCACGGTGGTCAACGACCGCTGGTCCCACGGCAACGTCGCCCTCCTCGGCGACGCCGCCCACACCGCCCACTTCTCCATCGGCTCCGGCACCAAGCTCGCCGTCGAGGACGCGCTGGCCCTGGCCGCCTGCCTCCGGGAACAGCCGGATGTGCCGACCGCGCTGGCGGCCTACGAGGAGGAGCGCAAACCCGTCGTCGCCTCCACCCAGCGGGCCGCCCGGGCGAGCCTGGAGTGGTTCGAGAACCTGGGGCTGTACCTCGACCAGCCGCCCCGCCGCTTCGCCTTCAACCTGCTCACCCGCAGCCGCCGCGTCACCCACGACAACCTCCGGCTCCGCGACGCCCGCTTCACCGAGGCGGTCGAGCGCGAGTTCGGCTGCCCGCCCGGCACACCCCCGATGTTCACCCCCTTCCGGCTGCGCGGTCTGACCCTGCGCAACCGGGTCGTGGTGTCGCCGATGGACATGTACTCCGCCACCGACGGCGTCCCCGGCGACTTCCACCTCGTCCACCTCGGCGCCCGCGCCCTCGGCGGGGCCGGTCTGGTCATGACCGAGATGGTGTGCGTGAGCGAGGAGGGCCGCATCACGCCGGGCTGCGCCGGCCTCTACACCGGCCGGCAGGCCGAGGCGTGGCGGCGCGTGACCGACTTCGTGCACAGCCAGGCACCCGGCACCGCGATCGGCGTACAGCTCGGCCACGCCGGCCGCAAGGGGTCCACGAAGCTGATGTGGGAGGGCATGGACGAGCCGCTGCCCCGCGGCAACTGGCCACTGGTCGCGGCCTCCCCGCTGCCGTACAAGCCGGGCAGCCAGACCCCGCGGCAGCTCTCCCGGGCCCAGCTCACCGACATCCGCGAGCAGTTCACCGCCGCCGCCTGGCGGGCCGCCCGGGCCGGGTTCGACCTGCTCGAACTGCACTGCGCCCACGGCTACCTCCTCTCCGGCTTCCTCTCCCCGCTCACCAACCGGCGCACCGACGCCTACGGCGGCTCGCCGGAGCGACGGCTGAGGTTCCCGCTGGAGGTCTTCGACGCCGTACGCGCGGTGTGGCCGGCCGAGCGGCCCATGACGGTCCGCATCTCGGCCACGGACTGGGCCGAGGGCGGCACCACCGCCGAGGACGCGGTGGAGATCGCCCGCGCCTTCGCCGCCCACGGGGCCGACGCGATCGACGTCTCCACCGGGCAGGTCGTGGCCGAGGAGCGGCCGGAGTACGGGCGGTCGTACCAGACGCCGTTCGCCGACCGCATCCGGCACGAGGCGGGCGTCCCGGTGATCGCGGTCGGCGCGATCTCCTCCTGGGACGACGTCAACTCCCTGATCCTGGCGGGGCGTACGGACCTGTGCGCGCTGGGCCGTCCGCACCTGTACGACCCGCACTGGACCCTGCACGCGGCCGCCGAGCAGGGCTACGAGGGCCCGGGCGCCGCCTGGCCGGCGCCCTACCGGGCGGGCAGCCGACGCCCGCAGACCGGCCGCACGGACGCCCCCAAGCCACGGCTGTCGCTCACCTGAGCGAGCCGGTCCGGGACGGTGCCGCGGTGCGGCCGCGGCCCTCACCGGGGGAGCGGCCGGTCACACCCCCGCGAACACCGCGCCCGCGTCCCGCAGGCGCTCGTGCAGCGCGCGGAAGACCTCCGCCGAGCGCACGCCCGGCCAGCCCGCGGGGAGCAGGTGTGCGGGCAGGCCGGGGTCGGTGTACGGCAGGTGGCGCCAGGAGTCGAGGGCGAGGAGGTAGTCGCGGTAGGCCTCCTCGGGCGGGGTGGCCGGACGGCGTTCCCAGGCGTGCAGCACCGGGGCGTGCGCGTCCAGGAAGCGCTCGTGCTCCTTGGCGATCGCGGCCAGGTCCCACCAGCGGGCGACCGCCTCGGCCGTCGGCGCGAAGCCCAGGTGCTCGCCGCGGAACAGGTCCACGTACGGGTCCAGGTGCAGCCGCACGAGCGTGTGCCGTGTCTCCTCGTGCAGCCGGGCCGGGGCGATCCACACGCCGGGGGCGGCGGTGCCGAAGCCCAGGCCCGCCAGCCGGGAGCGCAGCACATGCCGCTTCTGCCGTTCCGACTCGGGGACCGAGAACACCGCGAGCACCCAGCCCTCGTCCCGCGGTGGTGCGCCGGCGTAGATCCGGCGGTCGCCGTCCTCCAGCAACTGCCGAGCCTCCGGCGAGAGTTCGTACCCGGCCGCGCCGGACTCCGTGCGGGCCGGCAGCAGCAGACCGCGCCGTTTGAGCCGGGACACCGAGGAACGGACGGAGGGCGCGTCCACGCCGACCGCGGCCAGGAGCCGGATCAGCTCGGCGACGGGCACCGGGCCGGGCATGAAGCGGCCGTACGCGCCGTAGAGCGTGACGATGAGGGACCTGGGGGCGTGCTGCTCGGACACGTTGATCATTTTAGGTCGTCGGCATCACTGCCGGTCACCTTCGGTGCGCAGCCGGAAGCGCTGCAGCTTGCCGGTGGCGGTGCGCGGGAGCGCGTCGAGGAAGACGAACTCACGCGGGCACTTGTAGGGGGCCAGTTCGGACCTGACGAACGCGCGCAGGGCTTCCGGGTCGCGCCGGGCGCCCTCGCGCAGCACGGTGTAGGCGACCACCACCTGTCCGCGGGCCTCGTCCGGGCGGCCCACGACGGCCGTCTCCACCACGTCCGGGTGCCGCAGCAGCGCGTCCTCCACCTCCGGCCCGGCGATGTTGTACCCGGCGGAGATGATCATGTCGTCGGCGCGGGCCACATAGCGGAACCAGCCGTCGGGCTCCCGGACATAGGTGTCACCGGTGATGTTCCAGCCGTCGCGCACATAGGCGCGCTGGCGCGGGTCGGCGAGGTAGCGGCAGCCGACCGGGCCGCGCACCGCGAGCAGTCCGGGCTCGCCGTCCGGCACCGGCGTGCCGTGCGCGTCCTGCACCCGCGCCTGCCAGCCCGGCACCGGCACGCCCGTGGTGCCCGGCCTGATCCGCTCGTCGGCCGCGGAGACGAAGATGTGCAGCAGTTCGGTCGCGCCGATGCCGTTGATGAGGCGCAGGCCGGTGCGCTCGTGCCAGGCCCGCCAGGTGGCCGCGGGCAGGTTCTCGCCGGCCGACACACAGCGCCGCAGCGAGGTGACGTCGTACCCGTCGAGCCGCTCCAGCATGGCCCGGTAGGCGGTCGGGGCGGTGAACAGCACCGAGACGCGGTGCTCGGCGATCGCCGGGAGCAGTTGGCGGGGGCCCGCCTGTTCCAGGAGCAGGGAGCTGGCGCCGGCCCGCATCGGGAAGACCACCAGGCCGCCGAGGCCGAAGGTGAAGCCGAGTGGGGGAGAGCCGGTGAAGACGTCGTCCGGGCGCGGGCGCAGCACATGCCGCGAGAAGGTGTCCGCGATCGCCAGCACGTCCCGGTGGAAGTGCATGCACCCTTTCGGGCGACCCGTGGTGCCCGAGGTGAACGCGATCAGGGCCACGTCGTCGGCCGCGGTGTCGACCGCCGGGTACGGCGTGCCTGGCCCGGGGCGGCGCAGGAGGTCGTCGGGACCGTCACCGCCGTACGTCGTGATCCGCAGCCCGGGTATGTCGGCCTTCGCCAGGTCCTCCACCGACCGGATGTCGCACAGCGCGTGCCGGACCAGGGCGATCTCGCACATGGTGGCCAGCTCGTGCGGGCGCTGGCGGTCCAGCACGGTGACGGCCACCGCGCCCGCCTTCAGCACGGCCAGCCAGCAGGCGGCGAGCCAGGGCGTGGTGGGGCCGCGCAGCAGCACCCGGTTGCCGGGGACCACGGCGAGGTCGCCGGTGAGCACGTGCGCGATCCGGTCCACGTGCGCGCGCAGTTCGCCGTACGTCCAGGTGGGGCCGTCAGGGGTGTGGAAGACCGGGCGGTCCGCCCCGGCGTGGTCGAGGAGTTCGGCGGCGCAGTTCAGCCGATCGGGGTACTGCAGCTCCGGCAGGTCGAACCGCAGCTCGGGCCACTCGTCCGGCGGCGGCAGATGGTCGCGCGCGAAGGTGTCGACGTGGGCCGAGCGATGCATGGCGGTTCGCCCCCTTGCCGTGACAAACGTCGAGACGGGCGTCGTGGTGGGCACCGGCGTCCTGGCGGGCTCGCGCAACGAGCGTATCGTGTTGGTGACGGCAGTCAACTGTGCGCGATAACGTCGGGACGGAGGCAGTGGCGGGACGGTGGTGTCGCCGCCGTGGCTCGCTCGTGAACCGCTGCGACGGGAGGACCGGCAGTGCCCGCATTCTCGCTCGAACCGGAGCAGACCGCCTGGTGTGCCGAGTTGCGCACGACGGCCGCGCAGCGGCTGCGCCCGCTCGCCGACAAGGGTGAGCCCGGACACGTCAACCGGCCGCTGCTCGCCGAACTCGGGCAACTGGGCCTCCTGGCCCGGCTGTTCGGCTCCGGCGCCCTCGACCTGTGCCTGATGCGGGAGTCCCTCGCCCAGTCCTGCACCGAGGCCGAGACCGCGCTCGCCCTGCAGGGCCTGGGCGCCCACCCGGTGCACGCCCACGGCAGCCCCGCCCAGCGCGAGCGCTGGCTGCCCCGGGTCGCCGACGGCAGCGCGGTGGCCGCCTTCGCGCTGAGCGAGCCGGGGGCCGGTTCGGACGCGGCCGCGCTGTCCCTGGCGGCCGAGCCCGACGGCGCCGGCCGCTGGCGGCTCACCGGCGCCAAGCGCTGGATCTCCAACGCCCCCGAGGCCGACTTCTACACCGTCTTCGCCCGCACCACGCCCGGCGCCAGAGCCCGCGGCGTGACCGCCTTCCTCGTCCCCGCCGACCGGCCCGGGCTCACCGGCACCGCCCTGGACATGCTCTCGCCGCACCCCATCGGCGCCCTGGACTTCGACGCCGTGCCGGTCACCGCGGACGACGTGCTCGGCGATGTCGACCGGGGCTTCGCCGTGGCCATGGGCACCCTCAACCTGTTCCGCCCCAGCGTCGGCGCCTTCGCGGTCGGCATGGCCCGGGCCGCGCTCGACGCCACCCTCGAACACACCCGCCGCCGCGAGGCGTTCGGCGGCCGGCTGATGGACCTGCAGACCGTCTCCCACCAGGTCGCCGAGATGGCCCTGCGCACGGAGGCGGCCCGGCTGATGGTCTACGCGGCGGCCACGGCGTACGACGAGGGCGCCGCCGACGTCCCCCAGCGCGCCGCGATGGCCAAGCTGCTCGCCACGGAGACCGCGCAGTACGTCGTCGACACCGCCGTCCAGCTGCACGGCGCCCGCGCCCTGCGCCGCGGCCACCTCCTCGAACACCTCTACCGCGAGGTGCGCGCCCCGCGCATCTACGAGGGCGCCAGCGAGGTCCAACGGGGCATCATCGCCAAGGAGTTGTACGCCCACGCCCACGATCAGGAGGTCCGGTGACGACCGAGCGCGTCAACCCGCCCGAGCTGTCCCCGCCCACGGGCTTCTCGCACGCCGTCGTCGCCGCCGGCTCGCGCGTGGTGTTCCTCGCGGGCCAGACCGCCCTCGACGTCGACGGCAAGGTCACCGGGGCCTCGCTGCCCGAGCAGTTCGAGCGGGCCCTCGGCAACCTCCTCGCCGCCCTGCGCGCGGCCGGCGGCACCCCCGCCGACCTCGCCCGGGTCACCGTCTACGCCACGGACGTCGCCGCGTACCGCGCCCACGCCGGCCGGCTCGGCCGCATCTGGCGGGACCTGGCGGGCCGGGACTACCCGGCGATGGCCGTCGTCCAGGTCGTACGGCTGTGGGACGAGCAGGCGATGGTGGAGCTGGACGGGTTCGCGGTGCTGCCGTAGGGGCCGGGGTCAGGCGGCCACGGCGAGCCGTTCCGCCGGGACCCGGCACGGCGGGACCACACTGCCGTCCGGGTGCAGTTCGCCGCTGTCGTCGAACACGATCGAGCCGTCGCACAGCAGGGTCCAGCCCTGCTCGGGGTGGGCGGCCACCGGGTGCCGCGAGGCGGGGCCGGAGGCGGGGCACGAGGACTGGTCGGAGCACATGGCGCACCTCCACATCGGGATGTGAGGGGCCGGCGGATGCGGCCGCCGCCCGTCATACACAGACCATGCTCCCGCCGTGAACGCCCCGGAACCGCGCGAGGTGAAGCGTGACAACTCCCGGACAACTCCCGGACCGTTCCATGACGCGCCACCGATGGGGTGACGGTCACGCCCGACGGCCCGGCCGACCGGTACCAGTGGAACCTCCCATTCCATGGATCCGGAGGTACCCGTGCCCCTACGCCCCGCCCTCGCCGCGGCCCTGGGCGCAGCCGCCCTGCTGTGCACCGCCGTCGCCCCGGCAGCCGCCGCCGACTCGTCCGAGACCGTGACCGTCGATCCGACCGGCCACATCGCCAAGGACGGCACGATCACCCTGACCGGCACCTACCGCTGCACCGATGCCTCCGGTGTCGCCTTCGTCAGCACCACGGTCAGCCAGGGAGACCGCACGTCCGTGTACGGCATCGGCGGCACCCCCGCCCGGTGCGACGGCGCCGAGCACCGCTGGGAGAACACCGGCAGGATCTCGCCGAAGCAACTGAAGGCCGGCAAGGCCCATGTGCAGGCGACGGTCACGGACCTGCGCTCCGGCGGCGGCCTGCTGCTGTTGCTGCCGGACTTCCACGCCGTCCAGGAGCAGGACGTCACCCTCACCCAGAAGTGACGGACGTCCCGCTGCGCCGGGTGGCCCGGTACACCCTCCCGTCCCGGGCCACCCGGCGCACCCACGGCGCCCGGCGTCAGGAGCGCTGCCAGCTGTGCGGCGCGTGGAAGGCGTGCGGGCGCCAGGAGGTGGTGCCGGGGGAGGAGGGCTCCGCACCGGCGCCGGCGAGGGCGCCCCGGCTGAGCAGCAGCACCGTGAGGGCGGCCAGCTCCTCGTCGGTGGCCTCGCCCTTCTCGACGCGGATCGGCGGAACGGGGGCGGACGCGGGGGACGACGTGGGGGACAGGGACATGGGGACCTCCGTCACTGAGGGGGATTGCCGTGCTTGCGTGCGGGGCGCTCGGCGTGTTTGGCGCGGAGCATCGCGAGCGCGCCGATGAGGACGGCGCGGGTGTCGGCCGGGTCGATCACGTCGTCGACCAGGCCGCGTTCGGCCGCGTAGTACGGGTGCATCAGCTCGGCCCGGTACTCCTTGACCAGCTCCGCCCGCATGGCCTCGGGATCGTCGGCCTCGGCGATCCGCCGCCGGAAGATGACGTTCGCGGCGCCCTCGGCGCCCATCACCGCGATCTCGTTGGTCGGCCAGGCGTAGGTCAGGTCGGCGCCGATCGACCGGGAGTCCATGACGATGTACGCGCCGCCGTAGGCCTTGCGCAGGATCAGCGAGATACGGGGCACGGTGGCGTCGCAGTAGGCGTAGAGCAGCTTGGCGCCGTGCCGGATGATGCCGCCGTGCTCCTGGCCGACGCCCGGCAGGAAGCCGGGCACGTCGAGCAGGGTGACGATCGGGATGCTGAACGCGTCGCACAGCTGCACGAACCGGGCCGCCTTCTCGGACGCCTCGATGTCCAGCACCCCGGCCAGGGTCTGCGGCTGGTTGGCGACGATCCCGACGACGTGGCCGTCCAGCCGGGCCAGCGCGCAGATGATGTTGCGGGCCCAGCGCTGGTGCACCTCCAGGTACTCGCCGTGGTCGACGATCTCCTCGATCACCCGGGTCATGTCGTACGGCCGGTTGCCGTCGGCCGGTACCAGGTCCGCGAGCGCGGGGCAGCGCCGGCCGTCCGGGTCGTCGCAGGGCACCGCGGGCGGGTTCTCCCGGTTGTTGCGTGGCAGCAGGGAGAGCAGGTAGCGGACCTCCTCCAGGCAGGTCTCCTCGTCGTCGTAGGCGAAGTGGCAGACGCCGGAGGTCTCGGCGTGGACGTCGGCGCCGCCGAGGCCGTTCTGGGTGATCTCCTCGCCGGTCACCGCCCTGACCACGTCCGGGCCCGTGATGAACATCTGCGAGGTCCCGCGCACCATGAAGACGAAGTCGGTCAGGGCGGGCGAGTAGGCGGCGCCGCCCGCGCAGGGCCCGAGCATCACGCTGATCTGCGGGATCACCCCGGAGGCGGCGGTGTTGCGGCGGAAGATGCCGCCGTACCCGGCGAGCGCGGTCACGCCCTCCTGGATGCGGGCGCCCGCACCGTCGTTCAGGGAGACCAGGGGTGCGCCGGCCGCGATGGCCATGTCCATGATCTTGTGGATCTTGGCGGCGTGGGCCTCGCCCAGCGCCCCGCCGAAGATCCTGAAGTCATGGGCGTAGACGAAGACGGTACGTCCCTCGACGGTGCCCCAGCCGGTGACCACGCCGTCGGTGTACGGCCGCTTCGTCTCCAGACCGAACCCGGTCGCCCGGTGCCGGCGCAGCGGCTCGACCTCGTGGAACGAGCCCTCGTCCAGGAGCAGGCCGATCCGTTCGCGTACGGTCAGCTTGCCCTTGGCCCGCTGGGCGGCTGTCGCCTTCTCGCCGGGGCCGGCGAGCACGCGTGCGCGCAGTTCGGCCAGTTCCGCGACCTGGGACTTCATCTCTGCCTGCCTCTGCGTGAGGAGTTCTCTTCGGTGGCGTCGCCCCGGCGATCGTGACAACCGGGGCTGACCGTCGGCTGACGGGCCGCTTGCGCGTCAACTGCCGGACAGATCAGGCCGGTTGGAGGAGCCGGTCGCCGGTGAGGGCCGGGTCGTGGGAGAGGATCGCGTTCTCGACCCGGCGCAGCGCGGGGGAGGGCTGGATGCCGAGTTCGTCGTCCAGCCGGCGCCGCATCCGGTGGAAGACGTCCAGGGCGTCGGCCTGCCGTCCCGAGCAGTACAGGGCGACCATCAACTGCTCGCAGAACCGTTCCCGCAACGGGTGGTTGGCATGGGCGTCGGCCAGTTCCGCGAGCACGGCCGCGTGGTGGCCGAGCCGCAGCTCGGCGTCGAAGCGCAGCTCCATCGCCCGCATCCGGTGCTCCTCGTAGCGGGCGCCCGCCAGCTGGCACAGGGTCCCGCCGGGAAAGCCGCCGAAGACCGGCCCGCGCCACAGCGCCAGCGCGTCCCCGAGCAGCCGGGCGGTGCGCTCGGCGTCCTGAGGCCCGGCGGACTCGGCCAGCCGCACCGCCCGGACGAACTCGGCCGCGTCCAGCTCGCCCTCACCCAGCCCCAGCCGGTAGCCGGCCGGATGCATCGTCACCCGCGACACCGGCCGCTCCGGCTCCAGCGCCCGGAGCCTGCGGCGCAGCCGGCTGATGTGCGCCTGCAGGGCGTTGGCCTGGTTGTCCGGTACGGCCTCGCCCCACATCTCCTCGGCCAGGCTCTCCCCGGAGACCGGCCGGCCCTCGCAGACCAGCAGCGTCTGCACCAGGATGCGCTGCAGATCGCCCGGCACGTCCGCCGGACCGGCGTCGGTGCGTATCTGCAGTGGCCCGAGAACGGAGAACCTCAGCATGTCATTCCCCCTTGATGACCCTTGACGACAATTCCTCGGCGACGGTGTTTCCGGTGCAGTGCGGTGGAAAAACGGGAGGCCGAACGCGCCACGCCCCGGCGGGCCTATTCTCTCGCGGCCCGCCGGGGCGGTTGCTCCGCCGGGACGGGGGGCGGCCGGCGGTTTCTGGGAAACCGGTCTCCGTCGCCTTCGACGGAGTACCGGCTGAGGGTGAGTCTGTTTCCGCGCGCCGGACCAGTCAATTCGATTTCACCCGTGTACGGAAATCTTGGTCCGACTGCCGTCCACGTCCTTCACATTGGCAGTGCGCGCTGACGGAATGCTGACGCGCTTCTGACGCACGGCAATGAATTTCCAACTGCCCTTTTCCTGGGCGTCCCGGCGGTGCTGTACTCGCTTCGACACTCCCTTGCCGTGAAAACGCTCCCGAAAGGGGTACGGGAATGACCGCGACCACCACCGAAACCGCCACCGGAAACCGGGTGCTGGAGGCGATAAGCAGGCACACCGCGAGCGAGAACCCGAGTTCGTTCCTGGCACTCAACAGCGGAAACAGCACCTTCACCGTCCCGGGCACGGACGGCGTCGTCGTCCACCGCCGCACCGGCCGCTGGGCCGTGCAGTTCGGCGGCCCCTTCGCCGCCGAGGAGGACTACGACACCCTCCTGGACGCCTTCCGGAGCCACGTCCGCGCCGAGGGCCTCAGCCTCGTCGGCGTCCAGCTCCAGCGCACGGACGCCGAGCGCTACGCCCGGCACGGCTTCACCGTCAACCAGGTCGGCGCCTCCTGGGCGGTGAGCCTCGACGGGTTCACCCTGCGCGGCACCAAGTTCATGCAGCTGCGCAACAAGATCTCCCGCGCCCACCGCAACGGCCTGGTGATCCAGGAGGTCGACGCGGCCGACGTGACCGAGGCCATCGCCACCATCGATGCGGCCTGGCTCGGCTCCAAGGGCGGCGCCCAGCAACTGGAGTTCCTCGTCGGCCAGATCGGCGGCGAGGCCCAGGCACACCGTCGGCTGTTCACCGGCACCATCGACGGCGCCCCGGTCGCCTACATCTCCTACTCGCCGGTGTACGGCAGCCGGGCCGGCTGGATGCACGACCTCAGCCGCCGCATCCCCGAGGGCTCCCCGGGCCTGATGGAAGCCATCAACGCGCACGCCGTCGAGGTGTTCCGGGCCGAGGGCGTCGAGTGGCTGCACTTCGGGTTCACGCCGTTCACCGGCCTGGACGCGAGCCATGAACTCGACGGCCACAGCCCGGCCTTCCAGTGGCTGATGCACGCCCTGTGGGCCGAGGGCGCGGCGCTGTACCCGGCGCAGACCCAGCTGTCGTACAAGCAGAAGTGGGCGCCGGACCTGCTCATCCCCGAGTACGTCGCCTTCGACGGCCCGCAGGCCTCACTGCCCGGGTTCGCGCACATCTTCCGTGCCTGCAACGCCTTCTGACGCCACATCACACCGAACCTTCACCCCGACAGGAGACACATCATGAGCCAGACCACCGAGGAACTCCAGCACGCCATGGTCGAGCAGCTCATGGCCGTCATCGGCGCCCCCGACGACCAGCAGGTCGCCGAGGCCGCCGACGCGGTCGTCCGCGCCCTCGACGAGCGGCTGCGCACCGAGGCCGCCGCCTGAGCGCGCCCGGCTGGATCAGACCGGCATCAGTGCCACATCAGTACGGCACGGAACGCTGGACACACGTCCGCCCGGCGGTCCGGGCCCGGGAGCACCGCACTGTGCTCCCGTCGCCCGGGTGCGCCGGGCGGACCCCGACAGGACCTGTCCCGCGACGGTGACCGCACGCGGGAGCCGAAGTCGACTCGCGGCGCCCGCAGCTCCGCGGGGCAGCGGCGCCGCCGCCCGCACCGGGCACTTCTCCCAAGGAGAGCAACGCATGCAGCGTCCGCACACCCAGACGGCCGGGGTGCCGGCCTTTGAGGCCGCCCCGCGCCCCGGCGCCTCGGCGACCTTCGCCGAACTGCTCAAACGGGTCAAGGCCGAGGGCCTGCTCGACCTCGACCCCCGCTACTACGTGGGCAAGCTCGCCCTCAACACCACCCTGCTGCTCATCGGCTTCGCCGCCTTCTTCGAGCTGGGCGACACCTGGTGGCAGCTTGTCACGGCCCTGTGGATGGGCCTGTGCGGCGGCCAGTCGGCGTTCATGTGGCACGACGCCGGCCACAAGGCGATGTTCCGCAGCAAGAAGGCCGCCTCCGCGGTCGGCTACATCCACGCCAACCTGGTCAACGGGGTCAGCTACGGCTGGTGGGTCAACCACCACAACCGGCACCACAGCAACCCCAACCACCTGGACATGGACCCGGACATCGGCCGGCGCACCGCCATCTTCGACATCAAGCAGTACCCCACCCGCAAGGGCACCCAGAAGTTCGTCGTGCGCTACCAGAGCGTGCTGTTCTTCGTGCTGCTCGTGCTGGAGGGCTTCAAGATGCTGAAGACGGCCGTGCTGTCGATCGCCCAGGGCAGGACCAAGCGGCCGGTGCTGGAGACGTTCCTGATCCTGCTGCGCGCCGCCGTCTACCTCACGTGCGTCTTCACCGTCCTGTCCCCGGCGCTCGCGGTCGCGTTCATCGTCGTCCAGCACGCCGCCCTCGGCGTCTACTTCGGCATGATCTTCGCCCCCAACCACAAGGGCATGCAGATCCGCGACGGCGAGGAGGAGACCCTGGACTGGCTGGAGCGGCAGGTCCTCACCTCCCGCAACATCCGGCCCAGCCTGCTCATCGACTTCCTCTACGGCGGCCTCAACTACCAGGTGGAACACCATCTGTTCCCGGCCATGCCGCAGAAGAACCTGCCGCGCGCCCGGGAGCTGACCATGCAGTACTGCGCCGAACGCGGCGTGCCGTACCACGAGGTCGGGTTCTGGGCCTCCTACCGCGAGGTCGCCTCCTACCTCCACGAGGTCAGCGCGCCCGTCCGCCGCGGTGACGTGGAGGAACAGATCCGGCGCCGCGCCATGGAATCGGTCTGATCACCCACCCCGTCACGGCAGCGCCCACTTCACCCCACACCCCACACCCCGGCCCCCGGGCCGCACGCCCGGGCCCGCCGGTGGCCCGGGCGGTTCCTTGACCGGGGGCGGACCCGAACCCCACGCAGGAGTCAGTAAGGAGCCAGCCCATGTCCCAGACCACCGCGGCGGCGGGCGGTGTCACCGCTGCCGCCCCGATCGGCGCCCGCCTGGACCGGCTGCCGATCACCGCGCTGCACCGCAGACTCACCGCGGTCATCGGTGTCGGCCTGTTCTTCGACACCTTCGAGAACAACCTGTCCGGCACCATCGGCAAGGTGCTGCAGAGCGACTTCGGCTTCGGCGCGACCTCGCTCAAGCTCGTCCTGGCCTCCGCTTTCCTCGGCCAGTTCCTGGGCTCGCTGACGCTCGGCCGGATCGCCGACCGGTTCGGCCGGCGCCGGGCCTTCCAGGTCAACCTGGCCGTCTACTCGGTCTGTTCCCTGCTCGGCGCCCTCTCGCCGAACGCCGCCTGGCTGATCGTGACCCGTTTCCTCGCCGGTCTCGGCATCGGCGCCGAACAGGCCCTGTCGGACTGCTACTTGGCGGACGTCCTGCCCGCCTCCAGGCGCGGCCGGTTCATCGCCCACGCCTACACCCTCGCCTTCTGCGGGGTCCCCGCGGTCGGCTTCGCCGCCCTGTGGCTGGTGCCCCGGACCCCGCTCGGCGTGGCCGGCTGGCGCTGGCTGTTCGTGCTCGGCGCGCTCGGCTCGGCCGTCGTATGGCTGCTGCGCCGGGGGCTGATCGAGTCCCCACGCTGGCTGGCGGCGAACGGCCGCACCGCGGAGGCCGAGAGGCTGGTGGCCCGGATGGAGGCCGAGGCGGGCGGCCGGGCACTCGTGCCGGACCGGCCCGCACCCCGGGCCGACGCCGCGGTCGACGACGCCCGGCTGCGGGACGTCCTCGGCCCCGGCCTGCGCCGACGCACCCTCGTGCTCTGGCTCTTCTGCGTGCTCTCGGTCGTCGGCTACTACGGCTTCGGCACCCTCGCCCCGCAGATCGTCGCCGCCAAGGGCTACGGCGTCGTCGCCGGACTCGGCTTCACCGCACTGTCCTTCCTCGGCTACCCCGTGGGCTCCGCGCTCGCCCTGCCGGTCGTGGACCGCGTCGAGCGCCGCACCCTGATCGCCCTGTCGGCGGCCGCGATGGTCGTGGCCGGACTCGGCTTCGCGTACGCGGACTCGGCGGAGCTGATCGTGGTGTGCGGCTTCGCCTACACGCTCTGCAGCAACGTCTTCTCCAGCGTCTCCCACGTGTACCTGTCCGAGCAGTACCCCACCGCGATCCGGGCCACCGCCGCCGGCGCCGCCTACTCGCTGTCCAAACTCAGCGCCGCCGCACTGCCGTTCGTCCTGCTCCCGGTCCTCGACGCACACGGCGCCGGCGCCCTGTTCGCCGTCATCGCCGCCGCCATGGCCGTCCTGGCGCTCACCGTGCTGACCCTGGGCGAGCGCACCACCGGAACCCCGGTCGACTGAACCCTCCCCGTACCAGAAGGAGTTGAAGATGGCCTACGTCATCGGACTGCCCTGCGTCGACGTCAAGGACCGCTCCTGCATCGACGAATGCCCCGTCGACTGCATCTACGAAGGCCGCCGCGCCCTGTACATCCACCCGGACGAATGCGTGGACTGCGGCGCCTGCGAACCGGTCTGCCCGGTCGACGCCATCTACTTCCAGGACGACCTGCCCGAGGAGTGGGGCGGCGACCACGCGGCCTCCAACGCCGACTTCTTCGCGGGCCTCGGCTCGCCCGGCGGCGGCAGTGCCCTCGGCCCCCAGGACCACGACTCGGCACTGGTGAGCGCGCTGCCCAAGGGGGTTCCGGTGGCCGGCGCGTGAGCCAGGCAGCGAAAAGGGGCGGGAGTGAGACTCCCGCCCCTTTTTGGTGTCCTCACTCGGTGGCGCCGCCCGGCAGGATCCGCCGGAAGCCGGTGTACGGCACCAGCGCCTCGGGCAGCACCACGGACCCGTCGTCCCGGACGCCCTGCTCCAGCAGCGCCGCCACGGTCCGCCCGATGGGCAGGGCCGACCCGTTCAGGGTGGCCGCCGGGGTCTTGCGGCCGTCGGCACCCCTGACCCGGATGTCCGCGCGGCGGGCCTGGAAGGTGCCGCAGTCGGAGACCGAGGAGATCTCACGGAAGGAGCCGCCGCCCGGCAGCCAGACCTCGATGTCGTACGTCATCCGCGCCGAGAAACCCATGTCGCCCGCGGGCAGCAGCACGGTACGGAAGGACAGTTCGAGGCGGCGCAGGCACTCCTCGGCGTGTCCGACCATCAGCTGAAGCTGCTCCTGCGCCCGCTCCGGGGCGCAGATCCGCACCAGCTCCACCTTCTCGAACTGGTGCAGCCTGAGCACACCGCGGGTGTCCCGGCCGTACGCCCCCGCCTCCGCGCGGAAGCAGGGGGTGCGGGCGGTGAACGCGTACGGCAGGCTCCGCGCGTCCAGCAGCTGCCCGGCCACCAGGTTGGTCAGCGGCACCTCGGCGGTCGGGATCAGGAACAGTTCCCGGTCGCCGACCTGGGTGCGGAACAAGTCCTCCTCGAACTTGGGCAGTTGACCGGTGCCGGTCATGGTGTCCCGGCTGACCAGGAACGGCACGGACTGCTCGGTGTAGCCGTGCTCGCGGGTGTGCAGGTCGAGGAAGAAGTCGCCGAGGGCCCGCTCCAGCCGGGCACCGGCTCCCCGGGCCACGCTGAACCGGGCGCCGGACAGCCGGGCCGCCGCGGCGGAGTCGAGGATGCCGAGCGCCTCACCGATCTCGGCGTGGTGGCGGGCCCCGTCCGCCGGACGCGGCGCCGGCCCGTCCCGTCGTACCTCCACGGCCTCCTTCTCGGAGTCACCGTCCGGGACCGTGTCCAGCGGCAGGTTGGGGATCGAGAGCATCAGCTCGCTCAGCTCGCCGGCGGCCTTCCGGGCAACGCTCTCCGCCTGCTGCACCTCAGCCCGCAGCGCCCGCGCGGCCTCCTTCTCCGCCTCGGTCGGCGGGCCGGAGCGGCGGGCCTTGGCCGTGCGGTTCAGCTCGGTGCGCAGCCGGGTGACCTCGGCCTGCGCGGCGGAGCGGTCGCGCAGGGCGGCGCTCAGCGCCTCCAGGTCGAGGTCGTGGCGGCGGCGGGCCAGGCGCCGTACGGCGTCGGGGCCCGCCTCGATCAGCTCGTGGGGATCATGCATGGCGGTCTCCTGTCAGGGCGGGGGAGGGTGCCGGGGCGGGGGCGGCGAGGTGCCGGGTGCCGAGCCGGCGGTAGCGCAGCGGGCGGGCCGAGCGCATGCGGGCGGCGTACGCCAGACCGCCCAGCGCGACCAGCGGCAGCAGCCAGGGCAGGGCGGCGATCACCTTCGAGGGGGAGCCGGTGAGCATGTCGAAGTTGCCGACGACCAGCCAGACGGAGGCGGCCAGCCCGGTGAAGCCGAGCAGCGGGGCGAGGGTCTCCCGCCACCAGTGCCCGCCGCCCCCGCGCAGCCGCAGCCCGAGCACGGACAGCGCGGCCAGTGCCTGCAGCGCGACGATGCCGAGGGTGCCGAGGCCGAGCATGCTGGTGGTCAGGTCGGCGTACGGGTCGAGGCCGGCCACGGCGAAGGCGGCCACGACCACCGCGGTCAGCGCGCTCTGCGCGAGGCTCGCCCGGTGCGGGGAGCCGTGCCGGGCGTGCTCGGCGGCCAGGGCGCCCGGCAGCAGACCGTCCTCGGCGAGGACCTGCGCATACCGGTTGGCGGCGCTGTGCAGCGCCAGCGTCGCCGCGAACAGGCTGGTGCACAGCAGCACCTGGAGCCCCGTGCTGCCCGCCTTGCCGAGGAAGTCGTCGCCGAGCACGAAGAACAGGTCGCCCATCTCCTTGCCCGCGACCTCCCGCACCCGGCCACTGCCGACCGCACCCACCGCAAGCCAGCTGGTCAGCGCGTAGAAACCGGCGATCAGCACGACGGCCGCGTACGTGGCCCGGGGCACACTGCGCCGGGGGTCCCTCGCCTCCTTGCCGTACAGCGCGGCCGACTCGAAGCCGATGAAGGAGACGAACGCGAACATCAGCGACACACCGACGCCGGGGCCCACGGCCGTGTGCGGCGAGAAGGAGGCGGTGGGCAGGGCATGCAGTCCGTGCCGCGTGAGGATGGCCACGTCCAGCGCGGCCAGCACGCCGATCTCACCCAGCATCAGCAGGGCGAGCACCCGGGCGCTGAGCGCGATCTCCCGGTACCCGAGCACGGCGGTCAGCACCAGCCCGACGGCCGCACACCACTCCCAGGACACGGTCAGTCCGTGGGCGGCGAGGACGAGGTGGGTGAAGTAGCCGAGCGCGCCCGCGAGCCCGATGGTGGCGCAGTTGTAGGAGAGCAGCGCGACATACCCGGCCGCGACGGCGGGCGGCCTGCCGAGTCCGTCGGCGACGGAGGCGTAGAAGCCACCGGAGCCTCCGGTACGACGGGCACTGACCGCGTACCCGACCGAGAAGCACAGCAGGGTCACTCCGGCGAACAGGAACGCCGCGGGCACGCCGGCGCCGTCACCGAAGGCGAACGCGAGCGGGACCGTACCGACCATCGCGGACAGCGGTGCGGCGGCGGCGACGATGAGAAACAGGATGTGCCCGGTACCGAGCCGGCCGGGTGGGGAGGGGGAACGACGGGTGGAACCACTGGTGGACATGGGGGACTCCAGAGCAGGGAGGACCTGAGAAAGGGGGAACAGCCGCCCGCGGAGCTCTCTCGGCGGACGGCTGCTTGCGCATGTGTGCTCAGGCGGGGGCGATCGCCAGCGCCGTGTTCTGCCCGCCGAAGCCCAGGGAGTTGCTCAGCGCCAGGTCGATGGGCATCTCGGTCAGGGTCTGCGCCAGCTTGATCTCGATCCGGGGATCGGGCATGACCAGGCCCGCGACGGGCGGAATCAGTTCGTGCTCCACACTCAGCACGGCGAACGCGGCCTCCACCGCCCCCGCCGCGCCCAGCAGATGACCGGTGACTCCCTTCGTGGACGTGACCAGCGGATCCCCGCGCAGGGTCCGCTGGATCATGCGAGCCTCGGACAGGTCGTTCAGCGGTGTCGACGTGCCGTGGGCGTTCACGTGCTGCACGTCGTCCGGGTCGGCACCCGCGTCCGCGAGAGCGGCTCGCACCGCGGCCTCGATGCCCGTGCCGTCCGGATGCGGTGACGTCATGTGGTGGGCGTCGGCCGTCGCTCCGTAGCCGATGATCCGGCCGTGGATGTGGGCGCCCCGCGCCCGCGCGTCGGCCACCCGCTCCATCACGAGGATCCCGGCACCCTCGCCCGCGACGAAGCCGTCCCGGTCGGCGTCGAACGGCCGGGACGCGGACGCCGGGTCGTCGTGCCGCTTCGACAGCGCGCCCATCTGCGCGAACCCGGCCATGACCAGCGGGGTGATCATGGCCTCGCTGCCCCCGGCCAGCACGATGTCGCACCGGCCGAGCGCCAGCAGGTCCCGCGCGGTGCCGATGGCGGTCGCGCCCGAGGCACAGGCCGTCGCCACCACCAGGTTGGGCCCGGTCGCCCCGAACTCGATGGCCGTCTGGCCGGCCAGCATGTTCGGCAGCTGCATGGGCAGCAGCAGCGGCGACACCCGGTCGGCGCCGTGCTCGCGCAGCACATGGTGCTGGTCCTCGACCGTGCCCGGACCGCCGTCGGCGCAGCCCAGCACCACACCCACCCGCGCGCCGTCCCAGGTCTGCGGGTCCAGGCCCGCGTCGGCCACCGCCTCGTGCGCGGCGACCAGCGCGAACTGCACGAACCTGTCCAGCCGGTGGGCGCGCCGCGCACTCAGCAGGGTCTCGGGGTCGAAGCCGGGCACCCGGCAGGAGATCTGTACGGGGTTGTCCGCCAGCACCGGATCGAGGGCGGCGGCCGGCCTGCCGTCGCAGACCGCCGCCCAGCTCGGCCCGACCCCGATCCCGCCGGGGGTGATCAGGCCGAGCCCGGTGACGGCGATGTCCATGCCGGCCATCAGACCGTCGCGCTCCGCTCCTCCATGAGCCGGACCATGTCGGCCACGGTCTCGGCCTCCAGGAGATCGTCGTCGCTGATGTCCAGGCCCAGCTCGGACTTCAGCAGCAGCGACAGCTCCACCACGGCCAGCGAGTCCAGCTCGATGTCCTCCCGGGTGGCCTCAGGGGTGATGGCCTCGGGCGCCACCTTGAGCTTGTTGGACAGGATTTCCTTGAGCTGCTCCAGCATGTCGGTTCCTTTCCAGGTATGTGCTGACGGTCGATCAGATGGTCTGCAGCTCCGGCCAGATGACAGTGGCCGCACCCCACGACAGGCCGCCGCCGAACGCGGTGAGCAGCACTCGGTGGCCCGCGGCGAGCCGCCCCTCGGCGGTGGCCTCGGCGAGCAGCAGCGGAATCGAGGCGGCGCCGGTGTTGCCGACCCGCTCGATGTTGCTCAGCCGGCGTTCGGCGGGGATGCCGAGCCGGTCCGAAACCGCCTCCAGGATCCGGGCGTTGGCCTGGTGGGCCACGAACCGGTCGACGTTGCTCAGGTGCCAGCCGGCCCGCACGGTGGCCTCGGTGGACGCGGCGGTCATGTGCGCCACCGCGTGCCGGTAGGTGTCCCGGCCGAGCATCTGGAAGAAGTGGTCCCGCGGGGCGGCCGGACGGCCGGTGGACCGCTGCCGGGAGCCGCCCGCGGGCACCTCGATCAGATGGCTCAGCTCGCCGTCGCTGCCGAGCACCAGCGGCCCGACGGCCCCCGGTTCGGCGGGCGAGCCGGCCCGCAGCACGACCGCGCCCGCGCCGTCCGCGAAGATCACCGCGGTGGTGCGGTCGGCCGGGTCGATGATCGTCGTGAAGGCGTCGGCGGCGATCAGCAGCACGCTGTCCGCGACGCCGGCCGCGATCAGCCCCGCGGCGGACGCGAGGCCGTAGAGGAACCCGGAGCAGACGGCCGCCACGTCGAAGGCCGGCACCGGTCCGAGCCCCAGCCGCGCGGCCACCTGCGGTGCGGTGGCCGGGCAGGGCTGGTCCGGGGTGGTGGTGGCGAGCACCACCGCCCCGACGCGCTCGTCCCCGGCGGACTTCAGGGCCCGCAGGCCCGCCTCGACCGCCAGGTCGCCGGTGGAGGTGCCCGGCGACACGACGTACCGTTCGGCGATCCCGGTGCGGGACCGGATCCAGGAGTCGGAGGTCTCCAGCCGGGCCGAAAGGTCGTCGTTGGTCACCCGGTTGGGCGGGACGTACGACCCGATCCCGGTGACGACCGCGGCCCGCCCGGTGCTCATGCGCCGGCCTCGGACGAGAGGACCTCGACGGGCAGGCCCATGTAGGCCATGCGGACCTCGGCCATCTCGTCGGTCCACCGCTCGGCCATGTCGTAGCGCTGCTCGGCGGTGGTGTCGAGCAGCCGCACGCCCGGCCAGATCTCGTAGTCGCCGATGAGGTCCGCGTGCCGGGCCATGCCCTCCTGGAACAGCTCCTCGCGGTGGATGACGAACTCCCGGTCCGGGATCTCGTCCCACAGCTTCACGCCCGCGCGCAGGATCTGAAGCAGCCTGGGCTTGTACTCCGGGTGCTCGATCACATGGTCGCGCAGGATGGTGCTGGCCACGGTGAGGTGCCTGATCTCGTCGATGGCCGTGCCGCGCGAGATCTCGCCGGTCGCCGGGGACAGCGGGGTCCACTTGCGCTCGCTCAGCTCGGCGGCCGGGGCGAGCACGCCCTCGATGATGATGGCGAACACGGCGACCCCACCGGGGAAGTCGGCCTGGTCGCGGACGATGTCCAGGGTGAAGTCCACCACCGGGTCCAGGACCCGCCCCCGGTAGTCCCGGGCCATCTCCTCGATGTCCTTCAGCAGGGTGTGCTGCGGGATGCCCAGCTCCACCAGGTGCTGGCGGAAGACCCGGGCGTGCCGGGCCTCGTCGAGCAGCTGGGTGGCGTAGAACTCCATCTGGGGGATGCCGGGCGCGATCGAGACGTAATGGCCGAGCAGCCGGGTGGCCAGCTCCTCCGCCAGCGCCCGGAAGCCGAACTCCAGCACCAGAGCCTCACGCAACGGGCCGGGCGCCTTCAGGAAGTCCGGGGTGAGCGCGTTCGCGTGGTGGCCGGTCGCCCCTCGGCCCCGCAGGGTGCCCTGGGCGACCGAGGTGATCCAGTAGGCAAGGTCGCACTCCTCGGGGCCGAGGGTGAGTTCCTTCGCGCCGTCCAGCAGACCGGGCGCCTTCTCCCAGTCCGCCTCGGGAGCAATGGATGACGAGGTCATGACGCGGCGGCCTCCTTCGCCGGGCGCAGGGAGCCGGCGTACAGCCCGCCGGCGTAGGAGAACAGCGGGATCCCGTCGTCCGCGGTGGCCCGCACGACGTGGCCGAGCAGCAGTTCGCTGTCGCCCGCCGGGTGCGCGGAGTGGAAGCGGCAGACGTAGTGGGCGAGCGCGCCCGCGATCAGCGGGGCGTGCGCGTAGCGGTCCGCCGTCCAGGCCAGGCCCGCGAAGGCCGCGTCGCCGTCGGGCCGGGAGCTGTCCGCGAACCGCCGTGCCACGTCGGCCTGTTCGGCGCCGAGCACATTGATCGCGAACCGGCCCTCCGCGGCCGCCAGCCGGGCGAAGGACGAGCCCGCCCGCAGCACGACCCCGACGAGCAGGGGCTCGCGCGAGACGAGGGTGACCGTGCTGGCGGTCGTGCCGTGCATATGGTCCTCGGGGCCGGTGGTCAGCAGGGACACCGGCGAGGCGAGGTGGTACAGGGCGCGCCGGCGCTCGGCGGGGTCCTGCCGGACCGGGCGTCGTACCTCCGTGGCGGTGGTCATCGCACGGCCTCCGTCTCGCGTACGACACGTGCGGGCACGTGTCCGACCGGCACCGGGTCCATGGCGTGCCCGACCGGCTTCGGGTGCGGCAGCCCCAGGTCGTCCAGCAGCCGCAGATAGCCCTCCTGGCGCACCGGCTCGAAGGGCAGCGCGAAGGACTTCATGAAGTTGCCGAACAGGCCGCGGTCGCCGAACAGATGGAAGGGCAGCACCAGCAGCGCCCACTCCGGCCTGACCAGCCAGCACCACAGCGCGGCGACCGCGCCCTGGGTGATGAGGCTGTGCATGACGTTGTAGAGGACGTAGTACGCCTTGGGGATCGGCCGGCCGCCGCTCCTGCGGAACGCGATCGCGCCGGGGATGTAGCCGATCAGGTCGATGTAGAGGAACAGTCCGAGCGCCGGCAGCCAGCGGATGTCGCCGAAGTGGTAGACGATCAGGCCGGTGGTGACGGCGAGGCCCACCAGGTACTCGGCGCGGTGCAGCGAGTAGGTGCGCGGGGTCTCGAAGGGGTTCGCCTGGTCCATGGTCAGCTCCTCGCGCGGGTCCTAGGCGCCGACCGCGGCGGGTGTGGTGAGTTCGATGCCGCCCTGGATGCGCACGGCCGGGAACAGGCCGGTCAGCGCCCAGGCGACGGTCTCCTTGATGACCCGCTCGGCGATCGGGTCGAGGATGCCCTCCAGGCTCGGGATGCCGAAGTCGAAGTCGGCGTCGAAGCGGACCGTGACGTCCGCGCCGGACTGCCGGACGGACCAGGTCCCGGAGAAGGAGTCGAAGTCCCCGTCGGACTGCTCGAAGCGGATCGCGCCCTCCTCCGGCACGACCGTGTCGTCCTCGGTCCAGCGCAGCAGGCCGCTGCGGAAGTGCAGCTCCCAGCTGGAGGAGGCCTTCGGGTCGGGGTAGGAGGCGTGCACGGTGGTCGCGTTGACGTGGGGCGCGAGGTCCGGGTACCGCTCCCAGCGCCGTACGGCGTGCAGGACCGTGTCGGCCTGCTCCGCGGGTATCAGGGCATCGAGTTCGACGTGCCGCACGATCAGTTACCGCCTTCCGGCATCTTGGCCGCGCCCTTGATCAGGTCGCGGGTGGCCAGGTCGAAGGAGTTGACGAGGAAGTCCACGTCGGTGTCGTCCAGCACGGCGGGCGGGGTGAACCGCACCACCGAGCTGCCGTTCATGGAGTGGTTGGCGACCACGCCGTGGTTGAACAGCTCGATCAGCAGCTCGCCGGCGAGGCCCGCCTCGACCAGCTCGACGCCGATGAGCAGGCCCCGGCCGCGCACGTCCACCACCAGCTCGGGGATGTTGCGCCGGGCGACCTCCGCGATCCGCGGCAGCAGCCGGGCGCCGAGGTCCATGGCCCGGGTGACCAGGCGCTCCTCCTTCACGGCCCGGATCGCGCCCTGCACGGCGGCCATCAGCACCGGCTGCCCGGAGAAGGTGGCGGTGTGGACGTAGGGGTCCTTGTCGAAGGGGCGGAACGCCTTGCGGGTGGCGACGGCCGCCGACACCGGCATCACCCCGCCGCCGAGCGCCTTGCCGGTGAGCAGGACGTCCGGGACGACGCCCTCGATGTCGGCGCCCCACCACTCGCCGAGCCGCCCGAACCCGGACTGCACCTCGTCGAGGATCAGGAAGCCGTCGTACTCACGGACCAGCTCCTCGACCCGCTTCAGGTAGCCCTTCGGCGGGACGATCACCCCGCCCTCGCCCTGCACCGGCTCCAGGATCACGCACACCTCGCCCGGGTGGGCCCTCAGCTCGGCCTCCAGGGCGTCGGCGTCGCCGTACGGCAGGTGCTGGAAGTCGGGGACGAGCGGGCGGAACGGCGCCTGGTAGACGTCCTTGGCGGTCGCCGACAGCGCGCCCAGGGTCTTGCCGTGGTAGCCGCCGCGCATCGAGACGGTCCGCTTGCGGCCGCCCGCGCGGGCCAGCTTCAGCCCCGTCTCGACCGCCTCGGCGCCGGACAGCGCGAAGTGCACGCGGTCGAGACCGGGAGGCAGCACGGAGACCAGCGCCTCGGCGGCGCGGGCCACCGTCGGCTCCAGCAGGATGCGGGTCGCGGTGGGGTGGGTGCGCAGCTGGCGCTCCACCTCCTCCATGACGATCGGGTGCCGGGCGCCCATGATGAACACGCCGTAGCCGCCCGCGTTCAGGAAGCGCTCACCGTCACTGGTGGTGAGCCAGGCGCCCTCGGACGCCACCTCCATATGACTGCCGAACAACTCGGCAAGCGTGGCCCGGCCCTTGCTGAGGTGGGCGCGGTAGAGATTGAGGATCTCGGCCTCATCTTCGACGGCCGGGGCCGCCTGGGATTCCTGGATTACGGTCACGGTCACTGACTCCAAAAGAGGGTGGAAAAGCGCGCCCCAAAGGGGCGCGGGGAACTGCGCGATCAACCACAACGAACCCGCAGCCGCGAACGGAGCTCATCCGACCGAGCTCTACGCCAAAACCAACGGCCCCCCGCCGAAGTACGCGAGCAACGGCTCCGACGCGGCGATACGCGACGGCGGATGAAAGGCCAGTGCTCGAGTAGCGGCAGCGGCCTGCGCGGAGGCAGAGTTGCTGATGAACTCCAGCCCCCCCAGCAGTTCCAGCGCCCGCCCCACGATGTCCGGCAGCGCGTTCTGCACGGCGTACCGGGCGACCAGCACCCGCGCCACCGACTCCTCGTCACCCGGCTCGGGACCCGTGCCGCGGGCCACGCCCTCCAGCAGAGCCAGCGCGGCCTCCATGTCGACGGCGAGCGCCGCCCGCTCCTCCGCGCCGCCCCGCTTGCGCTCCAGCACCTGCTCCACCAGCGCGGCGGCGGCGCCGGCGTACCCGCCGGAGATCAGCATCTCGAACCAGACGAACCCGGCCGACTGCAGGTCGTCCAGGCGGGTCGGGTCGTCGTCGCCGGCCCGTACGACCATCTCGGCCGGGACGAACACGTCCTCCAGCCGCACCTCGTCGCTCTCCGCGCCCGCCAGCAGGTCGTTGGCCCAGAACGGGTGCACGGACAGACCGGGCGCGTCGGCGGGCACGATCGCCAGGGCCAGCTCCGGCTCGCCGCCGTCCTCGCCGTGGATCGCGATGGACGCGGTCAGCAGGCTCATCGAACGGGACAGGCTGCACGGCTTCTTCGCGCCGGACAGCAGGAACCCGCCCTCCACCGGGCGTGCGGTGACGGCCGGCTTGAGGATGTTCTGCGCGGTACGGCCCTCGGCCCAGCCGGACGCCATCACCTGCTGCTCCGGCACGATCCGGTGCAGCAGCTCGGTCTGCGCGGCGGTGAGCCGGCCCGACTTCACCGCGAGCGAGTACAGCATGGCCGCGGTGAAGTGGTGCATGGACACCGCCGCGACGAGGGAGGGGGAAAGGGCGCCCAGGGCCAGCTGCACCCGCAGCGCCTCCAGCGGGGCCGCGCCGTGGCCGCCGTAGGTCTCGGGGATGAGCAGGCCGACCCCGCCGTGGATGCGGAAGAGGTCGATCACGGGGCTGCCGGGCCGCTCGCGCTCGGCGTACGGGATCTGCTCCAGCTCCTTGAGCAGTCCGGGGTGGAACCGCTCGCAGACGGTCCGGGCGGCATCGAGGGAACGCACGGGAAACCTCCGCAGGTCGGGGTGTGGTCAGGCGCCGAAGACCGCGTCGTACGGGCTCACGTCGCGGGCGATGCTGACTCCCTGCACATGGGAGGTCTTGAGCATCGGGTAGTTGGCCTCGCCGAAGGCGCCGCCGGTGCGGCCGGTGCCGCCGTGGCTCGGCAGGTACGGCAGGAAGCCGATGTGGGAGTCGTTGACCTTCAGCAGGCCGCCGTTGACCGTGCGCCGCACGAAGGTCTCCACGACGTGGTCCGAGCGGGACCACAGGGAGTTGCGCAGCCCGTAGTCGTTGCCGTTGACGAACTGCAGGAACGCTTCCAGGAGGGCGTCGTCGTTGTCGCGTTCGGCGACCACGATCGGGATCAGCGGGAAGAAGGTCTCCTCGCGGACCACGTCGTACGTCCGCGCCCGGTCAAGGCCGTCCACCCGCACCACCGTCGGCTGGAGGAACACGCCCGTCTCCGAGACCGTGCCGTCCAGCTCGGTGCGGTGCCCGCCGGTCACCAGCTCGGCGCCGTTGTCCAGGGCCTGCCGCAGCAGCCGGAAGAACCGTTCGCTGCGCCTGACCGGTGACAGCAGCACGTCCTCCTCCTCGGGCAGGCCCGGCCGGATGCCCTTGACCTGCTCCTTCACCTCGGCGATCAGCGCCTCGGCGACATCGGGGTGGACGAGGACGTAGTTGGGCACCATGCAGATCTGCCCGGAGCCGTAGAAGGCCTCCGTGATCGCCTCGGCCGCCCACTTCACGTCGGCGTCCTTCCACACCACGATGCCGTCGTTGCCGGCGAGCTCGAGGATGGGCTTCTTGCCGTGCGCCACGCAGCTCTGCTCGAAGCGCAGGCCCTCCTGGCTGCCGCCGATGTAGAAGATGTCGTTGATCAGGGGGTCGGCGATCCAGCGGTCCATGGTCTGCTTCGGGTTGGAGCACACCGCGTTGAGCACCCCGGCCGGCGCGTCGGCCTCCTCCAGCAGCGGGGCGACGACGTCCCGCAGCAGCCACATCGTGGACAGCGCGATGCTGCGCGGCGCCCGCACCACCACCGCGTTGCCGGCCATCAGCGCCAGCACGCACAGGGCGGCGCTCGGCAGCGGGGCGTTCTGCGGCGGGTTGAAGGCGACCACGCCGTCCGGCTGGCGGTGCAGGATCAGCTTGCGGCCGTTGTACTCCTTCTCCACCCGCATCTGCTTCAGGTACCAGCGCAGGGAACCGGGAGCGTAGATCTGCAGCAGGCAGCTCAGCTCCCAGCGGGCGAGCTTCACCGGGTGGGACTCGGCGACCAGCATGCGCAGGAACTCGTCCTGGTGCTTGATCAGTTCCTCGCGGAAGCGGGTGCCCAGCCGCATCCGCCGCTCCAGCGGTACGGCCGCCCAGTCGGGGGCGGCAGCGGCGGCGGCCTGGGTGGCCAGGTCGATGGCGGAGTCGTCCGCGATCGCGCAGCGGCCGACGACATAGGGATGCCGCGCCGCCTCGGACTCCGGGTCCTGTTCGAGGGAGCGCTTCAGACTCACGCTGGTGAACACGTCTTCCAGCAGGGAGCGCCCGCTGACGGTGTAGACCCAGCCGTCGCCGGCCACGTCCTTGCCCGCGATGTAGAGGTCGTAGCTCTTCAATCCGGAAGGTGCCTCAGCACTCTCCTCCTGCGCGGCTTCGCGAAGCATCTTCAGCCTTTCGGATATGGCGTGTGGATTTCTTGAAGCAAGGCGAGCCTGGCAGCGGAATCTGACCCCGCGCTGACGCCCGACTGACCGGCCCGATCCGGCCAACTGCCTTGCGGGAAGCCGTCAGTGGGGTGTCAGGCGGCGCTGCTTGCATGAGCCGCATGCCACCTGTCGACAGCACGAGCCGGCGCCTGCGCGAGCTGCCGCGCAGCGAACTCGCCGAAGAAATCGAGTCAATCGTCCTCGGGAAATTCAAAGCCGTTCTGCTCATGGACGATTCCGAGGATCTCCCGCTCGACGTCAGCTATTTCGATCTCGGCCTCACCTCGCTGCGGCTGACCGAGATACGGCAGAGCCTGGAACAGCTCCTGGATCTGTCGATCAACGTCAGCGTGCTCTTCAACGAGCCGACGATCGCCCATCTCGTGGACCACCTGACCCAGGCCATCAAGGAAGCTTGAGGAGTCGCTCCCATGCCGCGTACGGAGACAGAGCAGGCGCCCGAGCCGGTCGCGATCGTCGGAATCGGTCTGCGGTTCCCCGGCGGCAGCGGCTCGCCCGACGAGTTCGACGCCTTCCTGCGGGAGGGCAGGAGCGGGATCGGCCCGATCCCCCGGGACCGCTGGGACGTCGAGGCGTTCACCCCCGAGGGCCCCGACGACAAGGGCAAGATCATCGCCTCGGCCGGCGGGTTCCTGGACCGCATCGACCTGTTCGACGCGGGCTTCTTCAACATCTCCCCGAAGGAAGCCCGGTACATGGACCCCCAGCAGCGGCTGCTGCTGGAGACCGCCTGGCAGGCCCTGGAACACGCCGGCATCGACCCGGCCCCGCTGCGCCGCGGCAACGGCGGCGTCTACATCGGCGCCAGCTCCATCGACTACGCCCTGGAGCTGGACTCACTGCCCTACGAGGAGCTGGACGGCCATCTGGCCTCCGGCATCACCATGTTCCCGCTGTCGGGCAGGCTGTCGTACTTCCTGGGCTGGCGCGGCCCGAGCATGAGCGTCGACACCGCCTGCTCCTCCTCCCTGGTCGCCCTGCACCTCGCCGTGCAGGCCCTGCGCGGGGGCGAGACCGACATCGCGCTGTGCGGCGGCGTCAACGCCCTGCACCACCCGCGCATCCCGGTGATGTTCTCCAACGCCCAGATGCTCGCCCCGGACGGGCGGTGCAAGACCTTCGACGAGTCCGCCGACGGCTACGCGCGCGCCGAGGGCTGCGGCATCGTCGTCCTCAAGCGGCTCACCGACGCCGAGCGCGACGGCGACCGGATCCTCGCCCTGGTGCGCGGCACGGCCGTCGGCCAGGACGGCGACAGCGCCGGGCTCACCGTGCCCAACGGCCCCGCCCAGGAGAAGGTCATCCGCAGCGCGCTCACCGCCGCCCACCTCGGCCCCGAGGACATCCAGTACGTCGAGGCGCACGGCACCGGCACCCCGCTCGGCGACCCCATCGAGTTCGGCGCCATCGGGGACGTCTTCGTGGACTCCCACACCAAGGACCGCCCGGTGCTGGTCGGTTCGGTGAAGACCAACCTCGGCCACATGGAACCGGCCTCCGGCATCGTCGGCGTCATCAAGACCGTGCTCCAGCTGCGCTCCGGCACGATCTACCCGCACCTCAACCTGGAGACGCCCTCCGGACGCATCCCCTGGGACCTCTACCCGCTGCGGGTGCCCACCGCCTGCGAGCCGTGGGACGCCGGGGTGAGGCGGGCGGTCGTCAACAGCTTCGGGTTCGCCGGCACCATCGGCGCGGTGGTGCTGGAGCAGGCACCCGAGCCGCGGCCTGTCGGTGAGGACGGCGAGGGAGCCGCTCCGCTGTTCACCCTGTCGGCGAAGAACTCCGCCGCCCTGCGGGAACTGGCCGCCGAGTACCGGAAGTTGCTCGAGGACCGGCCCGGGATCTCCGTCGCCGCGCTCTGCCACAGCGCCAACACCACGCGCGCCCATCACCCGTACCGGGTCGCCGCCCCGGTCGCCGACCGCGCCGCGCTCGCCAGTCTCCTGGACCGCACCGCCGGGTCCGAGCACGAGGGCCCGGCCGGCATCCGCAAGACCGCGTTCCTGTTCACCGGCCAGGGCTCCCAGTACGCCGGCATGGGCGCCGCCCTCTACGAGGCCTTCCCGGTCTTCCGCGCCCACGTGGACGAGTGCGACGAGCTCTTCGCCGCCCATCTCGGGCGTTCCGTACGTGAGTTGCTGCTCGGCACGGCCGCCGACCCCGAGGCGGTCGACCGCACCGAGTACACCCAGCCCGCCCTGTTCACCCTGGAGTACGCCCTCGCCCAGCAGTGGATGGCCTGGGGCGCGAGGCCGAACGTGCTCCTCGGGCACAGCATCGGCGAGGTCGTCGCAGCTGCCGTCGCCGGGCTGTTCGAGCTGCCCGACGCCGTCCGGCTGGTCGCCGCCCGCGCCCGGCTGATGCAGGCCGTCCGCACCGAGGGCGGGATGGCCGCCGTCACCGCCGCGGTCGAGGAGGTGGCGCCCCTGCTGGAAGGCCGCGCGGACCTGGCGCTGGCGGGGATCAACGCCCCCGACCAGACGGTGATCTCCGGCGCCACGGCAGCCCTCGACGAGGTCGCCGGCATCCTCACCGGCAAGGGCGTGCGCGTCGAGCGCCTCAAGGTCTCCCACGCCTTCCACTCGCCGCTGATGGCCGAGGTGTACGACGACTTCCGCGCCGCCCTCGACGGCATCACCTTCCACGAGCCGAAGATCAGCATCGTCTCCAACGTCACCGGACGGCTCGCCCGCTTCCGCGAGATCGGCGACGCCGACTACTGGGTGCGCCACATCGGCGAACCCGTACGCTTCCTCGACGGCATCCGGGCCGTCGCCAAGCGCGGCCGGCACGCCCTGATCGAGATCGGCCCGCAGGCCGGCCTGACCGCGCTGGCCCGGCGGAGCGTCACGGTCGAGGACCACCTGTGGCTCGCCAGCCTGCGCCGCCGCGACACCACGACCGCGACCACCCTCACCGCGCTCGCCGACTACTACACGGCCGGGCTCACCGTCTCCTGGACCGGCTACCACGCCGGACACCCCGCGCCCGCCCGCGTGGACCTGCCGACGTACGCCTTCCAGCGCAAGCGCTACTGGCTGCCCACCGTCACCCCGCGCCGCTCCGCCGCGAACGGCAGTGCACGGCATCCACTGCTCGGCATCGAGGAGCGGTTCGCCAGCGGGGTACGGGAGTTCACCGCGGAGTTCACCGCCGAGGAGCTGGGCGCGCTCGCCGACCTCGCCGACGGCGGCCGTACCGTGCTGCCGGCCGGCGCCTACGTCGACCTGCTGCTCGCGGTGCAGGACGCGGTGCAGGGCCACGCCCGTTCCGCCGTCCGCGACCTGAGGCTGCTCGCCCCGCTGGAGCTGCCCGCCGAGACCGTGACCGCGCTGACCACGCGCTGGCGGCCCCGGCACGGCGGCGGCGCCGAGGTGGAGGTGTTCACGGTCGTCGGCGGCGAGGAGAACCTGCACGCCACCGCCGTCGTCGCCGCCGAACCCGAACCCCTCGTCCCCGTCTCGGAGTTGGCCGAGCTGGACGCCACGCTGGCGCCGGCCGCCCAGCACATCGACGACGAGGACATCTACACGGACCTCGCCTCCGTGGGCCGCCCCCAGGGCCCGCGCATGCGCCTGCTGCTGCGCGCCGCCCGGCACGGCGATGCAGTGCCCCGGCAGGCAACGTCCGCCCCGTCGCGACGCCCGGCACGCACTCTCGCCGCACCGGCCGAAAGCCCAAGTACGTCCAGTACGAGGGCTTCCGGCCGGCACGCCGACAGCACGCACCGGACGCCGCTCCTTGATGGGCAAACGCTGCCTGCCGGGGCACTGGTCACCGGCGAGCTCACCGGCCGTGACGCCACCGCCGTCGAGCACGTTCCGGCCGAGCTGCTGGAGGCCGCCGTCCAGGCGCTGGTCGTCCTGGACCCCGAGGGCCCGGTGTTCGTGCCGCGCGAGATCGCGGCCGTACGGCACTTCCGCAAGCCCCGCGGCGAGATGCTGCGGGTCCTCGCCCGGGTGCGCGGCGAACAGGACCGGCGGCTGGCCGACGTGCTGCTGCTGGAGAACGGCGAACCGGTCGCCGAGCTGCTCGGCGTGCGCATGGCCCGCCCCGAGGGCCGCGCCGGGCGCCGCCAGTTCCTGCACCGGCCCGACTGGGTGCGCCGCGCCCTGCCGGCCGAGGAGCACACCGCGGCCCGGCATGTGGTCCTGCTCGACCCGTCCGCCGCCCGCGCCGCCGACCTCGCCGCCGAGCCCGGTCTGAAGGTGACCTGGCTGACCGACCTCACCGACCTCAAGGCCGCCCTGGAGGACCCCACCGTCACCGATGTCTGCCGGCTGTGGCGGCAGCGCCCCGAGCCGATGTCCGCCGAGCGGCTGCGCGCCGAGTGCGAGGACAACTACCGCGAACTCCTTGCGCTCGTCGGTGCGTTGGAGAACGCGGCCCGGCCGCCCCGGCTGTGGCTGGTCACCGAGGGCGCCCAGTGGCTGCCCGGCGACCCGGCCGGCGACGGCGGCCACCTCGGCGCCGCCACCCTGTGGGGCTTCGGCCGGGTGCTGCTCACCGAGTACCCGCAGTACCGGGCCACCCTGGTCGACCTGGCCCCCGGCAGCGGCCTCGCCCCGCTCGCCGAGGAGTGGCGGGCCGAGCCGCCCGGCGAGTACCAGGTCGCCCACCGGCCCGGCCGCCGCTACGTCCGCCGGCTGCTCGCCGGTGACACCACGCTGACCTGGACCGGCGGTTTCGAACTGCGCGCCCCCGACTCCGGCGACCTCTCCGACCTGGCCCTCGCCCCGGTCGCCGACCGTGCGCCGGGGGCCGGCGAGGTCCAGGTCCGCGTGCACACCGTCGGCCTCACCGCCGAGGACGCCCGCACTGCCCTGGACACCGGCCGGGCCGAGCGCGCCGAGGAGGCCGCGGAGGAGGAACCGCCTCCGGTACTGGGACAGTTGGCGCGCGGTAGGGTCCTCGCCACCGCCGGCGGCACCGGATTCGCGCCGGGCGACGAGGTGCTCGTACGGCATGACGGCACCTTCCGTGCCACGCTCACCGTGCCCGCCCCGGCCGTCGTCCACGACACCGGCTCCGACGACACCGCCCCGCACTTCCGGCTCGACGAGACCGGCGAGGCCCTGCGCACCGCCCTCGCCGACCCCGCCGGCCGGGCCTGGGTCATCCTGCCCGAGGATCCGGCGGAGCAGCAGCCGGACGGGGTGCTTCTGTCGGAGGGCCGGGCCGAGGAGCAGCCGGACGGGGTGCTCCTGTCGGAGGGCCGGGTCGCATCGCAGCTGGACGCGGTGATCCCGGCGGAGGGGCGGGCCGAGCCGCAGCGGTACGTGGTCGAGGAGGGGCCCGCCGGGCTTCGCGCCGACCGGACCTACCTGGTCACCGGCGGTCTCGGCGGACTCGGCCTGGTCACCGCCCGCAAGCTGGCCGCCCTCGGCGCCCGGCACCTGACCCTGGTCAGCCGCAGCGGCCGGGCCACCGACGAGGCCTCGGCGCTCCTCGCCGACCTCGCCGCCGACGCCGAGATCGACGTCGTACGCGCCGACATCTCCCGCCCGCAGGACGTGCGGCGGCTCGTCCGGCAGCTCGCGGCCGGCCCGTACCCCGTCGGCGGGATCGTGCACGCCGCCGGCTCCTACGACAAGAAGCTCATCTCCGAGCTGACCTGGGAGTCCATCGACGCCCAGCTCGCCGCTAAGGCCTACGGCGGCTGGCTGCTGCACGAGGCCGCCGAGGAGTCCTTCCCGGAGCTGGAGTTCTTCGTCACCTACTCCTCCATCGCCTCCGTCCTCGGCGGCGCCACCCAGGGCCACTACGCCGCCGCCAGCGCCGCCCTCGACGCCCTCGCCGAGTGGCGCGGAAGGCGCGGGATGCCGGGCCTGTCGGTGAACTGGGGCGCCTGGGCCCGGGTCGGCATGTCCGCCCGGCTGGAGGAGCACCTCAGCCAGGAGATCGAACGCAGCGGCGTCCGCTTCTTCTCCCCGACCCGCGCCCTGGACACCCTCGCCCGGCTCTGGGGCCGCCCCCGCACCCAGCGGATCGTCGGCGAGTTCGACTGGGACCGCTATGTCTCCGGCAGCGTCACCGGTGACCTGTTCTACGACCGGCTCGCCCGCCGGACCACGGACGAGGACGGCACCGGCCTCGACCTCCGCGCGCTGACCGCGCTGCCGGAGGCGGACCGGCTCGCCGCCGTCACCTGTGTGGTCCGCGAGAAGGTCGCCGCCGTCCTGCACCTGGAGGAGGGCGACGAACTCGACGCGACCGCCGAGTTCGTGTCGCTGGGCCTGGACTCCCTGATGGCCCAGCAGGTCAAGGCCGCGCTGGAGCAGGCGTTCCGGCTGCCCCTGCCGGCCTCGCTCACCCACGACCACCCCACGGTCCGCGCGCTGGCCCGGTTCGTCGACGGGCAGCTCGCCTGAGGCAGCGTGAACAGCAAGGGACGGGAAGACGAGATGACCGACATACCCACGGAGCGCTGGACGCTCCACCACTCCGCCCGTGCCCACGCCGGCAGCCGCCCGGACCACCCGGCGATCGTCTGCGAGGGCCGCGTCACCACCTACGACAAGCTCCACCGGGACAGCAACCGGGCCGCGCACGCCCTGCACACGAGCGGTGTGCGGCGCGGCGACCGGGTCGCCTACCTGGGCCGGGAGTCCGCGAACTACTACCTCGTGATGATCGCCTGCGCCAAGGCCGGCGCGGTCCTGGTCCCGGTCAACTGGCGGCTCACCCCGAACGAGGTCGACCACATCCTGCGCGACTCCGGCGCCGCGCTGATCTTCGTGGACGACGAGTTCTGGGACACCGTCGCCACCGTCCGCCACCAACTGCGCGGACTGCGGCGGGTGATCCGCGTCGACGGCACCGACGCCGACGGCGAACCCGCGCGCGGCGCCGGCGTGCTCGCCTGGGCGGCCGACCAGCCCGAGACCGACCCCACGCCCGGTACCGGCCCGGACGACGCGGTGATCCAGATCTACACCAGCGGCACCACCGGCCTGCCCAAGGGGGCCGTCCTCGCCCACCGCAGCTTCTTCACGCTGCCGCACGCGAGCCGCGCCGAGGGCGTCGACTGGATCGACTGGCGGCCCGAGGACGTGGCACTGATCTCCCTGCCGGGCTTCGGCGTGGCCGGCATCGGCTGGTTCCTGCACACCTTCAACGCGGGCGGCACCAATGTGATCATGCCGCAGTTCGACCCGCAGGAGGCCGTACGCCTCATCCGCACCCACCGCGTGACGACCACCTTCGCCGCACCGGCGATGCTCCAGGCGATGGCCGCCGAACGCGAGGCCGGACCCGAGGCGTTCGGCTCGCTCCGCAAGATCGCGTACGGCGCCGCCCCCATGTCCGAGACCCTGCTCAAGCAGTGCCTGGAGACCTACCGCTGCGAGTTCGCCCAGATCTACGCCAGCACCGAGACCGGCAGTGTGGCGGTGTGCCTCCCGCCGGACGCCCACCACCCCGGCAGCACCAGGCTGACCTCGGTGGGCCGGCCCTGCCCCGGCACCGGGATCAAGGTCATCGGCCCCGACGGCGAGAGCCTGCCGCCCGGCGCCGTCGGCCAGATCTGCGTCCGCACCCCCTCCCGGATGCTCGGCTACTGGAACCTGCCCGAGGCCACGGCCCGCACCCTGGTGGGGGAGTGGCTGCACATGGGCGACGCCGGTTACCTCGACGAGGACGGCTACCTCCACCTGTGCGACCGCATCAACGACACGATCATCGTCGCCGGGCAGAACATCTACCCGGCGGAGGTCGAGAAGGCCCTCGCCGCGCACCCCGCGGTGGCCGACGCGGCGGTGGTCGGCCTGCCCGACGACCGCTGGGGCGAGAGCGTGCACGCGGTGGTGGTGCTCAAGGCCGGCGCGAGGGTGACACCCCGGGAACTCCTGCTGTCCCTGCGGGGCCGCATCGCCGACTACAAGATCCCGGGCACGTACCACTTCACGGACTCCCTCCCGCGCAACCCCTCGGGGAAGATCCTGCGCCGCGCGGTGCGGGAACAGCTGACGGCACCGGCCAGGGACGTACTCGGGAGCACAGTGTGACTTCACCACGGATCGGCATCCTCCTGCCCACCCGCGAGCAGGCCATCAACGGCGCCTACGCCGCCGCCCCCCTGCTCGACTTCGCCCGCCGGGCGGAAGCGCTCGGGTTCGACTCGCTGTGGGCCGGGGACTCACTGACCGCCCGCCCCCGCCTCGATCCCCTGGTCGTGCTGTCGGCCGCGGCGGCGGCCACCACCCGCATCACCGTCGGCACCGCCGCCCTCACCCCCGCCCTGCGCCATCCCCTCGTCGGCGCCAACATGGTCGCGAGCCTCAGCCATGTCGCCGCCGGCCGACTGGTCCTCGGGCTCGGTTCGGGCTTCCCGATGGCCGAGACCGAGGAGGAGTTCGCCTCCGTCGGCGCCTCCTTCCAGGGCCGGGTCGGCCGCCTGGACGAGATCACCGCGCTGTGGCGCACGGCCTGGCGCTCCGGTGAGGAAGGCGAACCCACGGAATTCGAGGGCAGGTTCTGGCAGGCGGAGAACCTCGACCGCCTCCCCTCGCCCGCGATCCCCGGCGGCCCGCCCCTCTGGCTCGCGGGCAGCGACACCCCCAAGGTCCTCGCCCGCGCCGCGACCCGCTACGACGGCTGGCTGCCCTTCCTGCCCGACGTCGAGGCCTATGCCCGCGCCCGCTGGCGCCTCGCCGAAATCGCCGCCGAGACCGGCCGCACGGTCACCCCAGCGCTGTACGCCACGGTCACCGTGAACAGCGACGAGCGTGCCGCGAGGACCGAGCTGGAGCACTACATCAGCCACTACTACGGCCGCTCCCTGGAGCAGATGAGCAGCATCCAGGCCTACGCCTGGGGCAGCGCCGAGAAGTGCGCCGAGTGGCTCGGCGGGTACGTCCGGGCCGGCGCCCGGCATCTGGTCGTACGGATCGGATCCCTGGACCCCGAGCCGCAGTTGAAGGAGATCGCCGAGGTGCTGCTGCCCGCGGTACGCGCCCTCGGCCCGTCCACCACCGTTGGGAGTACGCCGTCGTGACCACCGCCATCGGCACCGTAGGCAGCCAGATGTCCAGCGAGGGGCACTGGTTCCACCCCGTGGAGCCCTCGCCCGACGCCTCGATCCGGCTGTTCCTGCTGCCCCACGCGGGCAGCGGCGCCATCATCTACCGTGACTGGGAACGCCTGCTGCCCCCGGACATCGCCCCCCAGGCCGTCACCCTGCCCGGCCGTCACAACCGCCGGGAGGAGCCCACGTACGAGGAGTTCTGGCCGCTGCTCGACGCCCTGCACGAGGCCGTGCTGAACGACCTGGACGAGCGGCCGTTCGCCCTCTTCGGGCACTGCCTCGGCGCCCAGCTGGCGTTCCGGCTGGCCATCCGCATGCAGGAGGAGGGCGGACCGGCGCCGGTCATGGTCGGCATGTCCGGCTGGTCACCCGAGGGCTTCTTCCAGCCGACCGAGGAACAGAGCCGGATGCCGGAGCCCGAACTCGTCGAATGGATCAAGAAGTTGGGCTCCTTCCCGGCGGAGATCTACGACAACCCCGAGATGCTCGCCCTGGTCGTGCCCGCGCTCCGCGCCGATCTGCGCGTCGCCGCCCAGTACGAGGACGACGGCAAGGGCGTCAGCTGCCCGCTCGCCTCCTACGGCGGCCGCAGCGACCCGCTCCAGGAGACCCCGGACGCCATGACCCACTGGGCCGGCCGCACCCCCTCCTACCTCGGCCACAACGAGTACGAGGGCGGCCACTTCTACATCGACACCCACGCCCAGGCCGTCACCGCGCACTTCGCACACCGGCTCCAGCGGCTGGCCGCGGCCTCGGCGCGCTGACCGCCGAGGGTCCGTGTCAGCGCCGTGTCAGCGGGGCGCGAGAAAGTGACAGGCGGCCAGCCGACACGGCGTCCGTCGGTCCCTCGCCGACGCCCAGCCGAGGCCACCCAACCGAGAGAGAAGCAGCAGCATGCGATTCGACAAAGACCTCTTCGTCGCGTCGGCCGGATCCTGGCTGCCGGACACTGTCACCGTGCGGCAGGCCACCGCGGACGGCCTCGTCGACGAGGAGCACCAGAACCTCGGCTTCGAGCACATCGCCGTCTCCGACGAACTGTCCGGCCCCGAGATGGCCGTGCGCGCCGGCCGGCTCGCCCTCGAACGGTCCGGCGTCGCACCCCAGGACGTCGGTCTCGTCCTGCACTCCTCCGGCAGCTACCAGGGCCACGACATGTGGCCCGCCGCGGCCTACGTCGCCAACGAGACCGTCGGCCGCGCCGCCCCCGGCTTCGACCTCCAGCAGCGCTGCAACGCCGCGCTGGGCTCGCTGAGCCTGGCCGCCGGCTACATCGGCTCCGGACTTGCCACCGAGGTGCTGATGACCACCGGCGACCGGTTTGCCGCGCCCTGGGTCGACCGCTGGAACGTCCAGCTCAATCTGATCTTCGCGGACGGCGGCACCGCGCTGATGTTGTCCGGGCGCGGGGGGTTCGCCCGGCTGCTGGCGGCGACCATCGGCGCCGACAACTCGCTGGAGCGGTGGAACCGCGGACTCGAACCCTTCGGCATCCGACCCGGTGCCGAGGTGCGGCTGATCGAACGCGGCATGCAGCACGCGGCGACCAAGGAGGCGGAGGGCTCCTGGGAGCGCTACGAGGCCGCCCTCATGGCCACCACCTCGCGCGTCCTGGCCGAGGCCGGGGTGACGACCGAGGACATCTCGCGCGTGGTCACCCCGCACGTCCACCGCAACAAGACGCCCGAGAACTACGACCTGCTGGGCTTCACGGAGAAACAGAGCACCTGGGAGGTCGGCCGCAGGTACGGGCACATCGGCCCCGGTGACCAGTTCCTCGGCATCGAGCACCTCGTCCTGGAGCGTGCCGTCGGACCGGGCGACCTCGTCCTGGTCGTCGCGGCGGGCGCGGGCTTCAGCTTCTCCGCAGCCGTGCTGGAGATCCTGCACGTCCCGTCCTGGTGACGGGCGGGGCGGCTCCAGGGCACCACACCGACCGAAGAAAGGAACGGCCCCATGGCCTTACAAGAACCCCGGGAAGCCGCCCCGGAGCAGAACGGGAACCCGACCGGCGCGAGCGGACAGAGCGCACCGCCGGCCGTCGCCCAGCAGGAGTCCGCGGCCCCGCACTGGGCGATGCTGCCGATCATCCTGATCGGCACCTTCGTCATCACCCTCGACGTCTTCATCGTCAACGTGGCCATCCCGGCCACTCAGCGGGACCTGCACGCCAGTTCGTCCGCCGTGGAGTTCATCGTCGCGGGGTACGCGCTCGCGTACGCGGCCGGATTGATCACCGGTGGCCGGCTCGGCGACCTCTACGGCCGCCGGCGGCTGTTCTTGATCGGCGTGGCGCTGTTCACCCTCTCCTCGGCCTGGGCCGGCAGCGCGCCCACGGCCGGGCAGCTGGTGGCGGCCCGCATCGCCCAGGGACTCGCCTCCGCGCTGATGGGCCCGCAGGTCCTCGCCATCATCGGGGTCGTCTACAGCGGCCCCGCCCGGATCCGCGCGTTCAACGCCTTCGGTCTGACGATGGGCCTCGCCGGTGTGTTCGGCCAGCTGATCGGCGGTCTGCTGATCCACGCCGACATCGCCGGACTCAGCTGGCGCACCTGCTTCCTGGTCAACGTGCCGATCGGCATCGCCGCGCTGATCTTCGCCCCGCGCGTGGTCCCGGAGTCCAAGGCGCAGGGCAGGTCCCGGCTGGACCCGATCGGCATGGTGCTGGTCTCCGCCGGGCTGGTCGCCGTCGTGCTGCCGCTCGCCGAGGGCCAGCAGAAGGGCTGGCCGCTGTGGACGTGGGAGTGCCTGGCCGCCTCTCCCGTGCTGCTCGCCGTCTTCGCCTGGTACCAGCGGCGGCTCGCGGCGGCGGCCCGCGGCCCGCTCGTCAACCCGGTGCTGTTCCGCCAGCGTTCCTTCACGCTCGGCGTGATCACGGCCGTCGTCTACTACTCGGGGATGGCGTCCTTCTTCCTCGTGCTTGCGCTCTACCTCCAGCAGGGCTGTGGGCTGAGCGCGCTGGAGTCCGGCCTGGTCTTCCTGCCGCTCGGTGTGGGCTTCCTCGCCACCTCGCTGACGGCCAAGCAGATCGCCGCCGCGCTCGGCCGGCAGACCCTCGCGGTCGGCGCGCTGGTGCTGACGGCCGGACTGGTCGGGCTGTACGCCGCGGTGGAGCACATCGGCACCCACGGTCCCGTCGCCTGGCTGGTGCCGGGCCTGCTGATCGGCGGCGCGGGCATGGCCATGGTGATGGCACCGCTGGCCACCGTGGCCCTCGCGGGCACCGACCCGCGCTACGCGGGCGCGGCCTCCGGCGTGCTGTCCACGGCCAACCAGGTCGGTGGCGCCGTCGGCGTGGCTGTGGTCGGCGTGGTCTTCTACCACGTCCTCGACCACGGCACCGGCCCGGACGCCTTCGCCGACGCCTTCCGGGCGAGCGTCTACCTCCTGGTGCCATTTGCGCTCGCCGTGGCCGCGCTGGTCCAGCTGCTCCCGCGCCTTGAGAAGGCCCCGACGTCCTGAGCCGCGCGGCCACCGGCACCGTCCCGCGCGTCCGCCGTCCGGCCGCCGGCAGCACGCACCCAAGAGGAGTGTCATCCATGACCACCGAAGCGGAACTGACCGGCAGCGCGGCCGCGGTCGCACCGCCACCGGACATCGCGGAGGCCGAGGGCAAGCCCGCCTGGGGTGCGCTCTGGGTCGTGCTGGCCGGTCTGTTCATCGCCAACGTCGACTTCTTCATCGTCAACGTGGCCATCCCGTCGCTTCAGCGGAACATGCACGCGACCAGCGCCGAGATCCAGATGGTGGCCGCGACCTTCAACATCGGGCTGTCCGCCATGCTCATCACCGGCGGTCGGCTCGGCGACCTCTACGGCCGCCGGAAGGTCTTCTCCATCGGCCTGGCCCTGTTCACGCTCTCCTCGCTGGTCTGCGGCATCGCCCCGAACATGGCCGAGCTGATCGCGGCGCGCGCGGTGCAGGGCGCCGCGGCGGCGCTGGTCATCCCGCAGGTCCTCGGCATCCTGACCACGGCGTACGCGGGCAAGGCCCGGGCTGCCGCGTTCAACGCCTACGGCATCACCATGGGCGCCTCGGCCGTGTTCGGGCAGCTGATCGGCGGTCTGCTGATCAAGGCCGACGTCTTCGGCTGGGACTGGCGGACCATCTTCCTGATCAACGCGCCGATCGGCGCCGTGGGCCTGCTGCTCACGCCGAGGGTGGTGCCCGAGTCTCGGGCCGAGGGCCGTACCGGCCTCGACTGGACCGGCGTGATCCTGGTGACCGCGGGCCTCACCGCCATCGTCCTGCCGCTGGTCCAGGGGCGCGAGGAGGGTTGGCCGACCTGGACCTGGGAGAGCCTGGTCGCGGCAGTGCCGCTGCTGGCCCTGTTCTGGTTGGCCCAGCGCCGCAAGGCCGCCCAGGAGAAGTCGCCGCTGGTCCACCCGAGCCTGTTCGAGGACCGGGCGTTCGGCGTCGGCGTCGTCTCCCTGCTGGTGTTCTTCGCCGCGATGGCCTCCTTCTTCCTGGTTCTCGCGTTGTACCTGCAGGAGGGCCGCGGCCGGTCCGCGCTCCAGTCCGGGCTGCTGTTCATCCCGCTCGGCCTCGGCTTCTTCATCGGCTCCGTCCAGGCGCCGAAGGCCGCGGCCAGGCTGGGCAAGCAGGTCCTGACGGTCGGCGCGCTGGTCCAGGCGGTCGGCAACATCGCGCTCGCCGCCACCGCGTGGGAGCTGGGCGGCAGCGGCGCCGTCGCCTGGTGCATCCCAGCCATGGTGGTCGCCGGCTTCGGCATGGGCTTCGTCGTCGCCCCGCTCGCCTCGTTGGTCCTGGAGGGCGTCACCCCGCACCACGCGGCCGCCGCCTCCGGTGTCTTCTCCACGGCTCAGGAGATGGGCAACGCCATCGGCATCGCGGTGATCGGCGTTGTCTTCTTCGGCGTGGCCGGCCACCGCGTCACGGCCCACTCCTACGCCCACGCCCTCGGCGCCGGCCTGCTGGTCCAGGCGGGGATCTGCGTGGTGGTGGCACTGCTGGTGCAGCTGCTGCCGAGGAAGGCGGAGGATTCCTGAGCTTTTTCCGACAACCCCAGCCCTGGCGGGCACGCGAGATGACGCTCCGCGTGCCCGTTCGTCATGCGGTACAAAACCGGAGGATTCTGTTTCAGAACCATACTCGTTGCCTATGCCGCGCTCCTGCCTCTACGCTTCACGGACGCCTACGCGTCGCTACGCGAGGAACCCCCGCAGAAGGTGCGCATCGCGCACACGCGGCGGCGAGGCTGGCTGGTCACCCGGCACGCGGACGTGCGCCAGGTGCCCAACGACAACCGCTTCGGCGCCGACGACCAAAGACCCGGCTCGACCGATGGCTGACCGGCACTCCGCCCGGCGGCACCCGCACCTCCCGCTTCGAAGCCCTCATACTCGCCGCCTGACAACCCAATGCCGCCTGACAACCCAATTCGGCGGAGCCGGGCATTGCGTGGTCATCACACGCGGCGCGGAGCGCCGGGACAGCTCGGCCCCGGCGGGGCCGGAGTGAGGCTCACACTGGTCGGTTCTGTTTTTCGATGTACTGCTTGCCACTGCGAGTGGGGCGCCGCCCACGGTTTTGGCGAAGTAGGAGCCCGACCACAGCCTGTTGGCCCGCCAGTAGTGTCGCACCAGATGCGGGAACTCCTGACGCAGGCGGGAGATGCACGTGATTGTCCTCACCGTTGAACTCCACCAGTTCGCACTCGAAGTCCGTGCATACCGACCGCATGATCTCCTCCATCCGCACCAGATGAACATCACTGAACACCTTGTGCCGGACCTTGGTCACGAAGACCAAATGAACATGCATCATGAAAGCCACATGCCGACCAGTTCTGATCTTCTACATCTCGCCCAAAACCCAAGTATGTAGGGTGGTGGTCATGCAGCTTCGGTATAGATTCCGTCTGTACCCGAACCGTGCGCAACGCACCGCGTTGGCCAAGGCGTTCGGGTGCGCCCGCGTCGTGTTCAACGACGTGGTCCGCGCCCGTGAGGACGCCCGCGCAGCCGGTGAGGCGTTCCCGAGCGCGGGCGAACTGTCGAAGAAGCTGATTACTCAGGCGAAGCAGACCGTGGAACGGTCCTGGCTCGGCGAGGTCTCCGCCGTGGTCCTCCAGCAGTCCCTGCGCGACGCCGAGACCGCGTACAAGAACTTTTTTGCTTCCCTCAAAGGAACCCGAAAGGGCCCTAAGCTGGGCCCGCCCCGCTTCAAGTCCCGCAAGGACAACCGGCAGTCGATCCGGTTCACCGCCAACGCGCGCTGGTCGATCACGGACACCGGACGGCTGAACCTGCCGAAGATCGGCGAGGTGAAGGTGAAGTGGTCCCGCACCCTGCCCACCAGACCGTCCTCGGTCGCGGTGATCAAGGATGCGGCCGGGCGGTTTTTCGCCTCGTTCGTCATCGACACCGCCCCGACCGCTGACGCCACCCGTATGCCCGAGGCCGAAGGCCAGGCGGTCGGCATCGACCTGGGCCTGACCCATTTCGCGGTCCTGTCCGACGGAACGAAGATCGACTCCCCCCGGTTCCTGCGGCGCGCGGAGAAGAAACTCAAAAGGGCCCAGCGGGAGCTGGCCCGCAAGCAGAAGGGATCGAAGAACCGCGAGAAGGCCTGCGTGAAGATGGCCCGCGCGCACGCGCGCGTCGCCGACGCCCGCCACGAGTTCCACCACCAGCTCTCCACCTGGCTGATCCGCGAAAACCAAGCGATCGCCGTGGAAGACCTGGCAGTGAACGGGCTCGCGCGCACCCGCCTGGCCAAGAGTGTGCACGACGCGGGCTGGTCGCAGTTCGTGAACATGCTGGAGTACAAGGCGAAACGGTACGGGCGCACCTTCGTCAAGGCCGGCCGGTTCGAGCCCACCAGTCAGGTGTGCTCCACCTGCGGGTACAACGACGGTCCCAAGCCCCTCCGCGTGCGGGAATGGACCTGCACGGCCTGTGGCACCGTCCACGACCGCGACCACAACGCCGCGAGGAATGTGAAACAGGCCGCCGGACTGGCGGCATCAGCCTGTGGAGCGCCGGTAAGACCAGGACCCGTCCCGGCACAGCGCGACGAAGCAGGAAGCCATGGAAGCCCGCCCGATGCCCGTGCCGCGTAGCGGCACAGCACCGAGCGAGCAGGCCAGAACCTCCCTCCTTCGGGAGGGAGAGCAGGTCAATGGTCCATCTCGCAGGACAACAACAACCAGGTCCGCGTGGCCGTGGACGACGTGGAGCTGAGCGAGGCGACGATCCGTAAGGGGGAGGGTTGATCGTCGCGATCCCCGCCGCCAACCACGACGAGTCGGTCTACCCCGACCCCGGCCGCCTCGACCTCCACCGCAACGCCGCCGGCCATCTCGCCTTCGGCTACGGCGCCCACCTGTGCCCGGGTGCCTCGCTGGCCCGCATGGAGCTGGAGGTGTGCCTGAGCGCCCTCTTCGCCCGCTTCCCCACGCTGCGCCTGGCCGTGCCACCGGAGCAGGTCCGCTTCCGCCGGAACACGATCGTGTACGGCCTGGAGGAACTGCCGGTCAGCTGGTGATGCCCGCGCTGCCCGGGAGCCGGCGTCAGCCCCGTGTCAGCGCCCCCCGGCACAGTGGGAACGCAGCGGCACCGGGGCGGCACCACGCGGCCTGGCCGGCCCGCTGCCGTCCGACGAGAAGGAGTACGCCCGTCATGGCAGACACCGCAGCCCCGGCTCCCACCCGGGCCCTCGTCCTGGGCAACCCCGCCTCCGGCAGCCACTCGCCCGAACTGGTCGAAGAGGTACGGCAGTTGTGTGCCTCCTGCCTGGAGCACACCGAGGTGCACCTCACCACCGGCCCCGGTGACGCCACGGTCGCGGTGCGCCGCGCCCTGCAGCGGTCCGCCACGGCATCGCCCGGGGCGCCCGACCTGATCGTCGTCATCGGCGGGGACGGCACCGTCCGCGAGGCCGTCCAGGGACTCGTGCCGGCGACCGGGAACGCCGCCCTCGCGGTGGTGCCCGGCGGCACCGGCAACTCCGGCTACAAGATGCTGTGGGGCGACCGCCCCTGGAGCGAGTCCCTGAAGGCGATTCTGACCGACCAAGGCATCGGCGGCAGCGCCCGGCTGCGCCGGCTCGACCTGGCCCGCCTGGCCGAGACCCGCAACCACGTGTATCTGGGCGCCTGTTCCGGGGTGATCGCGGACGCGCTGCTCACCGCCCGGGAACTGCCGCTGACCGGGCGGGAGCGCTATGCCCGCGCCTTCGCCGACACGGCCGCCGGCTACCGGCCGTACCCGGGCCGGGTCACCGTGGACGGCCGGGTCGTGCACGAGGGCCCCACGGTCCTCGCCAACGTGGGCGGCGGCCGCTACCGCGGCGGCCGGTTCCTGGTCCTGCCCGGTTCGCTGCTCGACGACGGACTGCTCGACGTCTGTGTGATCGGCGGCGGTGTCCCGGCGGACGAGGTGCCCGAACTGACCCGCGAAGCACGGCACATGGACCACCCGGCGACCGTCTACGCCCGCGGGCGCACCATCACCGTCGAGCGCACCGACGGCCGCCGGCTCCCGCTGGAACACGACGGCGAGTACCAGCACGGCATCGGCACCACGGCCACCTTCGAGGTGCTCCCCGGAGCCCTCCCGGTCTGGGCGCCTGCCACCCCCTGAACCACCTGTCCGAAGAACCAGAGAAGCACGCCCTTAAGGAGATCGCCCGCATGAGCGACCTGACCACCACCGTCACCCGTTACCTCGCCATCTGGAACGAGGCGGACGCCGAGAAGCGCGCCGCGGCCATCGCCGAGCTGTTCACCGCCGACGCCCCGTACATCGACCCGCTCGCCGCGGTCGAGGGCCCCGAGGGCTTCGGGGCCGTGGTGGCCGGTGCCCGCGACCAGTTCAAGGGCCTCTCCTTCGAACTGCACGGCACCGTCGACGCCCACCACAACCAGGCCCGCTTCCAGTGGGGCCTGGTGACCGAGCCGGGCGCCGAGCCGATCGCCATCGGCTTCGACGTGCTCGTCACCGACGAGGCGGGCCGGATCAAGGCCGTCTACGGCTTCCTGGACAAGGTCCCGGCCGCGTAACACCACCGATGCACTGCGGGAGCACCGGGCAACGGTGCTCCCGCAGCCGTGTTCCCCCGTGTTCCCCCCGGACGTCCCAGCGCACACACGTTGACGCACGCACGGAAGGTGTACCCGCATGACCGCCGTCCTCGCGGAGAGCGTCGCCCGGGCGCTGTGCGCCGACTGGGCCGAGCAGGCCCGCACCCTGCCGCGGACCACCCGCGGTCGCACGCCCGCCGACACCCCGCTGCGCGAACTCTCCCACTGGGCCGCGACCTTGCGCCCCCAGCAGGTCCCCTGCCGGGTGCTGAAGCTCGCCGCGAGCCAGGTGCTGTCGCAGATCGCCTCCATCCGCGCGGGTCTGCAGCATCCCCTCGGCAGAAAGCTGGTGGCCGCGTTCGGGCATCCCATGCAGCGTGATCCGCGCCAGGCGGCCGGCGTCTTCGCCGCGCTCGGCTCCTGGCTGAACCTGGACGACACCGCGTACGCCGGACACCTGTCGAACTCCACGGTCGCCGTCCCGCTCGCCTTCGCCTACGCCCGGCAGCTGGACGGGCTCTCGCTGCTCACCGCGGTGGTCGCGGCCAACGAGTGCGCGGCCCGGATCACCGCCTCCGCGACGCTCGGGCCGCTGCGCGGCCAGAGCGCCGTACACACCCATCTGGCCGGTGCGGTGGCCGGCCGGCTGCACTGCGACCGGGCCCCGGCGAGCCTGTTCGAGAACGCCTTCGGACTGGCCTTCGCCATGCCCAACTGGCCCTTGATGCGGGCCTTCCTCGCCAGCGACGCCCGCCTGTTCAACACCTTCACCCCGGTGCGCACCGCGATGGACGCCTGTGACGCCGCGTACGCCGGGCTGCGCGGGGCGCCGGACATCATGGAGCACAGCGACGGCTTCCTGGCCCGGTTCGCCACCGTGCCGCTGCCCGAGGCGGTGGCCAAGGGGCTGGGGCGGCGCTGGCACACGGACACCCTGTCGTTCAAGATGCACCCCGGCGGCCCCGGCATCGACGCGGCGGTGGACTGCGCGGCCGAGATCCACAAGGAGATCGGCGCGGTCAGGCCCCGGGACGTGGCCGAGGTCGTGGTCGAGGCCTCCCTGTACACGCTGTTCGCGGGGGAGCGGGCCGCCCGCTATGTCACCGGCCCCGGCTCCCCGCTGGGCGCGCTGGTCCTGGACGTGCCCTACCCGGTGGCGACCACGCTGCTCACCGGCCACTTCGGCGTGGACGACTTCTCCCCGCCGCATCTGGACGACCCCGACCGGTGGGCGCTGGCCAAGCGGATACGGCTGGAGCACGACACCGAGATGACCCGTGAACTCTTCCTGTCCGACGCGCCGTTCGGCGAGGCGGTGCGCGAGGCGGGGGAGCGGGCGGTGCCGTGGCTGCGCGGCTTCGGCGGCGACGAGCTGGTGGACCTGGTCGGTGTGCTCGCGGCCGACAACCGGGACTTCTCCCGGTCCACCAAGGCGACCGGCGCCCGGGTCACCGTGCGTCTGACGGACGGCCGTACGGTCTCGCGCACCCGGCTGATCCCGGTCGGGGCGGCCGGGCCGGAGACCCGGGCGGGCCATGCCGAACTGGTGCGGGAGAAGTTCCTGTCGCTGGGCGGGGCACAGGAGGTCGCCGACACCGTGGACCGGCTGCACCGGATGCGCCCGCGGGCGGTACGCCGCTGGATCGAGACGGCCTTCCTGGACTGACCGAGCGGCCGTCGCCCCAGGGGCGCGTGGCTGTGTCAGTACGCCGCTTGGCCGCGTGGCCGCCGTACCGCCGTTCCGCCCGCCGCGCGGCGCAGCGCTGCCACGAACTTGTACCGGGAGCCCCGGTACACCGAGCGCACCCACTCCACGGGCCGGCCCTCCGCGTCCCGCGAGTGCCGGGACAGCAGCAGCATCGGCAGCCCCACGTCGGTGGCGAGCAGGTGTGCCTCGCGCGGCGTGGACAGCGAGGTCTCGATGGTCTCGTCGGCCTCGGCGAGCTGGACGCCGTACACCTCGGCGAGCGCCGTGTACAGCGAGGGGTGGGTCGTCAGCGAGGCGCGCAGGCCGGGGAAGCGGTGTGCGGACAGGTGGGTCGTCTCGATCGCCATCGGGTCGCCGCTCGCCAGCCGCAGCCGCTCGATGCGCAGCACGCGCTCGCCGATGCCGATGCCGAGCAGCTCCGACAGCCGCTGGTCGGCCGGGACCTCCCCGATGTCCAGCACCTGCGAGGAGGGCGTCAGGCCCTGGGCGCGCATGTCCTCGGTGTGCGACGTCAGCTGGAGCGTGCGGTACAGCTTGGGTTGGGAGACGAAGGTCCCCTTGCCCTGGATCCGGTCGAGCCGGCCTTCGCCGACCAGTTCCTGGAGCGCCTGCCGGACCGTCGTCCGTGAGGTGTCGAACCGGACGGCGAGCAACCGCTCGGCCGGCATGGCCGAACCGGGCTGCAGCGCCTCGGCCATGGCGAGGAGCTGTTGCTTGATCCGGTAGTACTTCGGCACGCGCGCGCCGCTGACGTCGATGGTCATGCCTGCCTTCCCGGCCGTGCCGACGGTCTCCCGTTATAGCGACCGACTGCCCAATGGTCTAGTCCAACTCGCGCCGTCCGTCATGGTCCAGGCCAGATGCCGGGCGAAAGGGGCGGATCCGGACGGACGTCCTCCGGTGACGTTCTCGTAACGGCCGGAATCGGCTTCCCGGACCACCCTTGACACCCCGAAAGGTCTAGGCCAAGCTCCACCGTACTGGTCTACACCATTAGTGGCCAGGTCCCGAGCCCTACGTGCAACAGCGTCGTACGCAGGTCACCGCCGAGGGCGTGGGGGGTTAGAGGCATCCCTGAGGAGGGTGGCGTGAAGCGCAAGCTCGCTGCCGCGATCGTGATCGCGGGCATGATGGTCTCCGTTGCGGCGTGTGGCGGAAACGACGGCAAGGACGGCTCCAAGGACGCGGGACCGGGCAGCTGGAAGGGCCAGACGCTCACCGTCTGGACCATGGACGGCTCCGCGCCGCCGCAGTGGAGCAAGGACGTCCAGGCCGCGTTCGAGAAGAAGACCGGCGCGAAGCTGAAGTTCGAGATCCAGAAGTGGGACGGGATCCAGCAGAAGATCACCACCGCCCTCTCCGAGGACAACCCGCCGGACGTCCTGGAGGTCGGCAACACCCAGACCCCGGCCTACGCGGCCACCGGCGGCCTCGCCGACCTGAGCGACGTCAAGCAGGCCGTCGGCGCAGACTGGACCCCCTCGGTCTCCCAGTCCTCCGTCTACGACGGCAAGCAGTACGCCGCCCCCTGGTACTTCGCCAACCGCGTCGTCATCTACAACAAGGCGATCTGGGCGAAGGCCGGCATCACGGCCACCCCGAAGACCCGCGACGAGTTCTTCAAGGACCTGGACACCATCGGCAAGAAGACCGACGCCGAGCCGCTCTACCTGCCCGGCCAGAACTGGTACTTCTTCGACGGCCTGACCATCGGCCAGGGCGCCGACCTGGTGAAGAAGCAGGGCGACAAGTACGTCTCCAACCTCGCGGACCCGAAGGTCGCCGCGGCCATGGAGCTCTACAAGAAGTACGCCTCCTACTCCAAGGCCCCCAAGGACAAGGACGAGGCCACCCCGCAGCAGGCCACGATCTTCGCCAAGGGCAAGACCGGCGCGTTCATCGGCATGGGCTGGGAGGCCGGCACCGCGATCCAGGCCAACAAGTCCATCGAGAAGGACCTCGGCTACTTCACCATCCCGGGCGCCACCGCCGACAAGCCCGAGGGCGTCTTCCTCGGCGGCTCCAACCTCGCCGTCGCCCAGAACAGCAAGAAGCAGTCCCTCGCCAAGGAGTTCCTGAAGATCGCCCTGTCCGACCAGTACGAGGGCGAGCTGGCCAAGCTCAACGGCGTCATCCCGAACAAGACCTCCCTGCAGTCCAACCTCAAGGGCAACGGCGCCGCCGAGGCCGCCGCACCCGCCGCCGCGGCCGGCGGCACCACGCCGCTGATCCCCGAGTGGGCCGCGGTGGAGAACACCCCGAACCCGATCAAGTCCTACATGACCGCGGTGCTGAACGGAAAGGCTCCCGCGGCGGCCGCCAAGGACGTCGAGGGCGAGATCAACAAGCGCCTGGCCCAGAAGAACTGATGACCCGCGCCGGGGGCGCCGCGAGCGCCCCCGGCTCAGTCGTTCGTACGGCCGGTTCGGCCATGGAAGAGATGACGACTCATGTCAGTGCAGACCGAAGGCACGGACACGGCCGGGGAGCCCGCTGTCCGCAAGGCCCGGGTTCCGGCGCCGCCGCGCGGTGAGGACCGCACCTCCGGGTCCCCGGCCGACCGCCGCGCCGTCGCCGCCCCCTATCTGCTCCTGCTGCCCGCGCTGCTGGCCACACTGATCCTGCTGGGCTGGCCCCTGGTCAAGAACGGCATGCTGTCGTTCCAGAACCTCAACCCCCGGCAGCTCATCCAGCACCTCACCGAATGGAACGGCGTCGACAACTACAAGGAGGTCCTGGCCGGTTCGGACTTCTGGAAGGTCGTCGAGCGCTCGCTGCTGTTCACCGCGGCCAACGTCGTCCTGATCATGGTGCTCGGCACCCTGACCGGACTGCTGCTGGCCCGCCTCGGCAAGAAGATGCGGCTGACCCTCCTGATCGGCCTCGTCCTCGCCTGGGCCATGCCCGTCATCGCGGCCACCACCGTCTACCAGTGGCTGTTCGCCCAGCGCTACGGCGTCGTCAACTGGGTCCTGGACAAGCTCGGCTGGCACTCCATGGCCGACCACAACTGGCTGTCCACCCAGTTCTCCACGTTCGCCGTGATCACCCTGCTCATCGTCTGGATGTCGATCCCCTTCGTGGCGATCAACCTCTACGCCGCCACCACCACCATCCCCAAGGAGTTGTACGAGGCCGCGTCCCTGGACGGCGCCGGCGCCTGGCAGAGCTTCACCTCCGTGACCCTGCCCTTCCTGCGGCCGTTCCTGTACTCCACGACCTTCCTCGAGGTCATCTGGGTCTTCAAGGCGTTCGCGCAGGTCTTCGCCATGAACGCGGGCGGCCCCGACCGCCTCACCGAGACCCTGCCGGTCTACGCCTACGTCGAGGGCGTCGGCAACCAGCACTTCGGGGTCGGCGCGGCGATCTCCTTCCTGACCATCCTGGTGCTGCTCGTCATGACCTCGTACTACCTGCGCATGGTGCTCAAGCAAGAGGAGGACGAGCTGTGAAGCGCTCGCTCTTCGGCCGTATCTGGCCCAACGCGACCGCCGTCGTCCTCTTCGTCGGCTTCGTGTTCCCCGTCTACTGGATGTTCGCCACGGCCTTCAAGCCCACCGGCGACATCATCGCCGACACCCCGGTGTGGTTCCCGACGCACGTCACCCTCGGCCACTTCAAGAAGGCCGTCGACGCCGACCACTTCTGGACCCTGGTCGGCAACTCCGTCACCGTCACGGTCTGTTCCGTGCTGCTCTCGCTCGTCATCGCCCTGTTCGCCGCGTTCGCCCTGGCGCGGATGCGGTTCAAGGGGCGGCGCGGTCTCGTCGTCACGTTCATGCTGGCGCAGATGGCCCCCTGGGAGGTCATGATCATCGCCATATACATGATCGTCCGCGACAACGACATGCTGGACAGTCTCGTCCCCCTCACCGTCTTCTACACGATGATGGTGCTGCCCCTCACCGTCCTGACGCTGCGCGGCTACATCGCCGCCGTGCCGAAAGAGCTGGAGGAGTCGGCGATGGTCGACGGCTGCACCCGCATGCAGGCCTTCCGCAAGGTGATCTTCCCGCTGCTCGCGCCCGGCCTCATGGCCACCTCGCTGTTCGGGTTCATCACCGCCTGGAACGAGTTCCCGCTGGTGCTGATCCTCAACAAGGACATCGAGAAGCAGACCCTGCCGCTGTGGCTGTCGCAGTTCCAGACCGCCTTCGGCGACGACTGGGGCGCCACGATGGCCGCCTCGACCCTGTTCGCGCTGCCCATCCTGATCCTCTTCATCTTCCTGCAACGCAAGGCCGTCAGCGGCCTGACCGACGGCGCCGTGAAGGGATGACCCCGCCGATGACCACACTCGCCACCACAGGGTCTGACAGCGGCTCCGCCGCGGGCGACACCCTCACCCGGGACGCCCTCGCGGTGCTGCAGCCCGGGTTCGACGGCACCACCGCGCCCGACTGGGTGCGCCGCCGCCTCGGCGAGGGCCTCGCCTCCGTCGCCCTGTTCGGCCGCAACGTCGTCTGCGAGGAGCAGGTCACCGCACTCACCGCCCAGCTGCGGGCCGAACGGGACGACCTGCTCGTCGCCATCGACGAGGAGAGCGGCGACGTCACCCGCCTCGACGTGCGCACCGGCTCCGCCTTCCCCGGCAACCACGCCCTCGGCGCCGTCGACGACCCCGACCTCACCCGGGCCGTCTCCCGCGAACTGGGCCGGCGCCTGGCCGCCTGCGGGGTCACCTTCGACTGGGCGCCCTCCGCCGACGTCAACGCCAACCCCGACAACCCCGTCATCGGCGTGCGTTCCTTCGGCACGAGCACCGACCTGGTCGCCCGGCACACCGCCGCCTGGGTCGAGGGCCTGCAGTCCACCGGCGTCGCCGCCTGCACCAAGCACTTCCCCGGCCACGGTGACACCAACGTCGACTCCCACCACGCCGTACCCCGCATCGACGTCGACGCCGACACCCTGTACGAGCGCGAACTGCCCCCGTTCCGCGCGGCCATCGCCGCCGGCACCCGGGCCGTCATGAGCGCGCACATCCTCGTGCCCGCTCTCGACCCGGACCGCCCCGGCACCCTCTCCCGTCGCATCCTCACCGAGCTGCTGCGCGGCGAACTCGGCTACCAGGGCCTGATCGTCACCGACGGCATGGAGATGCGCGCGATCTCCGGCACCTACGGCCTGGAGCACGGCGTGGTCCTGGCGATCGCGGCCGGCGCCGACGCCATCTGCGTGGGCGGCGGGCTGTGCGACGAGGGCACCGTACTGGGGCTCAGGGACGCGCTCGTGGCCGCCGTACGCTCCGGGGAACTGCCCGAGGAACGGCTCGCGGACGCGGCCGCCCGGGTGCGGAAGCTGGCCGCGTGGACCGCCCGGGCACGCGGCGGGCCGGACACCGAGCCCCAGCCGGAGATCGGCCTGGTCGCGGCCCGCCGCGCGCTGCGCGTGACCCGCACCGGCACCGCCGCCCCGATCAACACCCCTGTGTACGTCGCCAAGTTCGAGCCCGCCCGCAACATCGCCGTCGGAGACCAGACCCCGTGGGGCGTCGCCGCCGAGCTGGGGCGGCTGCTGCCCGGCACCGCGTCCGGCTCCTTCACCGGCGAGGGCGCGGGTGCGGCGGCCCTCGGCGCGGCCGACGGCCGGCGGATCGTCGCCGTGGTCCGCGACGAACACCGGCATGCCTGGATGCGCTCCGCCCTCGACACCCTGCTCGCCGCCCGCCCCGACACCGTCGTCGTGGAGATGGGCCTGCCGCAGGCCACCCCGCGCGGCGCCCCGCACATCGCCACCTACGGCGCCGCCCGGGTCTGCGGCGTGGCGGCGGCGGAGGCCGTCCTCGCGGGCTGATCCAGCCCTTCCACCGGCCGCCCGCAGAAGCGGGCGGCCAACTCCTTTTGGACACACAGCGTTTACGTGCGTTCGACCCGTCGACCGCCGGGACTTGTTATGGTGTTACTCGTTGGTAGCAAAGCAGAGTGGGGGGACACGGGGAGACCTGTGGCCATCTCGCCGCCGGGCGAGTGGCGTTACGGATGACCTGGCAAGGGGGCCCGGTCAACGGCTTCTGCGCGTGCGCGTCACGCGGCCGTCGAACTCCAGTTCCCTCACCCGCTGACCCCGGACAGGTGGGACTCGTCACATGGCACGTTCCCTGGTCGATTTACTGACCGCACACGCCCAGCAACAGCCCGACCGTACCGCCTACCGGTACCTCCTCACCGGCGACTGCGACGGTGACGTCCAGGAGGTCTCCTACGGACAACTGGCCCACCGCTCCCGGGCCGTGGCCGCCTGGCTCCAGGACCGCGGCCTCGCCGGCTCGCGCGCCCTGCTGCTCCATCCGCCCGGCCTGGAGTTCGTCTCCGCCTTTCTGGGCTGCCTCGCCGCCGGCGTGGTCGCCGTGCCGGGCGTGCCCCCGCAGGGACGGTCGCAGAACCACCGCGCTCTGATCCGGATGAAGCGTCTGATGGCCGACTCCGACGCCAAGGTGATCCTCGCAGGCCGCGACGTCATCCGCGCCTCGCGCACCTGGACCGAGCACCTGCCCGAACTGGACGCGGTCACCTGCGTCGCCACCGAGGACATTCCCGACGACGCGGCCGGCTCCTGGCACGCCCCCGACCTCACCGCCGACTCGGTGGCCTTCCTCCAGTACACCTCCGGCTCCACCTCCGCCCCGCGCGGTGTGGCCGTCACCCACGGCAACCTGCTGGACAACGAGCGGATCATCACCGAGCGGATGGGGCACACCCCGGACGCCCTCGCCGAGCACGGCGGGGAGCTGATCCTCAGCTGGCTCCCCGTCTACCACGACATGGGTCTCATGGGCCCGGTGCTGAACACGCTGTACCTGGGCGCCACGGCCACGCTCTTCTCACCGCTGCACTTCCTGCAGAGCCCCGATCGCTGGCTGACCGCGATCAGCCGTTACCGGCCGCACACCAGCGGCGGCCCCAACTTCGCCTACGAGCTGTGCCTGAAGCACGCCACCGCCGAGCTGGTCGACAGCCTCGACCTGAGCGCGTGGAAGGTCGCCTTCAACGGCGCCGAACCGGTGCGCGCGGCCACGCTGCGACGGTTCACCGAGACCTTCCGCGCGGCCGGCTTCCGCCCCGAGGCGTTCTACCCCTGCTACGGCCTGGCCGAAGCCACCTTGATGGTCACCGGCGGTGCGGTGGACGCCCCGCCCACCCTGCTGGAGGCCGCCGAGACCGGTCCGCACGCCGGCGAGGCGGACGCGGCCGCCGTGGGCTGCGGCCGGCCCGGGACCGGGATCAACGTGGTGATCGCCGACCCCGAACGGCAGGAGGAACTGCCCGAGGGCGAGGTCGGCGAGATATGGGTCGCCGGCGCGAGCGTGGCCAAGGGCTACTGGCGCAACACCCTTGCCACCCGCGAGACCTTCCGCGCCACCCTCACCGGCCACGAGGGCCGCTTCCTGCGCACGGGCGACCTCGGCTTCCTGTGGGACGGCGAACTGTTCGTCACCGGCCGCCTGAAGGACCTCGTCGTCATCGACGGACGCAACCACTACCCGCAGGACCTGGAGCTGTCCGCGGAGTTGTCCCACCCGGCTCTGCGGCCCGGCTGCACCGCGGCGTTCTCCGTGGACGCCGGCGTGGACGGCGAACAAGTGGTCGTCGTCGCCGAGTTGGCGCCCGACGCGGCCGGCGAGGCCGAGAAGATCACCGACCTGGTGCGCAGCGCGATCGGCCAGGCCCATGGCCTGTCGGTGCGGGACGTGGTGCTGGTCCGCCCCGGCACCATCCCGAAGACGTCCAGCGGGAAGATCCAGCGCCGCGCCTCCCGGGCGGCCTACCTCGACGGCACCCTCGCCCTGGTGGACGTGCCCGTCACGGGATGACCCCGCCGCCGGCGCGCCTGCCCGCGCCGGCCGCATGTCCGCCCCCGCGGCCGCACGTCCGTCGACTTCGGCCGTACGTCACCCGATGTCAGCCGTACGCCGCTGCCGTGCGCGGTCGTGCGGAATCCGCCCGCGTCACCGTTGCCTGAGGACACCTGCCCAGATGCCTGCGAACGAGCCCCGGAAGCAGTCCACCATCACGCCCCTCACCACCGCCGAGGACGTACGGGCCTGGCTGGGGTCGGCCGTCGCCGAGGCCGCCGGGCTCGACCCGCTGGCCGTCGACCCGAACCGGCCGATCGCGGAATTCGGGCTGGGATCACGCCAGTTGGTGACGCTGGCCGCCCAACTCTCCGAACGAACCGGCCGGCCACTGGAGCCGTCGCTCGTCTTCGACCACCCCACGATCGCCGCGCTGGCCGACGCGGTCCTCGGCGAGCCGCCCGCCCCGGCGGTCGGCCCAGCCTGTGCCGAGGCTGCGCCGCGGGCGGCGGACGACGACATCGCCATCGTCTCCATGGCCTGCCGCTTCCCCGGCGGCGCCGACGACCCCGAAGGGCTCTGGCGGTTGCTCGCCGCCGGCGAGGACGCCATCTGTGAGGTACCGGCGGGCCGTTGGGACACCCAGGGCCTGTACGACCCCGACCCCGAGGCCACCGGCAAGGCGTACACGCTGCGCGGCGGCTTCCTCGACGGCATCGACCGCTTCGACGCCGCCTTCTTCGGGATCTCGCCCCGCGAGGCCGACGCCATGGACCCGCAGCAGCGGCTGCTGCTGCAGACCAGCTGGGAGGCGATCGAGCGGGCCGGTTTCGTCCCCGAGACCCTGCACGGCAGCTCCACGGGCGTCTACATCGGCCTGTACGACAGCGGATACCTCGCCTCCGCCTCGCTGGACCGGCTCGACGGGCACGTCGGCACGGGCTCGGCACCCAGCGTGGCCTCCGGGCGCATCGCCTACACCCTCGGTCTGCAGGGCCCGGCGGTCACCGTCGACACCGCCTGCTCCTCCTCCCTCGTCGCCCTGCACCTGGCGGCCCGCGCGCTGGCGGCAGGCGAGTGCGACCTCGCGCTGGCGGGCGGCGCGAGCCTGCTGGTGACCCCGCGGGCACACGTGGAGTTCAGCAGGCTGCGCGGGCTGTCGCCGTCCGGGCGGTGCAGCCCCTTCTCGGCCGACGCGGACGGCGTGGTGTGGGCCGAGGGCTGCGGTGTGGTGCTGCTCAAGCGGCTCGCCGACGCCCGCCGCGCCGGCGACCGGGTGCTCGCCGTGGTCAAGGGCTCGGCCGTCAACCAGGACGGCCGCAGCCAGGGGCTGAGCGCCCCCAACGGCCCGGCGCAGGAACGGGTGCTGCGCGCCGCCCTCGACGCCGCCGGACTCGCACCGGACGACGTGGACCACGTCGAGGCGCACGGCACCGGCACCCCGCTCGGCGACCCCATCGAGGCTCGCGCACTGGCCGCCGTCTTCGGACCCGGCCGCCCCGCCGACCGGCCGCTCGGCGTCGGCTCGCTGAAGTCCAACATCGGTCACACCCAGGCCGCCGCGGGCATCGGCGGCGTGATCAAGACGGTGCTCGCCCTCGGGCACGAGCTCATACCGCCGTCCCTGCACGCCGAGACCCTCACGGAGCACGTCGACTGGGCCGGCGGCGGCCTGGCCGTGCACGACAGCGCCCGGGCGTGGCCGCGCGGCGGCGACCGGGTGCGGCGGGCCGGGGTGAGCGCGTTCGGCATCAGCGGCACCAACGCGCACGTCGTGCTGGAGGAGGCACCACAGGACGTCGAGGCACCCCGGGACGGCATGGGGGAGGCACACCGGGACGGCATGGAGGAGGCACCGCGGGACGTCGTCGCACCGGCCGGGGCGGAGGCGGAGCTGCCCGGCCCGACGCTCTTCCCGCTCTCCGCCCGCACCCTCCCCGCGCTCCAGGGACAAGCCGGCCGACTTCACGCACATCTCGTCGCGCAGCCGGAGTCGCCGCTGCCCGCCGTGGCCGCGACGCTGGCCCACCACCGCACCCACTTCGAGCACCGCGCCGTCGTCCAGGCGGCCGGCCGGGACGAACTGCTGACCGCGCTGCGAGCCCTCGCGGACGGCCGGCCCGACCCCGGCCCGACCGCCGGCCCCCGGCGGACGCTGCCCGCGGGCAAGGTGGCCTTCGTCTTCCCCGGCCAGGGCGCCCAGTGGGCCGGCATGGCACGTGACCTGCTCGAACGCGATCCCGTGTTCGCCGACGAACTCGACCGCTGCGACGCCGCCCTGCGACCGTTCACCGGCTGGTCCGCGGCGGCGGTCCTGCGCGGCGAGGCGGGAGCCCCGTCCCTGGACCGCGTGGACGTCGTCCAACCGGTGCTCTTCGCGGTGATGGTGTCCCTGGCCGCGGTGTGGCGGGCCCGCGGCGTCCGGCCGGAGGCCGTGATCGGGCACAGCCAGGGCGAAGTGGCCGCGGCCTGCGTCGCCGGCGCACTCAGCCTCAACGACGCGGCCGCGGTGGTCGCCCTGCGCAGCCGGGCCCTGACCGAGCTGTCCGGCACCGGCGCCATGGCCGTCGTCGCCCTGCCGCACACCGAGGTCGCGACCCGCCTCGACGGTCTCGGCGGCCGGGTCTCGGTCGCCGCCGTGAACAGCGGCCGGGCGACCGTGATCGCCGGTGACGTGGAGCCGCTGGAGGGCCTGCTCGCCGACCTCGACCGGGAACAGGTCTTCGTCCGTCGCCTCGACGTCGACTACGCCTCCCACAGCGCCCGGGTCGAGCAGGTGCGCGCGACGATCCTCGACGAGCTCGACGGCGTGACCACGTACCCCACGCCGGTCGTCTGGTACTCCACCGTCACCGGTGAGCCGGTCACCGAGGAGCTTCAGGCCGACTACTGGTACACCAACCTGCGCGAACCCGTCCGCTTCGCGCCCACCGTGGAGCGCATGGCGGCCGACGGCTACCGCCACTTCGTCGAACTCGGCCCGCATCCGTCCCTGCTCACCGCCCTGCACACGATCGGCGAGGAGTCCGGCCACGAGCTGGTCGCCGTCGGCTCCCTGCGCCGCGACGAGGACGGACCCGCCTGCCTGGACCGCGCCGCCGCCGAACTGCACGTCCACGGACGGCGGTTGGACTGGCGGCGCCTGGTCGCCGACACCGCCTGGGCGGACCTGCCGACCTACGCCTGGGACACCCGGCGCCACTGGATCGCACCCGAGTCCGCTTCCGGCGCCCCCGGCCTGTTCGACCGCGCCGCGCACCCGTTGCTCGGCGTCCAGCTGCAGTCGGCCGACGAGACCCGCTGGACCTTCCGCAACGAGTGGTCCCCGGCCACCGCCGACTGGCTGTCCGACCACACCGTGTTCGGCCGGACCGTGGTGTCCGGCACCACCCTGCTGGAGCTGTGCCGGGCCGCCCTCGCCGTGGCCCGCCCGGACGACCCGGCCGACGTGACCGACCTGCTGCTGCTCGCCCCCCTCGTGCTGCCCGCCTCCGGCACGGTGGAGGTGTCCGTCGAGGTGGTCACCGCCGGCCCGGCACCGGAGATCACCGTGCACAGCCGCCCGCGCGGCCAGGAGGCCACCGGTTGGACCCTGCACGCCACCGCCTCGGCGGCCGCGGCGACCGAGGCGGCGGGGCGGCCGCCGGTGTGGCCCGAGGGGGCGGAGCCCGCCTGGAGCCCGGACACCTACGAGCGGCTGACCGGGCTCGGTCTCGGCTACGGTCCGGCCTTCCAGGGCGTACGGGAGGCGGTGGTGACCGGCGCCGGCGAGCTGCTCGCCCGGCTGTCGCTGCCGCCCGTGGCCCACGACCTGGCCGACCCCTACCCGGTCCACCCCGCGCTGTTGGACGCCGCGCTGCACGTGGCCGCGGCCCTCGAAGGGGGCGCCGCCTCCGACGCCCGGGTGCTCCTTCCGGTCTCCGTCGGCCGCGCCGCGCTGTCGCACGGCGGCGCCGACGACCTCACCGTGTCCGTGCGCCGCACCGGCGCCGCCGGCCCGGATCTCACCCTGGACGTGACGCTGTGGGACGCCGACGGCTTCCCCGCGGGCCGGGTGGAGGGGGTACGGCTGCGGGCCGCGAGCCCGGCGGACCTCGCAGCCGGTTCGGGCAACGGGCGGCACCTGTACGAGGTGGTCTGGACGGCCGCGCCCGAACCGCCCGCCGAGGCACCGGCCGATGCCTGGACCGTCGTCGGCGACCCGTCCGACCCCGGCGTCGACGCGGCCCTGCGCGGCCTCGAAGCCGCAGGGATCCGGTGCAGCGACACGGGTGGACACGTGCTCGTACGGTTCTGGCCACAATCGGTCGAGGACGCCGAACCAGCCGCCAGCACACGGGAGTTGGTGGAATCCGCGCTGGCCGAACTGCAGACACTCGCCGCGCAGGAGGAGGCACCCGCCCGGATCATCTGGGTGACCCGCGGCGCGGTCGCGGCCGACGACCGGGACACCGTGCCGGGCCTCGCCCAGTCGGCGCTGTGGGGCCTGGCCCGCAGCGCCCGTGCCGAGCATCCGGACCTCGGGCTGACGCTGCTCGACCTCGACGGCACCGATCCCGCGGCCGCCCTGCTCGCCGCCGTCGCTCACCGGGACGAGCCCGAACTCGCCGGGCGCGCGGGCACCTTGCTCGTGCCCCGGCTCGTGCGCGCCCGCGCCGCCGGCACGGACCGTGCACGGACACCCGTCGACGGCACCGTACTGATCACCGGAGGCCTCGGCGCCGTCGGACGCCACATCGCCCGGCTCCTCGCCGAACGGGACGTGCCCCGCCTGCTGCTGACGTCCCGGCGCGGAGCCGACGACCCGCGCACGGCCGAGGTCACCGCCGAACTGGCAGCGCTCGGCGCCGAGGTCGAGGTGACGGCGTGCGACGTCGCCGACCCGGCCGCCCTGGCCGACGTCATCGGTCCCGTCGTCGGCGAACTCCGAGGCGTCGTGCACTGCGCCGGCGTCCTGGACGACGGGGTGGTCGCCGAGCTGACCCCCGAACGCCTCGTGCGGGTGCTGCGCCCCAAGGCCGACGGCGCCGCCCACCTGCACCGGCTCACCGCGGACGCACAGCTCGACCTGTTCCTGCTGGTCTCCTCCGCCGCCGGTGTCGTCGGCAACGCGGGCCAGGCCAACTACGCAGCCGCCAACGCCTTCCTCGACCAGCTCGCCCACCACCGGCGCGCCCTGGGCCTGCCCGCCCTGTCGGTCTCCTTCGGCGCCTGGGCCGGCGAGGGCCTGGCCGCCGAACACGCCGACCTGGAGCGGATGGCCCGCCTCGGCCACCGCGCCCTCACCCCGGAACAGGGCCGCGACCTCGTCGAACTCGCGCTGCGCCGGGACGTCCCGCACCTGGTCGCCTGGGCCCTTGACCTGCCCCGCCTGCGCGAGACCACGGCCGGCGCGGGCGGCGCTGCGGCCGCGCTGTGGCGTTCGCTGCTGCCCGCGCCCCGCACCGGGCAGGACGGCGCGGACGGCCTGGCGGACCGGCTGGCCCGGCTGCCGGAGGCGGAGCGCACAGGCCGCGTTCTGGCCCTGGTGCGCGAGGAGGCCTCCCGCGCCCTCGGTCTGCGCTCGGCGGACTCCGTCCGCCCCGACCTGCCGCTGCGCGACCTCGGCATGGACTCGGTGACGGCGGTGGAGCTCCGTAACCGCATCGGTGCCCGCCTCGGCTCCCGGCTCCCGGCCACCCTGCTGTTCGACCACCCCACCCCGGCCCGCCTCGCCGAGCACCTGCTGGCCACCGTGATCGCGACGAGCGGCCCCACCGCCCGCCGTCCCGCGCCCGCCGCGCCGCACACCCGCGCCGCGGCGCACGACGAGCCGGTCGCCCTGGTGGCCATGGCCTGCCGCCTGCCGGGCGGCGTGGGCGACCCGGAGGAGCTGTGGCAGCTGGTCGCCGAGGGCCGTGACGCGGTCGGCCCGTTCCCGGCCGGGCGCTGGGACGTCGAGTCGCTGTACGACCCCGACCCGGAGGCGCCGGGCAAGTCGTACGCCCGGGAGGGCGGCTTCCTGGACGACATCGAGTCCTTCGACGCGGGTTTCTTCGGCATCACCCCGAAGGAGGCCGCCGCCATGGACCCGCAGCAGCGGCTGCTGCTGGAGACCGCGTGGGAGGCGCTGGAGCGCGCCGGGATCGTCCCCGCCGAACTGGCGGGCAGCACCACCGGCGTGTACGTCGGCATGTTCGGCAGCGACTACCTCTCGGGCTCCCGGCTCGACCAGCTGGACGGGTACGTCGGCACCGGGTCGGCGCTCAGCGTGGCCTCGGGCCGGCTGGCGTACGCGCTCGGGCTGCACGGCCCGGCGCTGACGGTGGACACGGCGTGCTCGTCGTCGCTCGTCGCGGTGCACCTGGCGGCGCAGGCGCTGCGGTCGGGCGAGTGCGACCTGGCGTTGGCCGGCGGTGTGACGCTCATGGTGACCCCGCAGACCTTCGTGGAGTTCAGCCGGCTGCGGGGCCTGTCCCCGACCGGCCGCTGCCGTTCCTTCTCCGACGACGCCGACGGCGCCGTCTGGGCCGAGGGCGCCGGCATGCTCGTACTGAAGCGGCTGAGCGACGCGCGGCGGGACGGCGACGAGGTGCTTGCGGTACTGCGCGGGACGGCCGTCAACCAGGACGGCCGCAGCCAGGGCCTGTCCGCGCCCAACGGCCCGGCGCAGGAACAGGTGATCCGGCGGGCCCTGGACCTGTCCGGCCTCGAACCCGCCGACATCGACTATGTGGAGGCGCACGGCACGGGCACGACGCTGGGCGACCCGATCGAGGCCAACGCCCTGGCGCAGGTCTTCGGTGACTCCCGCGCCCCGCACCGCCCGCTGTACCTGGGCTCGCTCAAGTCCAACATCGGGCACACGCAGGCCGCCTCGGGCATCGCCGGGCTGATCAAGGTGGTGCAGTCGCTGCGCCACCGGATGCTGCCGGCCACCCTGCACGCCGGCACACCCAGCCGGCACGTCGAGTGGGAAGGCAGCGGCCTGCACCTGCTGCGGGAGGCCGTGCCCTGGCCGGCGGCGCAGGAGCGGGTGCGGCGGGGCGGGGTCAGCGCCTTCGGGATCAGCGGGACCAACGCCCATGTGATTGTCGAGGAAGCCCCGCCGTCCGCGCCAGAGCCCGAGCCGGTGGCTGAACTCCCTTCCGGCAAGCGGCTGTTCGTGCTGTCCGGGCGGAGCGAGGCCGCGCTGCGCGGGCAGGCCGCACGGCTGGCCCGGCACCTGACCGATGACACCGAGCTGCCGGACGTCGCCCACACCCTGGCCCGGCACCGCAGCCACTTCCCCTGGCGGGCGGCCGTCACGGCGGGCGACGTGGACGAACTGCGCGCCGCGCTCGATGCGTTGGGCAGCGGCCGGGCGCGGCCGGCCGCACCGCGTGACGAGGAGACGGGCAAGGTGGCCTTCGTCTTCGCCGGGCACGGCGGCCAATGGCCGGGCATGGGACTGGAGCTGCTGGCCGGTTCCCCGGCGTTCCGCGAGGAGCTGACCCGGATCGACGAGGCGGTCCAGGGGCACGTCGGCTGGTCGGTGCTCAACGTGCTGCGGGCACCGGAGGAGTTCTCCCCGCTCGACCGGACCGAGTACCTGCAACCGGTGCTGTTCGCGGTCAACGCGGCGCTGGCCGCCGCGTGGCGGGCGCTCGGCGTGGTCCCGGACGCCGTGGTCGGGCACAGCCTGGGCGAGATCGCCGCCGCGTACAGCGCGGGCGCCCTCGGCCTGGACGACGCCGTGGCCGTGGTGACCGGGCGGGCCCGGGCCGTCGTCCCGCTGGTCGGGCAGGGCGGCATGGTCGCGGTGGAGTTGCCGCGGGCGCAGGTCGAGGAACTGCTCGCCCCCTACACGGACCGGCTGTTCGTCGCCGCGGTCAACAGCGCGGGCTCCACGGCCGTCTCCGGCGCCACCGACGCGCTGACCGAGCTGCGCCACCGGCTCGAAGAACAGGGGATCGCCGTACGACCCCTGTCGACGCCGTTCGCCTCGCACACCCCCCTGATGGAACCCCTGCGCACGGAGTTGCTCGACCGCTTCTCCGGCGTCCGGGCCGCACCGGCGCCGACCCCGCTGTACTCGACGGTGCTGGCCGAACCCGTCTCCGGCGAACGGCTGGACGCCGACTACTGGTACGCCAACCTCAGCCGGCCCGTCCGTTTCGCCGACACCGTCCGGCGGATGCTGGAGGACGGCTACCGCTGTTTCGTCGAGCTCAGCCCGCACCCGTCGCTGCTGTCGTCCGTCGAGGCGGTGGCCGCCGAGGCCGGGATCGACGTGGCCTGCGTCGGCTCGCTGCGCCGTCAGCAGGACGGGCCCGACATCCTGCTGCGCAGGCTCGGCGAGTTGTACGTCGCGGGCCACACGCCCGACTGGCCGGTGCTGTTCCCGCACGGCCGGCGCGTCGATCTGCCGACGTACGCCTTCGCCCGCGAACGCCACTGGCTCACGCCCGCCCCGGCCACCGCCACGGGCTCCTCACCGGTCCTCGGCACGCACGTCGAGTCCAGCGACGAGCCCGACCGGCACCTCTTCCAGAGCGACATCGACCTGCGCGACAGCCGCTTCGCCTATCTGAGCGACCACCGGGTGGACGGCGAGGTCTGGCTGCCCGGCGCCGCCTTCCTCGACATGGTGCTGGAGGCCGCCACCGCGGTGCAGGACGGTCACCAAGTCCAGTTGAGCGAGGTCGAGTTCGCGCAGCCGTTGCGGATGGATCCCGAACGGCCCGTACGGATGCAGCTGGTGCTGCGGCCCGCCCGGGACGGCTTCCGGTCCTTCACCGTCGCCTCCGCGGCCGCCGGTGAGCGGCGCCCGCGGTGGGTACGGCACGTCGGCGGACGCGTCGCGGTGACCGGCGAGCGGACCCCGGCCGACGTGCGACCCGACGTCGTACGACCCGACGCCGTACGACCCGACGACGTGCGGCTCACCACCGTGCGTGAGCAGTGCACGCAGGACGCGGACCTGCCGGCGGTGTACGCCGGGCTGAGCGCCCTCGGCATCGACTACGGCCCCGCCTTCCGGGGCCTGGAGCAGGGCCGCCGCGGCCACTCGGTGGCCCTGGGCCGGCTGGCCGCCCGGCCCGCCGCGGGTCATCTGCTGCACCCCGCGGTCCTCGACGCCGCGTTCCACACGGCCGCCCTGCCCCAGGACGCGCCCCAGGGCCGGGCGTTCGTGCCCGCCGGGGTGGGACGGCTGCGGTTCACCGGCCTGCGCACCACGCCCGCCTGGGCCGGCTGCGAAGTGCGCTCCGTGTCCGGCGACACCGCCACCCTGGACCTCAGGATCTGGGACGAGGACGAACAACTCCTCCTGGAAATACAGGAGTTCCGGGTGGCCGCGCTCTCGCCGCTGGACGGCGCCCTCTTCGAGACCCGCTGGCACCCGCGCCCGGTGGCGCAGGAACCGCCGGTGAAGGGCAGCTGGCTGATCCTGGCCGACGACACCGGGGTGGCGGACGCGCTCGCCGAGCGGCTCGGCTCCTCGGTGCCGCACGTCGTCGCCCGCAGGGGCGGCGCCTTCGCCGTCGAGGGACCGGGACGCTACGTCCTCGATCCGGCCGACCCCGACCACCTGGCCCGGCTACTGGCGGAGGCCTTCGCGGGCGGACAGCCCGAGCAGGTGGTGCAGCTGACCGCCCTCGACGCCCCGGCGATCGGCGACGCCGGAACGGCCGAGCAGGCGGCGCGGCTGTGCTGCCTGAGCACCCTGCACCTGGTGCGCGCCCTGGCCGGCCGTCCGCAGGGCCGGGCCCCGCGCCTGTTCGTGGTCGTACGCGGCAGCCAGGCGGCCGGTGACAGCACCTCGGTGACCAACCCGCAGCAGGCGCTCGCCTGGGGCTTCGGGCTCACGGTGGCGCAGGAGTACCCGGAGCTGTCGACCACGCTGATCGACCTGCCGCCCACCGACGGCGTCGACGCCCTGTGGACCCAGCTCAGGCACGCCGACGACGAACGGCTCGTCGCGCTGCGCGGCACCGGCCGCCTGGTGCCGCGCCTGGCCCACACCCGCCCGGACGACGGCGGCCACGGCGAGACCTCCGCGGACGGCGTGCACCTGATCACCGGCGGTCTGGGCGGCCTCGGCCGCGTCGTCGCCGAGCGGCTGGTCCGCCGCGGGGCCCGCCGACTGGCTCTGATGAGCCGGGGCACGCCCGACGCGGAGGCCAGGAACTGGATCACGGGTCTCGAAGCGCGGGGCGTCACCGTCCACCTGGCCCGCGCCGACGTCGCCGACCGGGAGAGTCTCACGGCCGCCCTGGACGCCGTACGCGACGCCTGTGGCCCGATCGCCATGGTCGTGCACGCGGCCGGAGTGCTCGACGACGCCACGGTGGCGAACCTGACCGACGCACGCGTCCTGCGGGTCCTCGCCCCGAAGGTCCTGGGCACCGCCCTCCTCACCGAGCTGGTCCCGGAGGCCCGGAACCTGGTCCTGTTCGCCTCCGCGGCAGGACTCCTCGGGTCGGCCGGGCAGAGCCCGTACTCGGCGGCGAACGCCTTCCTCGACGCCTGGGCACACCACCTCTCCCGCACCGACCGCCGGGCGCTGAGCCTGGACTGGGGCGCCTGGGCCGGTGTCGGCATGGTCGCCGGATCCGGCACCCGGGCCGCCGAGACCAGCCGCTCGGGCCTGGTCGCCTTCTCGCCGCAGGAAGGAGGCGAGCTGTTCGAGCGGGTCCTGGCCACCGCCCGCCGCCAGCTCGCGCCGATCGCCCTGGACCGGGAGATGCTCACCCTCGTCCCCGACGCCGTGCGCACCCGCCCGATCCTGGGCGACCTGGTCACCGTCCCGACGGGCACGGCCGCCTCGGACGACCTCGTCAAGAAGGTGTTCGCGGCGACGACCGACCGGGACCGCGCCACCTGGCTGGAGGCGTACGTCCGGGCCCGGGTCGGCGAGGTCTCCGGAGGAGCGGTCGACGTGTCGGCGACCACGGCCCTGAAGGAACTGGGCCTGGACTCCCTGATGCTGGTGCGCTTGCGCAACGCCTTCGTCCGCGAACTGGGCGTGGAGCTCCCGGCCGCGGACGTGTTCGCGGCGTCCGACATCCGCGGTCTCGCCCAGGCCCTCGCCGAGGGCCTTCCGGAGCGGGGCGCCGTGGCGCGGCAGGACTCCGGCGACCTCGCCGGGGAGGTACCTGAGACCGAACTGCGGCCCGCGACACGAGACGTCGTACGACTGCTGCGCAGCGCCCGGCCGGGCATGCCGGACGCGGCGCACGGCATCGGCCTCGCCGTACGGCTGACCGCGCCGACCACCCCGGAGACGCTCACCGGCATCCTCACCCGGCTCGTCGCGCGGCACGCGGCCCTGCGCACCGCGATCGTCACCGGGGAGGAAGGCGTCCGGCACCTGCGCGTGGACCGGGAGCCGGCACAGCCGGTGCTGCGCTGCACCGTCGTCGAAGGCCCACTCGACGGCGCCCAGCGCCTGCGCGCCCTGCTGGAGCCGCCGTTCGACCTGGCGACGACGCCGCTGTGGCGGTTCGAGCTGGTGGACGGCGGCGCCCACGGCCAGATCCTGGTGTTCGGCGCCCACCACGCGGTCAGCGACCTGCAGTCGCTGCTGCTCGTGGCCGGGGAGATCGACGCGGAACTGTCCGGCACCTCCCTCGACGCCGCCGCCACCAACCGCGACATCGCCCTGCTCATCGAGGCCCAGCAGGGCGGCGAGGGGGCGGGCGCCGAGTGGCGCGAGCACTTCCACGGCAGCGAACGGCTCGACCTGGAACTGACCCGGCCGCGCCCGGGGACCCGGTCGTACCGGGCCGGCAGCGTGACCGTGACGATCCCCGACGGGCTGATGGAACGGGTCGCGGCGGCCGCGAGCAGCCTGGCCGTCACTCCCGCCGCCTTCTGCCTCGGCACCCTGACGGTGCTGCTGGCCGGAAAGCGGGAACGGGAGCGGTTCGTGCTCGCCGTGCCCGTGGACACCCGCATCCACGCCGACGCGTACGACGCGGTGGGCTTCTTCGGCGTGCCGGTGCCGTTCCCGGCCGAGGCCCGCGCGGGCGAACAGGTCGCCGAGGTGCTGCGCCGCACCGACGCGCGCCTGCAGCGCCTCCTGGCCAAGGGCGCCATGTTCTCCGACGTCCTGGCCACCCTGGCCCGGCAGGGCCTGCACCGGGAGAACGCGCCGCTCGTCGAGGTCTACTTCAACTACGTACGGTCCTCGCGCCGGCTCACCCGGCTGGAGGTGCTGCCGGCCGGCACCGGCTACTCCGACCTCGACCTGATGATCACCATGACCCCGGACGCGGCACGCATCCGGCTCGACCACAACCTGGACATCCTGGACGCCGCGACCACCGCCGAACTGGGGGAGGAGTTCCTGAAGCTGCTCGCGGAGACGGCCGAAAACCCGGCGATGGCGGCGCGCGCCGGCACCCGGGCTCCCGCCGGCACTCTGGCTCCCGCGGGTGAGGCGCCCGCACCTCGCCGCTCTCTGGCCCTCGCCGCCACCTTCGCCCTCGGCAACCTCCCGCTGATGTGCGAGGCAGCCGTCGGGAACGGGGCCGGGGACGGCGGACCGGCGATCACCGAGGCGCCGTACCACCACGTGCTCGCGAGTCTGAAGGACCCCTCGGGCGTCTTCGCCGACCCCGAGACCGCGGTGGGTGCGGTGCTGCTGCGGGCGGTGGACCTGGAGCGCTTCGGCCCGGTCGACGACGCGCTGCTCGCCGAGCTGCGCACCGCCTACCCGGCCGCGCTGAAGGCCCTGTCGGAACGCACCCGCAAGCCGCTGATCGTCGGCTTCCTGCCCGCCGCCCGTCAGGAGGACCGACTGACGCGGTGGGAGCGCGAGGTGGCCGCCGACCTGGCCGGCCTGCCCGGCATCGCGGTGCTCGGCCCCGACGACTGGAACCGGCACCACCCGGGCGGGGATCGCTTCGACGAGCGGACCGACCGGCTGGCCCACCTGCCCTTCACGCCGCGCTTCCAGGCGGCCGTGGCGCTGCGCCTCGCCGACGTCGTACGGGCGGTGCTGCGCCCCGCGCCCAAGGTGATCGCGGTGGACGGCGACGAGACCCTGTGGGGCGGGGTCGCCGGCGAGATCGGCCCCGAGGCCGTCGACCTGACCGGTCCGCGCGCCCTGCTCGCGCGCAGGCTGCTGCAGTGGCGCGAGGCGGGCGCGCTGCTGGCGCTCGTCAGCAACAACGACGAGGCCACGGTCCGCGCCGTCCTGGACCGCCCGGACAGCCTGCTGAAGGCGGGACACTTCAGCGTGCTGTCGGCCGCCTGGGGACCGAAGCCGGGCCGCCTGGCCGAGGCCGCACGCACACTCGGCCTCGGCCTGGACAGCTTCCTGTTCCTGGACGACAACCCCGCCGAGATCGCCAAGGTGCGCTCCGCGCTGCCGCAGGTGCTGTCGGTGACCTGCCCGTCCGCGGACGAACTGGGGGAGTTCCTGGGCCGGTTGTGGCCGCTGGTCCCCGCGGCGGTGACCGCCGAGGACGCGCTGCGGGCCCGGTTCTACGCGCAGGAACGGGAGCGGGAGACCGTCCGGGCAGCCGCCGGGTTCGAGGAGTTCCTCGCGCAGCTGCAGCTGGAGGTCGACATCCGGGCGCTGTCCGAGACCGACGTGCAGCGGGCCGAGCAACTCGTCCGCCGCACCAACCAGTTCACGCTCCACCCCCGGTCGGCCGACGGCGGCGACGTCGCCCGGTGGCGGGAGCGGGGTGAGGTGTGGACGGCGGCGGCCCGGGACCGGTTCGGCGACTACGGCCAGATCGCCCTGCTCGCCCTGCGCGCGGACGGCGACCAACTCGACGTCCTGGCCTGGCTGATGAGCTGCCGGGCGCTCGGCCGAGGGGTCGAGGAACGCCTGTTGCGGTGGCTGGCCGACCGCGCCGAGGAACAGGGCTGCGCGAAGGTCCGGCTGACGGCGGAGCGCACGGAGCGCAACGGACCGGCACGGCGCCTGGTGGCCGCGCTCGGCGGCGGTGACCCGGGCGACGAGCGCCTGGAGGCCGTGGTCACACCGGACCACCTGAGGGCGTTCCGGTCCTGGGAGCAGCAGTGAGGACGTCCCGCGGCAAGGACCTTGTCAAAGGCAACGGAAAGACGCGCACATCGATGAAGGGCTCTCATGCGTGACGTGACGGAGGACTCCGGGCAGCGGGCGACCGCCGAGGCGATCGAGCGCGGTGGCGGCGGGCTCGGCGTGGACGACCTGCTGGCCAGGGTGACGCAGGCCGCCACCGGCGCGGACTCCGGTGCCGCCCCCGCCCCCGCCCCGCCCCGGGACGTGGACGGCCTGGCCGCCGCCATCGCCGCCGCGGCGGGCCGCCATCTGCCCGCGGGACACCTGTCGCCCGACGCCGACTTCTTCGACGCGGGAGGCACGTCCGTGCACGCCGTGGAGCTCGTCGCGGAGCTGGAGGGCGAGCTGGGCATCGAGTTCGACCTGGACGAGGTGTTCGCCGACGCCCGTCCGATCAGCCTCGCCCGGCGCTGGCTGCAGGCGACCGGGGCGGAAGCGCCGAGCGGGGTCACCCCGCCGGCCGTGCACGCAGACACCCCGGCGCCCACCGCCGTGCCGGCCGCCGCCACAGAGCCGGTTTCCGGCGCGGGTGCTGTTGTGGCTCCGGCCCCTGGCACGCTGCCGGCCTCCGGTACGCTGCCCGCCTCCCGCGCCGGTGCCGAAGTGGCTCCGGCCCCTGGCACGCTGCCGCTCTCCACGGCGGGCGCTCTCCCGGCTCCCGCCCCGCGCACCCTTCCGGTCCCGACTCCGCGCACTCCACCGGCGCTCCGCCCCCCTGTCGGCAGCGGCGACGACCGGTATTCCAGGGCCCGCCGCGAGGATCTCGACCAGATCCTCGCCGATCTGGCCCTCGCCGACCGCCTGCCGTTCGCCGACGTGCCCGAGCCGCTGCCGCCCCGCCGGATCCTGCTGACCGGCGCCACCGGCTTCCTCGGCAGCCACATGCTGCTCGACCTGCTCCGGCACAGCGACGCACATGTCTACTGCCTGGTGCGCGCGACCGACGAGGAGGCGGCCGTCGCCCGGCTCGGCGAGGCGCTGAAGAGTTACCGGCTGCCCTGGTCGTCGGAGGTGCGGCGCCGGGTGACCGTGCTGCCCGGCGACATCCGGCGGCCGCGGCTCGGCCTGTCCGACGACCTGTGGCACACGCTCGCCCATGAACTGGACAGCGTCGTGGGCGTGGCCGCGGCCGTGGACTTCCTGCGCGGCTACCAGTCGCTGCGGGCGAGCAACGTCCTCGGCGCGCTCACCCTCGCCGAACTCGCGGCCACCGGGCGGCCCAAGCCGCTGCACCACATCTCCTCGATCGCCGTCTTCAACGAGGTCGGCATCACCTCCATGGGCGAGGACGACCCGCTCGCCCATGTCGACCGGCTCGTCTCGGGCTACGACCAGTCGAAGTGGGCCGCCGAGGTGGCCCTGCGCCGTGCCCGCGACCACGGCCTGGTCGTCACCGCGCTGCGCCCCGGCGGCATCGGCGGCCACACGAAGACCGGCGCCTACAACCCGCAGGACCTCAGCAGCGGCCTGATCTCGGCCTTCGGCCGCTTCCGCACCGTACCGGCCTTCCGCTACCTGAACGCGGCCCCGGTGGACTGGGTGAGCCGGGTCGCCGTCGCCGCGATCTGCGAGCCCGACGCCTGGGGCTACGACTACCACCTCACCGGCGTGCCCAACACCCTCGACGAGGTCGTCCGTGACATGGCGCTCGGCGGCATGCACGTGCGCGTCCAGGACTGGGACGAGTGGCGCACCGACGCTCTGGCCCGCCTCGCGGCCGAACCGGTACCCGAACTCGCCTTCCTTTCCAGGGTGTTGCAGAGCCCGACCGCCCTCAAGCTGTGCGAGGCGACCCTGAAGGGCCCGGCGGCCGAAGGGGCACGCACCGCCGCGCTGGTCGAGGCGCTAGGGCTGCCGCCCGCGGCCCGCTACGACGCGCAGGCCCAGCTGAGGACCTTCGAGCGGCTCGCCGAGGACGGCCTCGCCCGGCTGCCGCACAAGGACGACCAGCCCTACCTGTGGTTCTCCGAGACGACACAGGGCGGCGTGGGACCGGTCGGCGCCCCCGCCGACAGCCCCTGCTCCATGGCCCTCACCCTCTCCATCGCGAGCATGTACCAGCTGGTGAAGGAGCGCAGGGTCGACGTGACCGGTGAGGTCGTCTGCGCCGCCGTACATCCCGAGCCGCTGACCGTCGAGCGCGGCGACGTCTGGATCCGCCCCGAGGAGGGGATCCCGCAACAGCACGGACTCAGGCACCAACTCCTGCGCTACCGGCTGCGGTTGCGCGACGCCGATGGCGGCCACTGGTGGCTGGAGGGCCACAAGTACGCCCGGGCCCGCCGCGACCTGTGGCGGCAGACCCGCGCGCTGACCGTGCGGATCGGCCGCGAGGGCGAGGCGGCGAGCCTGGCGGGCGAGGTCGTCGTGCCCGCGGACTCCTACGTCCGCGACCAGATCGACGGCATCAAGGTCGACCCGCGTCTGACCAGCCAGGAGAAGCGGGCCGCCAAGCTGACCTGGCTCGCCTGGTTCGGCCTGGAGATGGGCCGCGGCCTGCTCGGCCCGTTCGCCCGCGCCGCCGCGGACCTGCTCGACCTGCGCCGCACCCCGACCCTCACGGAGCACCACCGATGATCTTCAGGACGACCACCTCGCGCCCGACCCGGCCGGCGCTGCGCCGGGTCAGGACCACCGCGGCCCTGCGCCCGCTCCACCACCGCCTCGACCCGGCCTGTGTCGAGGAGATCCCCTTCCGGGCGGACGACGGCGTCCACCTCGGCCTGACCCGCATCCACACCGGCGCCGCGGACCGCCCCGCCGTGCTGCTCCTGCACGGACACACCGCGTCCGCCGACATGTTCCTGCTGCCGGAGACCCGCAATCTGGTCGACGTCCTCCTCGACGACGGCTACGAGCCCTGGCTGCTGGACTGGCGGGGCAGCTGCCGGCTGCCGTACAACGAGACCGGCCAGCGGTACACGTACGACGACGTGGCCCTGTACGACATCCCCGCGGCCGTCCGTCACGTCCGCGAGCGCACGGGCGACCGTCCGCTGTTCGTGGTCGCCCACTGCATCGGCTCGCTCACGCTGTCCCTGAGCATGGCGGCGGGACTGGTCCCGGGCCTGGCCGGCGTGGTGTCCCAGGGGGTGTTCCTGACGCCGAAGCTCGCCGGCCGGACATCGCTGCGGATGTCACTGGCGGGTGAGCTGCTGAAGACACGGATCGACCACATCCCGGTCGACTTCCGCACGGTGGGCCTGTGGTCGAGGTACACTCCGCTGTTCGCACTGGCGTCACGGAAGGCGAGCTGCCCGGACCCGACCTGCCAGATCCTGCACAACTCCGCCTGGGGCACGGGCGCCTCGCTCTTCGTGCACGAGAACCTGTCCGAGGCCACCCACGACCGCCTCGCCGACCTCCTCGGCCCCGCGCCGCTGTGGATCCTGCCCCATCTGCGCCGCATCGAGCTGGCCCGCAGCGTGGTCCGCTGGCACGACACCGACCACCGCTACCGAGCCCTGCCGCCCAATGCGCTGGACGCGGCCGGCCGCATCGACACCCCCGTACTGCTGCTCTCCGGCAGCGAGAACGGGCTGTGGCTGGACTCCCAGCGGCTCTGCCACGACGTACTCGCCCACCGGCAGCCCCAGTTGGACGTGTCCTACACCGAGATCCCCGGTTACGGCCACCTGGACACGTTCCTCGGCCGGGGCGCCGCCCTGGACGTCTTCGGTCACATCCTCGATTTCCTCGGCGAACGGCGGTGACGGCCGGCCGTCCGTCACCGCCGTTCTCGGGGGACTTTCAGATGTCGCGGAAGATCTCGATCTGTGCCCCGATGGAGTTCAGGCGCTCGGCGAGATCCTCGTAACCCCGGTTGATGACGTACACGTTCCGCAACACGGACGTGCCCTCGGCCGCCATCATCGCCAGCAGGACGACCACGGCGGGGCGCAGGGCCGGCGGGCACATCATCTCGGCGGCGCGCCAGCGGGTCGGGCCCTCGACCAGGACCCGGTGCGGGTCGAGGAGCTGGAGGCGGCCGCCGAGGCGGTTGAGGTCCGTGAGGTAGATCGCGCGGTTGTCGTAGACCCAGTCGTGGATGAGCGTCTTGCCCTGCGCGACGGCCGCGATCGCCGCGAAGAACGGGACGTTGTCGATGTTCAGACCCGGGAAGGGCATGGGGTGGATCTTGTCGATGGGGGCTTCGAGCTTGGAGGGGCGGACGGTCAGGTCCACCAGCCGCGTACGGCCGTTGTCCGCGAAGTACTCGGGGCTGCGGTCGTGGTCGAGGCCCATCTCCTCCAGGACCGCCAGCTCGATCTCCAGGAACTCGATGGGGACGCGGCGGACCGTCAGTTCCGACTCCGTCACCACGGCGGCGGCCAGCAGGCTCATCGCCTCGACCGGGTCCTCGGAGGGGGAGTAGTCCACGTCGGCGTCGATGTTCGGCACGCCGTGCACGGTCAGCGTGGTGGTGCCGATGCCCTCGACCCGGACGCCGAGGGCCTCCAGGAAGAAGCACAGGTCCTGGACCATGTAGTTGGAGGAGGCGTTGCGGATGACCGTCACGCCGTCGTGCCGGGCGGCGGCCAGCAGCGCGTTCTCGGTCACGGTGTCGCCGCGTTCGGTCAGCACGATCGGCCGGTCGGGGCGGACCGTGCGGTCGACCTGCGCATGGTACTGGCCCTCGGTGGCGGCGATGTCCAGACCGAACCGGCGCAGCGCGATCATGTGCGGCTCGATGGTCCGCGTGCCGAGGTCACAGCCGCCGGCGTACGGCAACTTGAAGTGGTCCATACGGTGCAGCAGCGGGCCGAAGAACATGATGATCGAGCGGGTGCGTACGGCGGCCTCCGCGTCGATCGCCGCCATCTCCAGCTCGGCCGGCGGCACCAGTTCGAGGTCGACGCCGTCGTTGATCCAGCGGGTGCGCACGCCGATGGAGTTGAGCACCTCCAGCAGGCGGTACACCTCCTCGATCCGCGCGACCCGGCGCAGCACCGTGCGTCCCTTGTTGAGCAGCGAGGCGCACAGCAGGGCGACGCAGGCGTTCTTGCTCGTCTTCACGTCGATGGCGCCGGACAGACGGCGACCACCGACCACGCGCAGATGCATCGGACCCGCATAGCCCAGCGACACGATCTCGCTGTCCAGGGCCTCACCGATGCGGGCGATCATCTCAAGGCTGATGTTCTGGTTCCCGCGCTCGATGCGGTTGACCGCACTCTGACTGGTGCCGAGCGCCTCCGCGAGCTGCGTCTGTGTCCAGCCTCGGTGTTGCCGGGCGTCACGGATGAGCTTGCCGATGCGTACGAGGTAGTCGTCTGCCATGAGGTTGAGGTTATCTCAGATATGAGATGGCACCCCGTTCGGGGGGTCCGTTCGGGTGACACCCGTGACGGTCCGTCAGTGCGCCCTGGCGCAACGGCGTGACGACGCCCGGAAGGATCCGGGCAAATCCACCGATGTCGTATGACACTCGGTTACCCAGGCAACCCCCGTCCAGGCGTGTCCCTCTCTGTTCCCGAAGGGGGATACACATGAGGACCAAGACGCGCCGGCGCCTCGTCGCCGCGCTGCTCGCCGGCTGTTGTGCGCTCGTCTCCTGCGGTACGCAGCGCGCGGGCGTCGCGAAGGGCGACTCGCCCGCACCGCGGTCGTCCGCGGTCGACAGGACGTGTGACACCGAGGAAAGGGCTCCGGACACCACGGACGACGACCAGCAGCTCCCGGACACGACGTCCGACGACCAGGGGCCCGCCGTCGACACCACCAGCGACGACCAGCAGCTCCCGGACACGACGTCCGACGACCAGGGGCCCGCCGTCGACGACACCAGCGAGAACGGCTCGGGCGTGCCGCAGACCGGTCCGCACCGCTGGTTCCCGATGGCCCTCGAATTCCGCGCCTATCTGACGGCGAGCGCCGACAAGGCGGACGCCGCCATCGCGGCCCATGTCGACAGGGTCTGCGTCCGCACGCCGGGGAGCGACGGTCGCACGGAGGCCGATGTGTGGGTCGACTACGGCGTCTGGGACGACGACAAGCGGGAGCGCGCCGCCGCGGTGTTCGCGCGCTGGCGGCAGTCCGTGTACGGCGATCGGGGGCACGTGGAGGTCCTGGCGCCCGCCAAGATGACCGCCGAGCGGAGCTGGTAGCCGCCGTCCGGCGCGGCGCGGAGCGCATGCCGGGCCGGGTTGGGCATGACCGGGCCGCGCCCATGTACTAGTGTTATCTCGACATCGAGATATCTGCCGAGGCGCACCGTAGCCGCCACACCAGTAAGGCATGCCTAACTTAGCCTTACCTTACTGGTTCGGCCAAGCCGGCGTGGCGGCACGATTGACGGTGGTACGCGCACATCAATGAAGGAGACTGTCGTGTCGGCGAACAGCTTCGACGCCCGCAGCACGCTGCAGGTGGGCGACGAGTCGTACGAGATCTTCCGGCTGGACAAGGTGGAGGGCTCGGCCCGCCTGCCGTACAGCCTCAAGGTCCTGCTGGAGAATCTGCTCCGCACGGAGGACGGCGCGAACATCACCGCCGACCACATCCGCGCCCTCGGCGGCTGGGACTCCCAGGCCCAGCCCAGCCAGGAGATCCAGTTCACGCCGGCCCGCGTGATCATGCAGGACTTCACCGGCGTGCCCTGTGTCGTGGACCTCGCGACCATGCGTGAGGCCGTGAAGGAGCTCGGCGGCGACCCCGCCAAGATCAACCCGCTGGCCCCGGCCGAGCTGGTCATCGACCACTCCGTCATCGCCGACAAGTTCGGCACCAACGACGCCTTCAAGCAGAACGTCGAGCTGGAGTACGGCCGCAACAAGGAGCGCTACCAGTTCCTGCGCTGGGGCCAGACCGCCTTCGACGAGTTCAAGGTCGTCCCGCCCGGCACCGGCATCGTCCACCAGGTGAACATCGAGCACCTGGCCCGTGTCGTGATGGTCCGCGACGGCAAGGCCTACCCGGACACCCTGGTCGGCACCGACTCGCACACCACCATGGTCAACGGCCTCGGCGTCCTCGGCTGGGGCGTCGGCGGCATCGAGGCCGAGGCCGCCATGCTCGGCCAGCCGGTCTCCATGCTCATCCCGCGCGTCGTCGGCTTCAAGCTCACCGGTGAGCTGCAGCCCGGCACCACCGCCACCGACCTCGTGCTCACCATCACCGAGATGCTCCGCAAGCACGGTGTGGTCGGCAAGTTCGTCGAGTTCTACGGCGAGGGCGTGGCCGCCACCTCGCTCGCCAACCGCGCCACCATCGGCAACATGTCGCCGGAGTTCGGCTCCACCGCCGCGATCTTCCCCGTAGACGACGAGACCCTCAACTACCTGCGCCTGACCGGCCGCTCCGAGCAGCAGGTCGCCCTGGTCGAGGCCTACGCCAAGCAGCAGGGCCTCTGGCTGGACCCGAAGGCCGAGCCGGACTTCTCCGAGAAGCTCGAACTGGACCTGTCCACGGTCGTCCCGTCCATCGCCGGCCCGAAGCGCCCGCAGGACCGCATCGTCCTCGCGAACGCCGCCGAGCAGTTCAAGCTGGACGTCCGCAACTACGTCGACGACATCGACGAGGCGGGCAAGGAGTCCTTCCCGGCCTCCGACGCCCCGGCCGTCCACCCCAACGGCTTCCCCTCCAACCCGGTTCCGGTCACCGCCCCCGACGGCACGACCTACGAGCTGGACCACGGTGCGGTGACGGTCGCGGCCATCACCTCCTGCACCAACACCTCCAACCCGTACGTCATGATCGGCGCCGCCCTGGTCGCCAAGAAGGCGGTCGAGAAGGGCCTGACCCGCAAGCCGTGGGTCAAGTCCACCCTCGCCCCGGGCTCGAAGGTCGTCACCGACTACTTCGAGAAGGCCGGCCTCACCCCGTACCTGGACAAGCTGGGCTTCAACCTCGTCGGTTACGGCTGCACCACCTGCATCGGCAACTCCGGCCCGCTGCCGGAGGAGGTCTCCAAGGCCGTCAACGACCACGACCTCGCGGTCACCTCGGTCCTGTCCGGCAACCGGAACTTCGAGGGCCGTATCAACCCCGACGTCAAGATGAACTACCTGGCCTCCCCGCCGCTGGTCGTCGCGTACGCCATCGCGGGCTCCATGAAGGTGGACATCACCCGTGACGCCCTGGGCACCGACCAGGACGGCAACCCGGTCTACCTGAAGGACATCTGGCCGACCGAGGCCGAGGTCAACGACGTCGTCGCCCACGCCATCGGCGAGGACATGTTCGAGAAGTCCTACGCGGACGTCTTCGCGGGCGACGCCCAGTGGCAGTCCCTCCCGGTCCCGACCGGCAACACCTTCGAGTGGGACGCCGAGTCCACCTACGTCCGCAAGCCCCCGTACTTCGAGGGCATGGGCATGGAGCCGGCCCCGGTCGAGGACATCGCCGGCGCCCGCGTGCTCGCCAAGCTGGGCGACTCGGTCACCACCGACCACATCTCCCCGGCCGGTGCCATCAAGGCCGACACCCCGGCCGGCCAGTACCTCACGGAGCACGGCGTCGAGCGCCGCGACTTCAACAGCTACGGCTCCCGCCGCGGCAACCACGAGGTCATGATCCGCGGTACGTTCGCCAACATCCGCCTGCGCAACCAGATCGCGCCGGGCACCGAGGGCGGCTACACGCGCGACTTCACGCAGGAGGGCGGCCCGGTCTCCTTCATCTACGACGCCTCGCGCAACTACATCGAGCAGGGCATCCCGCTGGTCGTCCTGGCCGGCAAGGAGTACGGCTCCGGCTCGTCCCGCGACTGGGCGGCCAAGGGCACGGCCCTCCTCGGCGTCAAGGCCGTCATCGCCGAGTCGTACGAGCGCATCCACCGCTCCAACCTCATCGGCATGGGCGTCCTGCCGCTGCAGTTCCCGGAGGGTGCCTCGGCCGAGTCCCTCGGCCTGACCGGCGAGGAGACCTTCTCCATCTCCGGCGTGACCGAGCTGAACGAGGGCACCACCCCGCGTACGGTCAAGGTCACCACCGACACCGGTGTCGAGTTCGACGCGGTCGTCCGCATCGACACCCCCGGTGAGGCCGACTACTACCGCAACGGCGGCATCATGCAGTACGTGCTGCGCAACCTGATCCGCAAGTAAGCGGCAGGCCACAGCGGTTCAGGGCCGCATCCCCGGCACCGGGGGTGCGGCCCTTCGCCGTGTCACGGCCCTGCTGCTGCTCCTCACCGGCACCCTCGTCTGTGTGTGCGCCGGGCTCGGGCTCACCGCTGTGCTCGCTCAACGTGCGTATCTGATGGGCGAGTTGGACGGACGGGTGAGCGACGCGGCCGAGTACGGGCTGACCGGGGCCGCGCGCCACCCCGAACGCCCGGCCGACCTGATCTTCCTCGTCACCGGAGGCCACCCGTCCGGACTGCTCGCCGCCCGGTTCGACTCCGGCGGCCACGTCCTCGCCGCCGCCGTCGTCGTACGCCGGGACGCCGGCCCCGCCCAGCGCACCGCCCTCGCCGGCGTCCCCCACGACGGCCGGGCCCACACCCGCACCGTCCCCGGACTCGGCGCCTACCGCGTCACCGCCCTCGACGCCGACAGCATCCGCGTCCTGGCCGGGCTGCTCGGCCGGGTCGCCGCCGCCGCGGCTCAGGTCGCCCGGGCGCCGCTCGGACCGGACCGGCCCACCGCACTCGCCCGGGTCCCCGCACCCGATGCCGACCCCGGCACGGAGGCCGGCCAGGTCGGCGCCGCCCTCAACCGCATGATCGACCAGGTCGAGGCCTCGCTCGCCGAACGCCGCCGCGGCGAGGAACGGATGCGCCGCTTCCTCGCCGACGCCGCCCACGAACTGCGCACCCCGCTCGCCTCCATCGCCGGCTACGCCGAGCTGATGAACCGCATCGCCCCCGGTGCGGCCTCGCGCCGGATCGCCGCCGAGTCGGCCCGGATGACGGGAGGTGTCGAGGACCTGCTCCTGCCCGCCCGGCTGGACGCGGGCCGCCCCCTGCACACGGCCGAGGTGGACCTCACGGCAGTGGTCGCGGAGGCGGTGCGGGAGACCCGCGCGCTCGGAGCGGATCACGTCTGGCGACTCAACGGGCGGGGTGTGCACGCAGGCGTTGACGAGCAGCGCGGTCACCGCCTGCGTCAGGCGCGGGCCCTACGGCAGTGCCTGCTCCGCCCAGATCACCTTGCCCTGCGGGCTGTACCGAACGCCCCAGCGCTCCGTCATCTGCGACACCAGGAACAGTCCCCGGCCGCCCTCGTCCATGGTCGCGGCGTACCGCAGATGCGGCGAGGTGTTGCTGCCGTCGGCCACCTCGCAGATCAGCGTGCGGTCCCGGATCAGCCGTACCCGGATCGGCTCGCCGCCGTAGCGGATGGCGTTGGTGATCAACTCGCTGAGCACGAGTTCCGTGGGGAAGCCCAGCTCGGCCAGGCCCCACTCGTCCAGTGTCCCGGACACGGCCAGGCGCATGTCGGACACGGCCGCCGGGTCCGGGGGCACGTCCCACTCGGCGACCTGGCCGGGCGTCAGCGCCCTGGTGCGCGCGATGAGCAGCGCGACGTCGTCCGTGGGCCGGCCGGGCAGCATCTCGTCCAGCACCGCCTGGCAGCTGTCGTCCGGTGCCCGGCCGGGATGGCCCGCCACGGCCTGCCGCAGCAGCTCCATGCCCACGTCCAGGTCGCGGGCGCGGTCCTCGATCAGACCGTCGGTGTACAGCACGAGCTCGGTGCCCTCGGCCAGCTCCAGCTCCGCCGTCTGGAAGGGCAGGCCCCCGATGCCGAGCGGGGGCCCGGCCGGCACGTCGGCGAAGGTGACGCTGCCGTCGGGGTGGACCAGCGCCGGTGCCAGGTGCCCGGCCCGCGCCATGGTGCAGCGGCGCGTCGCCGGGTCGTAGATCGCGTACAGACAGGTCGCGCCGGCGATCTCCCCGGCCGCCTCCGCACAGGCCTCGTCCTGGTCGATGCGGGCGACCAGGTCGTCCAGATGGCTCAGCAGCTCGTCGGGCGGCAGGTCGAGGGTGGAGAAGTTGTGCACCGCGGTGCGCAGTCGTCCCATGGTGGCGGCCGCGTGCAGGCCGTGGCCGACCACGTCACCGACGACCAGTGCCACCCGGCTCCCCGGCAGCGGGATCACGTCGAACCAGTCCCCGCTCACCCCCGACTGCGCCGGAAGATAGCGGTAACCGACGTCGAGGGCGCTCTGCTCGGGAAGCGCCCGCGGCAGCAGACTGCGCTGCAGGGTGACCGCCAGCGCGTGCTCACGGGCGTACCGGCGGGCGTTGTCGATGCTGACCGCGGCGCGGGCCACCAGCTCCTCCGCCAGCGACAGGTCCTCCTCGTCGAAGGCGTCCCGTTTCGCGCGCCAGAAGGTCGCCGTGCCCAGCACGGTGCCACGGGCCCGGATCGGGGCGACGATGAGCGACTGGATGCCGTAGTCGAGGATCTCCCTGGCGCGCTGCGGATCCTGTGCCTGCCAGTCCTGAACGGCGAGCAGGTCGGTCACCAGCTCCGAGCGGCCGGTGTCGTAGCCGCGCGCCTGGGGGGTGGACGGCAGGAAGTCGATCAGCCGGTCCTTCTCGTAGAACGGATGGTCGTCCCGCACACCGTGCACGGCGATGCGCCGCATGTCCGTCGCGGTGGCGGCCGGCTCCTCGCCGTGCAGCACGGCGTCTGCCAGGTCCACGGTGACGAAGTCGGCGAAGCGGGGCACGGCGACCCGCGCCATCTCCTCCGCCGTACGGGCCACGTCGAGGCTGCTGCCGATGCCCAGACCGGCGTCGTAGAGCAGCTTGAGCCGCTCCCTGGCGACCTGCGCCCGTCCGGACAGCGCCTGGAGCTCGGTGGAGTCCCGGAGGGTCACCACGGTCGCTCCGGGGCATCCGGCCCGGTCCGTGGGCCGCTGGTTGACCGCCAGCAGCCGTTCCCCGGCGAACAGCACCTCATCGGTGGCCTCGCGCCCGGAGACGAGCAGCTCCACGATGTCCGGGTCGAGGCCCACAAGATGGGAGACGTGCCGTCCCTCGGCCTCGGCGGGCAGGTCGAGGAGCCGCCTGGCCTCGTCGTTGACCAGCAGCAGCCGCCCGTCGGCGCCGACGATCAGCACGCCTTCCCGCACCGAGTGCAGCACCGTGTCGTGGTGCTCGTACATGCGGCTCATCTCGTCCGGGGCGAGGCTGTGGGTCTGCCTCCGCAGCCGCCTGCCCACCAGAGCCGTGCCCCCGGTCGACACCACGAGCGCCGCGGCACCGGTGGACAGGATGATCGGCAGCTGCCGGTTCACCTCGTTGGTGACGTTCTTGACCTTCAGCCCGGCGGAGACGAGGGCGACCACCTTGCCGCGGTTGTCGTCGATCGGCACGGTCGCCTGCTCCTCGTGGCCGAGCGGGCCGTGCACGCTCTCCGTGTACACCTGGCCGGCCAGCGACGGCCCGATCCGGCCCACGAAGCGTTTGCCGATCTTGCTGGGGATCGGGTGGGTGTAGCGGATGCCGTGGGTGTCCATGACGACGATGAAGTCCACGCCGGCGGCCCTGCGCCCCGCCTCGGTGAGCGGCTGGAGGATCTTGGACGGGTGGGGCGTGCGCAGCGCCTGCAGGATGCCGGGGGCGTGCGCGAAGGTCTGGGCGACGGCGATGGACCGCCGCCTGGCCTCGGTGCTGGTGTCCCGTTGCGACTGCAGCACAAGGCCGAGGACCCCGCAGAGTACGAGCGCCACGACCAGCGCCACCTGCAGGACGAAGACCTGCCCGGCGACGCTCCTGGGGCTCTTGCCGATCACAGATCGCCAGCGGGGACGCCTGAGTCGGTCAGTCATGTCCGACATGCCGCATTTGTAGCACCGGCGTTGCCGGGGTGGCTATGGCCCGTCCATGAGCCGGACACGTGTTCTGCTCCGGTTGAGGTGAATCGTCCCTGGTCGAGGGCGTGCGGGCAGGCCCGGAGATCGGTGCGGAAATCCGGCGCCGCAGGTGCCGTGAACCGCTCTGGGCGGACCCGGTGTTCATGCGCACCGGGTCCGCGAGCCGGGCGGGTGAGGGGGGTTCGGAACCCGCCCGGGTGGTGCCGGATCATGAGGTCGGCTGCGTGCTCGACAACGTTGTCTCGGGCTCTGTACATGACTCTACCGCCTCAACGGACAACGATGTCAATCCACTTCGGGTAGCCCGATCGGGTGATCCTGGCGTGTCCCGCCGGGGTGCATGGGGTCTTCGGTGGTATCGGTGGGGCCCGTTGTCGTTCCTGCGGCTGGAGCGACGCGCGGTGCGCGACTCGGTACGACCCCACGACGCCACGACGTCACGCGCATCCGGGCTTCCGGACGACCTTCCGGACGACACAGGGGGCGGACCCGGACGGATCCGCCCCCTCGCCCATGCCCCGGTCAGGCCAGCAGCTCCACCTCCGCCAGGGTGGACTCGCGGTCCAGGACCAGCCGGTACTTCGTGTACGTGCCCGGCGTGGCGATCGTGAACGCCCGGGTCTGGCGGTCCCAGGCGAACGATTCGCCGGAGCGGTGGTCCAGGGTCTGCCAGGTGGTGCCGTCGGTGGAGCCCTGGAGCATCCAGCCGGTCGGCGCCCTGGTGTGGTCGGCCGACGAGGTCAGCGTGTACTGGACGGGCTTGACGGCCCCGTCCACCGGCAGGTCCACCGAGGTGACCGTGGCGTCCGTCGCCGAGGTGTTGTCGAAGAGCGGGCCGTCACCCTTCAGGACGTCCGAGCGGGGCGCCGGCACCTTGTCGTCCTGGGTGATGGAGACCGGGGCCGCGTTCTTGCCCGTGCCCCAGGTCGACGGCCTGGCGCCCATGGAGAACTGCAGCACCCCGCCCTGGGACAGCAGCGAGTGGGGCAGCGAAGTCGACCTCCAGGGACGGCCGTTGAACGTCACGCCCTGGACGTAGACGTTCCTGGAGCTGTTGCCGGGCGCCCTGACCACCAGGTCGTGGCCGTTCTCCAGGTGCACGGTGACCTTCTTGAACAGCGGGGAGCCGATGGCGTACTCGCCGCTGCCCATCACCAGCGGATAGAAGCCGAGCGCGGAGAACAGGTACCAGCCCGACTGCTCGCCGTTGTCCTCGTCGCCGTGGTAGCCCTGCCCGATCTCGCTGCCGGCGTAGAGCCGGGAGAGGATCTCGCGGACCGCCGCCTGCGTCTTCCAGGGCTCACCGGCCGCGTCGTACATGTACGGGATGTGGTGCGCGGGCTGGTTGGACTGGCCGAGCATGCCCATCCGCACGTCCCGCGCCTCGGTCATCTCGTGGATGACACCGCCGTAGGAGCCGACGAAGTCCGGGGACGCGGTCTCCGGGGTGGAGAAGAACGCGTCCAGCTTCTCGGCGAGGGCCTGCCGGCCGCCGTACAGGTTGGCCAGGCCCCGGCTGTCCTGCGGGACGCTGAAGGCGTAGCCCCAGCCGTTCGTCTCCGTGTAGTCGTACCCCCAGACACGCGGGTCGTACTTGGAGGAGTCCAGCCGCCAGTTCCCGTTTCCGTCGCGGCCCTGGAAGAAGCCCGCCTTGGAGTCGAACAGGTGCACATAGTCCTGGGCGCGGTTGAGGAAGTACGCGGACTCCTCCTGGTAGTGCTTCTCGCCCGTCCTCCGGTACAGGGCCTCACCCATCCTCGCTATGCCGTAGTCGTTGACGTAGCCCTCCATCGCCCAGGACAGGCCCTCGGCGGTGTCGGTGCTGGTGTAGCCGAGGAACGGCGAGGTGCTCATGCCCTTGCGGCCCACGCCCGACATCGGCGGGACGACGGTCGCGTTCTTCAGGGCCGCGTCGTAGGCCGCCTTCGCGTCGAACCTCACACCCTTGACGTAGGCGTCGGCGAACGCCACGTCCGAGGAGGTGCCGGTCATCAGGTCGGCGTACCCCGGTGAGGACCAGCGCGAGGTCCAGCCGCCGTCCTTGTACTGCTGCACGAACCCGTCGGCCAGCTCACCCGCCTGAGAGGGCGTCAGGAAGGAGTACGCGGGCCACGTCGTCCGGTAGGTGTCCCAGAAGCCGTTGTTGACGTACACCTTGCCGTCCACGATCTTCGCACCGGTGTGGGTCGGGGTGTCCTGGCTCGGCATCGGGGAGAAGGGGGAGGCGTACTGGTAGGTGTCCCCGACCTTCTCGAAGCCCGAGTTCGGGTAGAGGTACAGCCGGTACATGCTGGAGTAGAGCGTGGTCAGCTGGTCCGGGGTCGCGCCCGCCACCTCGACCCTGCCGAGCAGCTCGTCCCAGGTGCGCTGGGCCCGCTCCTTCACCGCGGTGAACGAGGTGCCGTCCGGGATCTCCTGGCGCAGGTTGTCCTTCGCCTGGTCGATGCTGATCAGCGAGGTCGCCAGGCGCAGCGTGACGGTGCGGTCCGCGCCCGCGGCGAAGCGCAGGTACCCCTTCACCCCGCTCGATGCGCCGTCCGTCACCGGCCGGTCGAACTCGCCGTACACGAACAGCCGGGTGGCACCCGTCGACAGGCCCGACTTCACGTCCGAGAACCCGGTGACGATCCCGTGCTCCTTGTCGAGGGTCAGCCCCGCCTGCTCGGTGACGTTGTCGAACAGCACGCTCGCGTCGTCGCCGGGGTAGGTGAAGCGCAGCATCGCCGCGTGGTCGGTCGGGGTCATCTCGGCGGTGAGACCGTTCTCGAAACGGACCCCGTAGTAATACGGCCGCGCGGTCTCGTTCTCGTGCCGGAACGGCAGCGCGCGCGCCGCACGGCCGGTGTCCGGGGCGCCCGGGGCGGCGGACGGCATCACCTGGAAGGTCTGCCGGTCACCCATCCACGGGCTCGGCTCATGGCTCGCGCTGAACGCCTGGATCGTGGGCAGGTTGTCGTCGTTGTTCGCACGTGCGTATTCGTACAGCCAGCTCAGCGACGACGCGTTGGTCACCGGCGTCCAGAAGTTGAAACCGTGCGGCAGGGCGGTCGCCGGGAAGTTGTTGCCGCGCGAGAAGCTGCCGCTGGAGTTGGTGCCGCGCGTGGTCAGCGCGTAGTCCGACAGATGCGCCTTCGGCTTCTCGGGCGGTACGGGCTTGATCGCCACGTCGTCGATCCAGCCCCGGAACTTCGCCGGCCCGGCGGGGGAGTCGTACCCCACCAGGATCCGGTCGACTGTCTTGCCCGCCGCCACCGCACCGATCCGCGCGACCACGTTGTTCCACTGGTTGACGTACAGCGACTTCGACTCGCCCTGCCCGCGCGGCGACAGCGGGAACCCGTGCTGGTCCAGCGCGCCCAGGTCGCTCAGATAGGTGCCGTCGGTGAAGGCCAGGTCGAGGGAGACGTTCGTGGCGTCGTAGTCCCGGTCGCCGTCGGCCATCTGCGGAAAGATCCGGTACGACAGCTGGGTGTCGCCGCCGACCTTCACGTTCACGTCGAAGACCTTGTTGTACGAGTACGCCCGGCCGGCCGCCGTGTGCCGTCCGGCGTAGCGCAGCGCCCTCTTTCCGGTGAACCCGACCCGGGCCTTGGCCGTCGGCGAGGCGGTCGGGCCCTTGTCGACCAGCGTCAGCATGTCCTGCGGCACCGGGGCGCCCCCGCCGCCGGTGGAGAACTGCACGTCGGCGAGCTGGAGGAGGCCCGAGGCGCCGTTGTTCCTCGTGATCTCCAGCCGGAAGTGCTGGTACTCGGCGGGCTCGGCCAGGTCGTAGGACTTCGTCTGGAAGCGCTCGGAGAAGGTCTCGTCCGACCGGCTGTCGACCGGCTTCCAGTCCTTGCCGTCGGTGGAGCCGAGCAGCGTCCAGTCCCTCGGGTCGCGCTCGGCGTCGTCGTTGGCCGAGGTGAGCGCGTACGTCACCAGCTTGACGGGCTTGTCGAGGTCGAACTCGACCCAGCCGGTGGGCTGGAAGGTCAGCCACTTGGTGCCGGGCTCGCCGTCGACCAGGTTCTCCTTGACCTCGCCCGCGCCCGCGTTCTCGCCGCTCGCCCGGACATCGGTGACATGGTCGTTCACATTGCCCGGTATTCCGGTGCTGTAGCCGCCGTCGACCCCCGAGGCGCGCTTGGTGCCGTCCGGCGCGGTGTCGACGGTGTTGAGCCAGTCCGGAGCCGGATCACCCGTCTCGAACGAGGACGCGAACTCCTGGTCGGCGGCCGGAGCCTTGGCGGGCAGGGCGACCGCCGCGCCCTGCGCGCCGGCGGCCATGACAAAGGCGGCCGTGAGGACGACCGCCTGGCCCCATCTGTGCCGAGTTCTCCGCTGCATCTACGGATTCCCCTCCTGCGACCGCTCTGGACAACGTTGTCAACTTCGGCGCGCAGGAACCAGTAGTGCGTCAAGTGACCGGTGATGTCAAGGCTGTTGGGTGTGGCATTCAGGCACTTATGTCGCGAGTTTTTCCGCCCGGCTCTCCACAGGGGGCTCATATTTCCGCGAGGTCTCAACTCGGAAAAGACCCATCGCGAACCTTGCATTCGATCTTGCTCCGCTGGCGGGAAGTGGACTATACCTGTCGGCGTTTCCCGCACGACCCTGCACTACCCGACCGCGGTGCCGGGGAGGATCCGGTTCACCGCCTGAGTCCTGGAGAGAGCGAGGACTTGAGCACATGGGATCCACTGCGCACCACGGTGGCGAGGGTGTCGGCCGCCGCGATCTGATCAAACGCTCGGCCGCACTCGGCCTTGTGGCCGCCCCCGGAATGGGCCTGCTGTCCGCCTGTGCGAGCGGCGGAGGCGGCGGCAACTCGGACGAGGGCAACACCAAGGGAAAGGCGACCAAGGACAACCCCTTCGGCGCGAAGAGCGGCAGCAAACTCGATGTCGTCGTCTTCAAGGGCGGATACGGCGACGACTACGCCAAGGCGTGGGAAGCCGACTTCAGCAAGAAGCTCGGCATCACCTCGACCCACACCGGCACCCAGGAGATCACCGGCAAGCTGCAGCCGCGCTTCAACGCCGGCAACCCGCCGGACATCGTGGACGACTCCGGTGCCCAGCAGATCAAGGTCGACGTCCTGTACAAGAACGGCTCGCTGCTCGACCTCTCCGAGGTCCTGGACGCACCCTCGGTCGACGACCCGGGCAAGAAGGTCCGGGACACCCTGATCCCCGGCACCCTCGACCCGGGCATCCAGGAGGGCAAGGTCGTCGCCCTCAACTACATCTACACGGTGTGGGGCCTGTGGTACTCCGGCAAGCTCTTCAAGCAGAAGGGCTGGACGCCGCCGAAGACCTGGGACGACTTCCTCGCCATCTGCCAGGACGCCAAGAAGCAGGGCATCGGGGGCCTGGCCCACCAGGGCAAGTACCCGTACTACATCAATGTCGCCATCATGGACATGATCGCCAAGAAGGGCGGGATCGACGCCGTCAAGGCGATCGACAACCTCGACCCGAAGGCGTTCGTCGGCTCCGACGCGGCGCAGGCCGGCATCGAGGCGATCTACGAGGTCGTCGAGAAGGGCCTGTTGATGCCCGGCACCAACGGCCTGACCCACACCGAGTCGCAGACCCGGTGGAACCAGTACAAGGCCGCGTTCATCACCTGCGGCTCCTGGCTGGAGAACGAGCAGCTGAAGCAGACGCCGACGGACTTCGACATGAAGTTCCTGCCGATGCCGCTGCTGCCCGGCAGCAAGATGCCGTTCGAGGCGATCCGGGCCGGCTCCGGTGAGCCCTTCATCATCCCGGCGAAGGCGGCGAACCTGCCCGGCGCCAAGGAGTTCATGCGGCGGATGCTGTCCAAGGAGTGGGCGACGCTGTTCGCCAAGGAGGCGAACTCGCTGACGATCCTGCAGGACGGCGTCGATTCGAGCGTCACCCTGCGGCCCGGCACCCAGTCCACGGTGGAGGCCTCCAAGGCGGCCGGTTCCAACACCTTCCGGTTCCTGTACCCCGACTGGTACAGCGAGATGGACACGGCGATCCAGAACGCGTCCAATGAGCTCATGGCGAAGCGGATTCAGCCGAAGGAATGGCTGAAGAGGTGTCAGGCGGCCGTCGACAAGCAGGCGAAGGACCCGGCCAGCAAGAAGAACCACCACGCCTGAGCTCGAACGACGGATTCGGGGCCGGGAACCGTTACGATTCCCGGCCCAGAACTTCAGGGGCAGGAACGCCATGCGCAAAGGGCAGTACCGGTTCGTCGCGGGGTTTCTCCTCGTTCCCGTGACGCTTTATCTGATCTTCGTGATCTGGCCGTACATCCAGACGTTCGGCTATTCACTGACCGACTGGGCAGGACAGTCACAGACCTTCAGGTTCGTCGGCCTGGACAACTACAAGGCACTGTTCCAGGACGACGTCTTCATGGAGGCGATCTGGCACAACATCCTGTTCCTGATCTTCATCCCGGTGATCACGATCCTGCTCGCCCTGTTCTTCGCCTTCATGCTGAACGCGGGCGGACGCAGCAGGGCCGGCGGGGTGCAGGGCGTCGCGGGGTCGAAGTTCTACAAGATCGTGTACTTCTTCCCGCAGGTGCTGTCGCTGGCGATTCTCGCCGTGCTGTTCAACGCGGTGTACCGCAGTGACGGCGGCGGTCTGCTCAACGGCGCGCTGATCAAGATCGGCCTGGTGGACGCCGGCAACCCGGTGGAATGGCTGAACGAGCCGAGCCTGGTCCTGTGGGCGCTGATGGTGGCCGTGATCTGGCAGGGCGTGGGCTTCTATCTGGTGCTGTTCTCGGCCGCCATGCAGTCCATCCCGAGGGACATCTACGAGGCCGCCCTGATCGACGGCGCGAGCCGCAACCAGTCCTTCTTCCGCATCACCCTGCCGCTGCTGTGGGACACCGTGCAGACCGCCTGGGTCTACCTCGGCATCGTCGCCATGGACATGTTCGTACTGGTGTCCTCCATGACCCAGAGCATGGGCGCGTACGGCGGCGGCCCCGACCACCACAGCGATGTGATGGCCACGGTGATGATGCGCAACTTCCTCTACTACGGCAAGAGCGGCTACGCCTGTGCGATGGGCGTGGTCATGCTGCTGCTCACCCTGATCCTGTCCGTGGTCACGCTGCGCGCCACCCGCCGCGAGCGCATCGAGTTCTGAGCGGGAGTAACGACGATGACTGCACTCAAGGAGACCGCCCCCGCCCCGGCCGAGGGGCCCGTGGCCAAGGCGCCCGTCCGGCCCGGCGACCGGCGCGGCGAGGGCGTCGTACTGAACGTCTTCTCGCACGGCTTCCTCGCCCTGTGGGCGCTGCTGATCGTGCTGCCGCTGCTGTGGCTGGTGCTCAGCTCCTTCAAGACGGACGCCCAGATCGGCGGCTCCGCCTTCGGCTGGCCGCACGCGTGGTCCTTCGACGTCTTCCGGCGGGCCTGGAACAAGGGCATCGGGGACTACTTCCTGAACACCGTGATCGTCCTGGTGTTCTCCGTGCCGCTGACCATGCTGTTCGGCTCGATGGCGGCGTACGTACTGGCCCGGTACCAGTTCTGGGGCAACCGGCTGCTGTACTACTTCTTCGTGGCCGGCGCCATGTTCCCGGTGTTCCTGGCCCTCGTCCCGCTGTTCTTCATGGTCAAGCGGCTGGACATGCTGAACACCTACCAGGGTCTGATCCTGGTCTACATCGCCTACTCGATGCCGTTCACGGTGTTCTTCATGCACGCCTTCTTCCGGACCCTGCCCACGGCGGTCTTCGAGGCGGCGGTCCTGGACGGCGCCTCGCACACCCGGACGTTCTTCCAGGTCATGCTGCCGATGGCGAAGCCGGGCCTGATCAGCGTGGGGATCTTCAACACACTGGGCCAGTGGAACCAGTTCATCCTGCCCACGGTGCTGATGCAGCCGCAGAGCGGCTCCGACCCCGAGCGCTATGTCCTCACCCAGGGGCTGATCCAGCTGCAACAGCAGCAGGGGTACGCCTCCGACCTGCCGGTTCTGTTCGCGGGTGTGACCATCGCGATGATTCCGATGCTGGTCGTCTACCTGTCCTTCCAGCGCCAGGTGCAGGCGGGTCTGACCTCGGCCACACTGAAGTAGCGGGACGCTCCGCATCCGTCCGTGTGCACACCGTTCCGGCCCCCGGAGCGGTGTGCACACGTGTGTCCGGGCACCCGGAAACGGTTCAACCTCTTGACGTAAGACACCCCGAACGGCTCAGCTTAGAGTTCACTAGTTGGACATACGCGGGGCCTCGCCGAAGCGGCCCCGCGCTCAGGAGGTCGTCGTGGAGACTCCAGGGTCGCAGTCGTCGCTGCACCGAGCCAACCTGGAGCGGGTGGTACGGGCCGTGCGCCTTGCCGGATCCCTCACACAGGCGGAGATCGCGCGGACGACCGGTCTGTCCGCGGCGACCGTCTCCAACATCGTGCGGGAGCTGAAGGACGGCGGAACCGTCGAGGTCACGCCCACGTCGGCGGGCGGGCGACGGGCCCGCAGCGTCTCTCTCAGCGGGGACGCGGGGATTGTCATCGGCGTCGACTTCGGGCACACCCATCTGCGCGTCGCGATCGGGAACCTCGCCCACCAGGTGCTGGCCGAGGAGGCCGAGCCGCTGGATGTCGACGCCTCCGCCGCCCAGGGCTTCGACCGGGCGGAGGAGCTGGTCAGCCGCCTGATCGCGGCCACGGGCGTGAACCGGTCCAAGGTGGCCGGCGTCGGGCTCGGCGTGCCGGGCCCGATCGACGTGGAGTCGGGGACCCTGGGGTCCACCGCGATCCTGCCGGGCTGGGGCGGCACCAAGCCCGCCGAGGAGCTGCGCGAGCGGCTCGGCGTGCCCGTGCACGTGGACAACGACGCCAACCTCGGCGCCCTCGGTGAGCTGGTCTGGGGCAGCGGGAAGGGCGTCCGGGACCTCGCGTACATCAAGGTCGCGAGCGGTGTCGGCGCCGGTCTGGTGATCGACGGGAAGATCTACCGCGGCCCGGGCGGCACCGCCGGAGAAATCGGTCATATTACACTCGACGAATCCGGCCCGGTCTGCCGTTGCGGGAACCGCGGCTGCCTGGAGACGTTCGCGGCCGCGCGCTATGTGCTCCCGCTGCTCCAGCCCAGCCACGGCCCCGACCTGACCATGGAAGGCGTCGTACGGCTGGCCAGGGACGGAGACCCGGGCTGCCGTCGGGTGATCGCCGACGTCGGCCGCCACATCGGCAGTGGAGTGGCCAATCTCTGCAATCTGCTGAACCCGAGCCGGGTGGTGCTCGGCGGTGATCTCGCCGAGGCCGGTGAGCTGGTGCTCGGGCCGATCAGGGAGTCCGTCGGCCGCTATGCCATCCCCAGCGCGGCGCGCCAACTGTCCGTTCTCCCGGGGGCACTTGGCGGCCGCGCCGAGGTGCTCGGAGCGCTCGCCCTCGCCCTCAGCGAGATGGGCGATTCGACGCTTTTGGAAGGGTCGCTGTCTCTGGCGACCCCTGCCTTCACTTAGAGAACGGATGGCACCGTTGCCATCTCGTTAAGGATTTACTTCTTGACGTCGCACGTGTGGCCGAGTTGACTTCCAGCCACCTCGGCCGCAACGACGCGGCCTCGTCAGGGAGGTTTCTGAAGTGAACACGCGTATGCGTCGTGCGGCCTTCGCCGTTGCTGCTGGTGCCATGGCCGTCTCGCTCGCTGCCTGTGGCAGCGCCAAGCAGTCCGGAGGTGGCTCCTCCAACTCCTCCGGCCCCAAGAAGGGCGACGCCATCAAGGTCGGTCTGCTCCTGCCGGAGAACCAGACCGCCCGTTACGAGAAGTTCGACCGCCCCTTGATCGAGAAGAAGGTCAAGGAGCTCACCAACGGCAAGGGCCAGATCGTCTACGCCAACGCCAAGCAGGACGCGACGCTGCAGAACCAGCAGGTCGACACGATGATCACCAACAAGGTGGACGTGCTCATCGTGGACGCCGTGGACTCCGCCGCGATCAAGAACTCGGTCGACAAGGCCAAGCAGGCCGGCATCCCGGTCGTCGCCTACGACCGCCTGGCGCAGGGCCCGATCAGCGCCTACACCTCGTTCGACAACGAGACCGTCGGCGAGACCCAGGGCAAGGCCCTCCTCCAGGCCCTCGGCTCCAAGGCCAAGTCCGGCAAGATCGTCATGATGAACGGTTCCGTCACCGACCCGAACGCCGCCCAGTTCAAGGCGGGCGCCCACAAGGTCCTGAACGGCAAGGTGAACATCGGCAAGGAGTACGACACCAAGGAGTGGAAGCCGGAGAACGCCAACTCCAACATGGAGGGCGCCATCTCCGCTCTGGGCAAGCAGAACATCATCGGCGTCTACTCCGCCAACGACGGCATGGCCGGCGGTATCATCACCGCCCTCAAGGCCGCCGGCATCTCCAACATCCCGGTCACCGGCCAGGACGCGGAGCTCGCGGGTGTCCAGCGCATCGTCGCCGGTGAGCAGTACATGAGCGTCTACAAGCCGTACGCTCCCGAGGCCGCCGCCGCCGCCGAGATGGCCGTGGACCTCGCCCAGGGCAAGTCGCTCGACTCCGTCGCCAAGGACAAGGTCGACAGCCCGACCACCAAGCAGGTCCCCTCGGTCCTGGTGCCGGTCACCGCGCTGACCAAGGACAACATCAAGGACACCGTCATCAAGGACGGCATCTACACGGTCGCCGACATCTGCACCCCGCAGTACAAGGCGGCCTGCGACAAGATCGGCCTGAAGTAGCAGCCCCACGCGCCTTTCCACCCAAGGGAATTCACTCTTGAATTCTCTTGGGGAAAAGGCCTCCACAGCTCCGCCGGCGCCCCGCGCATCAGACAGCCCCGCAAGCTCGCCTGCGGGGCGCCGGACGGAACACCCCCCAAACTTCTGCACAACCTCCCGCCGGGTCAGGCGGCGAAGGAGATGGTTCACGTGTCCGCTACGCCCGTGCTGGCGTTGCGCGGGGTCTCCAAGCGGTTCGGTGCCGTTCAGGCGCTCACCGACGTAGAGCTTGAGGTCCACGCCGGTGAGGTGGTCGCCCTGGTCGGCGACAACGGTGCCGGAAAGTCCACGCTGGTCAAGACGATCGCCGGCGTTCACCCCATCGATGAGGGCGTCATCGAATGGGAAGGCAAGGCCGTCCAGATCAGCAAGCCGCACGACGCCCAGAACCTGGGCATCGCGACCGTCTACCAGGACCTCGCGCTGTGCGACAACATCGACGTGGTCGGCAACCTCTACCTGGGACGGGAGATCCGCCGCCGCGGTGTCCTGGACGAGGTGGAGATGGAGCGCCGCTCCCGCGAGCTGCTCACCACGCTGTCGATCCGCATCCCGAGCGTCCGCATCCCGATCGCCTCGCTCTCCGGCGGTCAGCGCCAGACCGTGGCCATCGCCCGCTCCATGCTCGGCGAGCCCAAGCTGGTCATCCTCGACGAGCCCACCGCCGCCCTCGGTGTCGAGCAGACCGCGCAGGTCCTCGACCTGGTGGAACGGCTGCGGGAGCGTGGTCACGCCGTGATCCTCATCAGCCACAACATGGCCGATGTGAAGGCCGTCGCCGACAAGGTGGCCGTGCTGCGCCTGGGTCGTAACAACGGCGTCTTCGAGGTCAAGTCGACCTCGCAGGAAGAGATCATCTCCGCCATCACCGGCGCCACGGACAACGCCGTGACCCGTCGTGCGGCGCGCTCCAATGGGGAGATCAAGAAGTGAGCATCGACAAGACCTCCACGCCGCCCGAGGACCACGCGGTGGAGAACCCCGAGGCGGCACGCGGCGCCGACGTCGCGGTCGACCCCCGTCTGCTGGTGCGCGAGCAGGGCCTCGCGGGCTACGTCACCGAGTTCAAGCGGAAGATGAAGGCCGGTGACCTCGGCTCCCTCCCGGTCGTCCTCGGTCTGGCGATCATCTGGATCATCTTCCAGAGCCTGAACTCCAACTTCCTCACGGCCGGCAACCTGTCCGACATCTCCGTCGCCATGGTCGGCACGGGCATGATCGCCGTCGGCATCGTGTTCGTCCTGCTGCTCGGCGAGATCGACCTGTCGGTCGGTTCGCTCTCCGGTGTCGCGGGCGCCACCTTCGCCGTGCTCAACGTCACCCACGGCATGAACGAGATCCTGGCCCTGGTGCTGTCGATCCTCACCGGAACGGTCGCGGGCGCGCTGCAGGGCTTCTTCTTCGCGAAGATCGGCGTACCCGCCTTCGCGGTCACCCTGGCCGGTCTGCTGTTCTGGAACGGCCTCATGCTCAAGATCCTGGGCGACAACGGCACGATCAACCTGAACGACAACGGCCTGGTCGCCAAGCTGACCAGCTACTACTTCTCCGACGTGGCCGCCGCCTACGGCCTGGCCATCGCGGTGACGGTGCTGTTCTTCGTCAGCTCCTACTTCGGCAACAAGCGCCGCGAGGCCGCCGGCGTGCCGTCCCGCCCGCTGAGCGAGACCATCCTGCGCACCGTGCTGCTGGGGATCGTCGCCTTCGCGGCCGCGGTCGTCTTCAACCAGTACAAGGGCCTGCCGCTGGCCGTGGTGATCTTCATCGCCGTGCTGTTCGTCACGGACTTCGTGCTGCGCCGCACCGGGTACGGCCGCAAGGTCTTCGCGCTCGGCGGCAGCGTCGAGGCCTCCCGTCGTGCCGGTATCAACGTGGACATGGTCCGGATCTCGGTGTTCGCCATCTCCGGCACCTTCGCGGCGATCGGCGGTCTGTTCATCGCCTCCAAGATCGCGTCCGCCAACCAGGGCGCCGGTGGCGGTGACCTGCTGATGAACGCGATCGCGGCGGCCGTGATCGGCGGTACGTCCCTCTTCGGCGGCCGCGGCCGCACCTGGAACGCGCTCCTCGGTGTGCTGGTCATCGTCTCGATCCAGTACGGCCTCGCCCTGCAGGGCATCGCCTCCCCGGTCCAGTACATGATCACCGGTGGCGTCCTGCTGGCGACCGTGGTCATCGATGCGGTGACGCGCAAGACCCAGAAGACGGCCGGTCGGGCGTAACGCCCGATCCTCCGGCACGGCACAGCGCCCGGCACCGAAACGTGCCGGGCGCTGTCGTGTCGTGCAAAGCATGAACATTAGACTCGGGCGAGCCCGGCGAAAGCTCGATCAGCTCTACTGCAAGGAGGCACGGGTGCCGCTGCTGACCCGCATCAGGGGACCGCGCGATCTGGACCGGCTCAGCCTGGAGGAGCTGAACCAGCTGGCACAGGAGATCCGGACCTTCCTCGTCGACGCCGTCTCCAAGACCGGCGGCCACCTCGGCCCCAACCTCGGTGTGGTGGAGCTGACCATCGCCCTGCACCGCGTCTTCGACTCGCCGAAGGACAAGGTGCTGTGGGACACCGGCCACCAGTCCTACGTGCACAAGCTGCTCACCGGCCGGCAGGACTTCTCCAAGCTGAAGATGAAGGGCGGCCTGTCGGGCTACCCCTCGCAGGCCGAGTCCGAGCACGACGTCATCGAGAACAGCCACGCCTCCACGGTCCTCGGCTGGGCCGACGGCATCGCCAAGGCCAACGAGCTGAAGAAACGCGACAGCCATGTCGTGGCGGTCATCGGTGACGGGGCGCTCACCGGCGGTATGGCCTGGGAGGCGCTGAACAACATCGCCGACGCCAAGGACCGCCCGCTGGTCATCGTCGTCAACGACAACGAGCGGTCGTACGCCCCGACCATCGGCGGCCTCGCCAACCACCTCGCGACCCTGCGCACCACGGACGGCTACGAGCGCTTCCTCGCCCGGACGAAGGAACTCCTGGAGCGCACCCCGGTCGTCGGAAGGCCGCTGTACGAGACCCTGCACGGGGCGAAGAAGGGGTTCAAGGACTTCATCGCCCCGCAGGGCATGTTCGAGGACCTGGGCCTGAAGTACGTCGGCCCGATCGACGGCCACGACATCGAGGCGCTGGAGTCCGCCCTGGCCCGGGCCAAGCGGTTCGGCGGCCCGGTCATCGTGCACTGCCTCACCGAGAAGGGCCGCGGCTACCAGCCCGCCCTGCAGGACGAGGCGGACCGCTTCCACGCCGTCGGCAAGATCCACCCGGACACCGGCCTGCCGATCGCCTCCTCCGGCGCCGACTGGACCTCCGTCTTCGGGGACGAGATGGTCAGGCTGGGCGAGGAGCGCGAGGACATCGTCGCCATCACCGCGGCCATGCTCCAGCCGGTCGGCCTGGAGAAGTTCGCCAAGCGGTTCCCCGAGCGGGTGTACGACGTCGGGATCGCGGAGCAGCACGGCGCCGTCTCCGCCGCGGGCCTCGCGTACGCCGGGGTGCACCCCGTCTTCGCCGTCTACGCCACCTTCCTCAACCGCGCCTTCGACCAGGTCCTCATGGACGTGGCCCTGCACCGGTGCGGGGTGACGTTCGTGCTCGACCGGGCCGGCGTCACCGGAACGGACGGCGCCTCGCACAACGGCATGTGGGACATGTCGATCCTGCAGGTGGTGCCGGGCCTCAGGCTGGCGGCCCCGCGGGACGCCGAGCAGGTGCGGGCCCAGCTGCGGGAGGCCGTCGCGGTGGACGACGCGCCGACCGTCGTCCGCTTCTCCAAGGGCGCAGTCGGCCCCGCCGTACCCGCCGTGGGCCGCATCGGCGGCATGGACGTGCTGCGCGAGCCCGGCACCGACCGGCCGGACGTGCTGCTCGTCTCCGTGGGCGCCCTCGCCCCGATGTGCCTGGAGATCGCCGGCCTGCTCGACAAGCAGGGCATCTCCACCACGGTGGTCGACCCGCGCTGGGTCAAGCCCGTCGACGAGGCCATGGCCCCGCTCGCCGAGCGGCACCGGGTCGTCGTCACCGTGGAGGACAACAGCCGGGTCGGTGGTGTCGGCTCCGCGGTCGCCCAGGCCCTGCGCGACGCCGGCGTGGACGTGCCGCTGCGCGACTTCGGCATCCCGCCGCGCTTCCTCGACCACGCCTCCCGCGCCGAGGTCCTCGCCGAGATCGGCCTGACCGCTCCGGACATCGCCCGCCAGGTCACCGGTCTTGTCGCCAAACTGGACGGCCGGTTCGACCGTACGGCCGACGAGGTGGACTCGGTCGAGCCCGCGCGCGACTGACGCGAACGCGCCCCTCACGGGCCGGTTCCGCCGCTCCCTGCGGTGGCGGAACCGGCCCGTCTGCGTGAACCTGCCTGTGCCGGGGCATACGCATCCCGACCCTCTCGATCATGACGGGCCACGGCGAGGTCCCCAAGCGTGGGAGGCAGGACGTGAGCAGCGCGCTGTTCAGGACGAAGAACGTCGAGCAGTCCATCCAGGACACCGAGGAGCCGGAGCATTCGCTCAAGAAGTCCCTCTCCGCGCTCGACCTGACCGTCTTCGGCGTCGGTGTCATCATCGGCACCGGCATCTTCGTCCTCACCGGACAGGTCGCCAAGAACAACGCCGGCCCGGCCGTGTCCCTGGCCTTCGTGGTGGCCGGCGTGGTCTGCGCGCTCGCCGCCCTCTGCTACGCCGAGTTCGCGTCCACGGTCCCCGTGGCGGGCTCGGCGTACACGTTCAGCTACTCCTCGCTGGGCGAGCTGCCCGCCTGGATCATCGGCTGGGACCTGGTCCTGGAGTTCGCGCTCGGCACGGCGGTGGTGGCCGTCGGCTGGTCCGGGTACATCCGCTCGCTGCTGGACAACGTCGGCTGGCACCTGCCCGACTATCTGGCCAGCCGGGACACGGCCTCCGGCTTCGGCTTCGACATCCTCGCCGCCGCCCTGGTGCTGGTGCTCACCGGCATCCTCGTCCTCGGCATGAAACTGTCGGCCCGGATCACCTCGCTCGTCGTCGCCATCAAGGTGGTCGTCGTTCTCATCGTGATCGTCGCCGGTGCCTTCTTCGTCAAGACCGGCAACTACTCTCCGTTCATTCCGCACCCTCAGCCGGTGCCGGCCGGTGGCGACCTGAAAGCCCCGCTGATCCAGCTGATCTTCGGCTGGGCGCCCGCCAACTTCGGTGTGATGGGCATCTTCACGGCCGCCTCGGTGGTGTTCTTCGCGTTCATCGGCTTCGACATCGTCGCGACGGCCGCCGAGGAGACCCGCAACCCGCAGCGGGACATGCCGCGCGGCATCCTCGGCTCCCTGTTCATCTGCACCCTGCTGTACGTGGCCGTCTCCATCGTCGTCACCGGCATGGAGAAGTACTCCAGGCTGTCCGTGGAGGCCCCGCTCGCCGACGCCTTCAAGGCCATCGGGCACCCCTGGTTCGCGGGTGTGATCAGCTTCGGCGCTGCCGTCGGCCTGACCACCGTGTGCATGATCCTGCTGCTCGGCCAGACCCGGGTGTTCTTCGCGATGAGCCGCGACGGACTGCTGCCGCGCTTCTTCTCCCGTGTTCACCCGCGTTTCCGCACCCCGCACCGGCCGACCATCCTGCTCGGCGTGATCATCGCGATCGTCGCCGGTTTCACCAGCCTGAGCGAGCTGGCCGAACTGGTGAACATCGGCACGCTCTTCGCGTTCGTCGTCGTCGCGATCAGCGTGGTCATCCTGCGCCGGACCCGCCCGGACCTGCCGCGCGCCTTCCGCACCCCATGGGTCCCGGTCATCCCGATCCTGTCGGTGTGCGCCTCGCTGTGGCTGATGCTCAACCTGCCGGCCGAGACCTGGCTGCGGTTCGCCATCTGGATGGTGATCGGTTTCGCCGTCTACTTCCTCTACGGCCGCACCCACAGCCGGCTGGCCCCGGGCGGGCAGACCGCCACCGGAGAGACCCAACGGCCGTCCGCCGGGAACACCCCGTGACCGTCTCCGCCCCGCCCCGCCTGCTCGCCCACCCGGTACGCGGAGGCGGGCACGGCGGGGTCAGCCCAGTACCGTGCGGGGGCCGGTGACCTGTGCGCCGTGTTCCCGGACCCGGCGCCGCAGTTCGCGGTCGGCCGTGACGACCAGGCACGGGCGGTCGCCAGCCGCCGCCGCGAGGTCCACGATGCGGTCGTCGCCGCTGCCGGGCGCGTCCTCGACCCGTACCCCGGGCACCGACTCCACACCCCGGGCCGCGCCCTCCACCACCAGGACCAGCTCCAGCGGACCGGGCAGGCCGGCCACGCCGGACCGGGCCAGGGGCGCCAGCCGGTCACGCAGGCGCTCGGCCGCGCCGCGGCGGTCGCGCCACCAGCCGTCGGGCACCGACCCGACGACGTTCGCGCCGTCGACGACGATCAGGGGGAGGGGCTCGTCCGTCACGTCCGTCCCGCCCTTGGTGTCCGTCATGTTCCGTAACAGCTCTGGTGTGTCGCCTGCGTAGCAGAGTCAGTGTGTCACGGGTGTCAGGGGTGTCCCGGCCCAGCGGCTCGTGACCGCGGCGATCGCGGCGGCCGCGCGCTCGGCGGGCCGCCCGCCCGCGCGCACCTCGGGGGAGAACTCGACGTGCAGGAACGGCACATGGTCGGCGTCGGCCACCTGGCCCTGCACGTTCGTGAGGCCCTCCAGCGGACAGGACCGCGCCCAGGCCCGGCACACCCGGAAGCCGTGACCGCGCAAGGCGTCGGACAGTTCCAGGCCGTCCTTCCGGCCCGCCGACCCGGCGCCGGTGGAGGCGACCACGTCGTAGCCGGGCACGGCGGAGGCGGCGAAGCCGTGCAACTGGATCCCGGGCATCCCACGGCGGGCCAGTTCGGCGCAGATGGCGTGGAAAACGGTGTCCCGGCGATGCGCCACGTCCGCGGAATTGCCTACTCCTGCTTTGCGATGTGCTCCTGCGATCACGAGGATCCCGTCGGGTGAGCCACGCAGCACCCGCACGCCCAGCTGCTCGGTGCCGAGGTCGAAGCCGGGATGCGGGACCTGCACCGACCAGCTCGGGCGGTGGTCCAGATCGAGGTAGACCCGGCCCCAGCCGCGCGGGGTCGCCGTGGCGTCGGTGCGGTCGGACACCTCGGCATAGCGGTGGCCGGAGGGCCGGTCGAAGACCGTGCGCAGGGTGAAGTCCCGCTGCGCGAGACGCTGTTCCGCTTGTGTGCGGTGACCGTCGAGCAGCAGGCCGATGGCCGCGGCGATGTCCTCGCGGTCGGCCTGGCCGGGCGGCAGATAACCCCGGCCGGGGGCGAACCGGCTCGTGTAGTCCGCCACCTCGCGCGCCAGGTCGAACTGCCCGCTCCCTTCCGGGGCGGGCCGGCGGGCGTCGTCGGCGGTGCCGCCCGGGGCGCGCAGCAGGACGGTGAGACCGGCCGCGAGACCGGCGGCGACCAGCAGCAGCGTTGCAATCGTGATGAAACGTGAGCAATGGGCTCTCATGGTCGTATCACGATATCCCGGTGACCGGACGCCGTAGCGTGGTGCTCGAACGGCCCACGGGGGACCTCTGCTCCCGGCGTGACCGGGACGGCACCGAACTGCGCGTCGTCCACGTCGAGGACGGCCGCCCGGCCGAGGCCTGACGACGCCGATGCCCGGCACACCAGTCGGTGTACCGGGCATCGCAGGACCGTACGCGGTGCCTTACGCGGGGACGCTCGCCACGCCCTGCGCCAGGAACTTCCTGCCGTTCACGCGCTCCGAGACGCCCTCGCGGTCCAGGTACGGCGTGATGCCGCCCAGGTGGAAGGGCCAGCCGGCACCGGTGATGAGGCAGAGGTCGATGTCCTGGGCCTCGGCCACGACGCCCTCGTCGAGCATCAGGCCGATCTCCTGCGCGACCGCGTCCAGGACACGGGCGCGGACCTGCTCCTCGGTCAGCACGGTGTCGCCCTGCTTGAGCAGCGCGGCGACCTCCGGGTCCAGCTCCGGCTTGCCGCTGTCGTAGACGTAGAAGCCGCGCTTGCCCGCCTCCACGACCGCCTTGAGGTTCGGGGAGACCGTGAAGCGGTCCGGGAAGGCCCGGTTGAGGGTCTCCGAGACGTGCAGGCCGATCGCGGGACCGACCAGCTCCAGCAGCACCAGCGGGGACATCGGCAGACCGAGCGGCTCGACGGCCTTCTCGGCGACCTCGACCGGGGTGCCCTCGTCGATGACGTTCTGGATCTCGCCCATGAAGCGGGTCAGGATGCGGTTCACGACGAACGCCGGGGCGTCCTTGACCAGAACCGCGGTCTTCTTCAGCTTCTTGGCGACGGCGAACGCGGTGGCGAGCGACGCGTCGTCGGTCTTCTCACCGCGGACGATCTCCAGCAGCGGCAGCACCGCGACCGGGTTGAAGAAGTGGAAGCCGACGACCCGCTCGGGGTGCTTGAGCTTCGACGCCATCTCCGTCACCGAGAGGGAGGAGGTGTTGGTCGCCAGGATCGCGTGCGCCGGGGCGACCGCCTCGACCTCCGCGAAGACCTGCTGCTTGACGCCGATCTCCTCGAACACGGCCTCGATGACGAAGTCCGCGTCCGCGAAGCCCTCAGCCTTGTCCAGCACACCGGTGACCAGCGCCTTGAGGCGGTTGGCCTTGTCCTGGTTGATCCGGCCCTTGCCGAGCAGCTTGTCGATCTCGGCGTGGACGTAGCCCACACCCTTGTCGACGCGCTCCTGGTCGATGTCGGTCAGCACGACCGGCACCTCCAGGCGGCGCAGGAAGAGGAGGGCGAGCTGCGAGGCCATCAGGCCCGCGCCGACCACGCCGACCTTGGTGACCGGACGCGCCAGGTTCTTGTCCGGGGCGCCGGCGGGACGCTTGCCGCGCTTCTGGACGAGGTTGAACGCGTAGAGACCGGCGCGCAGTTCACCGCTCATGATCAGGTCCGCGAGGGCCTGGTCCTCGGCGTCGTAACCCTGCTGCAGGTCGCCGTTCTTGGCGGCGGCGATGATGTCGAGGGCGCGGTAGGCGGCCGGGGCCGCGCCGTGCACCTTGGAGTCCGCGATGAACCGGCCCCGCTCGACGGCCTGGTCCCAGGCCTCGCCGCGGTCGATCACCGGGCGCTCGACCTGGATGTCGCCCTTGAGGACCTGCGCGGTCCACAGCAGCGACTGCTCCAGGAAGTCCGCGCCCTCGAAGATCGCGTCGGCGATCCCGAGCTCGAAGACCTGCTTGCCCTTGAGCTGCTTGTTCTGGTTCAGCGAGTTCTCGATGATGACCGAGACGGCCTTGTCGGCGCCGATCAGGTTCGGCAGCAGGGTGCAGCCGCCCCAGCCGGGGACCAGGCCGAGGAAGACCTCGGGGAGCGAGAACGCGGGAACGGCCTTGGACACCGTGCGGTAGGTGCAGTGCAGGCCGACCTCGACACCGCCGCCCATGGCCGCGCCGTTGTAGTAGGCGAAGGTCGGCGCGGCCAGGTTCGCCAGACGCTTGAAGACGTCGTGGCCGCCCTTGCCGATGGCGAGCGCGTGCTCGTGCTCCTTGAGGACCTCGACGCCCTTGAGGTCGGCGCCGACGGCGAAGATGAACGGCTTGCCGGTGATGCCGACGCCGACGATCTCGCCGTCCGCCGCCTCCTTCTCGACCTGGTCGATGGCGGTGTTCAGGTTCGCCAGCGAGCCGGGGCCGAAGGTGGTCGGCTTGGTGTGGTCGAAGCCGTTGTCCAGCGTGATCAGCGCGAAGCGGCCGGCGCCGAACGGCAGGTCGAAGTGGCGTACGTGCGCGCTGGTGACGACCTCGTCGGGGAACTGCTGCGCGGCCTGCTTCAGAAGCTCGGCGGTGGTGCTCACTTGTCCCCCTCGAAGTGCGGGTTCTCCCAGATGACCGTCGCGCCCATGCCGAAGCCGACGCACATGGTGGTCAGGCCGTAGCGGACGTGCGGCTGCTCCTCGAACTGGCGGGCCAGCTGTGTCATCAGACGGACGCCGGAGGAGGCCAGCGGGTGGCCGAAGGCGATGGCGCCGCCGTACTGGTTGACGCGCGCGTCGTCGTCGGCGATGCCGTAGTGGTCGAGGAGGGCCAGCACCTGGACGGCGAAGGCCTCGTTGATCTCGAACAGACCGATGTCGGAGATGGACAGGCCCGCCTTGGCGAGAGCCTTCTCCGTGGCCGGGATCGGGCCGTAGCCCATGACCTCCGGCTCCACGCCCGCGAAGGCGTAGGACACGAGCCGCATCTTGACCGGCAGGCCGTTCTCGCGGGCGAAGTCCTCGGAGGCGATGATCGAGGCGGTGGCGCCGTCGTTCAGACCGGCCGCGTTGCCGGCGGTGACCCGGCCGTGCACGCGGAACGGCGTCTTCAGGCCCTGCAGGTTCTCCAGGGTCGTGCCCGGCCGCATCGGCTCGTCGGCGGTGACCAGGCCCCAGCCGGTCTCGCCGGCCTCCGCGTTGGTGCGGCGCACCGAGATCGGCACCAGGTCCTGCTGGATCTTGCCGTTGGCGTACGCCTTGGCGGCCTTCTCCTGCGAGCGCACCGCGTACTCGTCGGCGCGCAGCTTGGTGATGTGCGGGTAGCGGTCGTGCAGGTTCTCCGCGGTCATGCCCATGAACAGGGCGGACTCGTCGACCAGCTTCTCGCTGACGAACCGCGGGTTCGGGTCCACGCCCTCGCCCATCGGGTGCCGGCCCATGTGCTCGACACCACCGGCGATGACGGCGTCGTAGGCGCCGAAGGCGATCGAACCGGCGGTGGTCGTCACGGCGGTCAGGGCGCCGGCGCACATGCGGTCGATGGAGTAGCCGGGGACGGACTGCGGCAGGCCCGCGAGGATGCCGGCCGTACGGCCCAGGGTCAGGCCCTGGTCACCGATCTGCGTGGTCGCGGCGATGGCGACCTCGTCGATCTTCTTGGGGTCCAGACCGGGGTTGCGGCGCAGCAGCTCCCGGATCGCCTTCACGACAAGGTCGTCGGCGCGGGTCTCGTGGTAGATGCCCTTCGGGCCCGCCTTGCCGAACGGGGTGCGGACGCCGTCGACGAAGACGACGTCCCTGACGGTACGAGGCACGATGGCTCTCCTCCAGATGCGGGATGGCACTGCCGCGCTGCGCTGAGCGCGCGCTCAGGACTCATGCTACTTACGAGTAACGTAACTGCCCAGTCCTGTTCGGGGGAGCGGCGAACGTCACATCCCCAGGCGCTCACACGCTCCTGCTCTCTCCGTCTCTTTCCGGTACGTGCCGTCCCAGGATCTTGGCGTGATCTCGACGCCGCCGTTCCGCTTCCGCACGTCTTCCCGGCACGTGCCGCGGCGGCCCGGTGCGGCGAGAGTGCGTGCATGGCGTCGCAGGGCAGGCGGGAATTTGACGACAGAGCCTAGGCGCCCCGCGTGCTCAGCGCGGCGACGAGCACCGGCGTCACTAGCCCGACCTGCCAGGGACGCGCGCCGTACCCGGCGAGCGCGGCCCCCACGGAGTCGGCGTCCACCACCTTCGGCGGCTCCCAGCAGATCCGCCGGACCGTGTCGGGGGAGATCAGGTTCTCCTGCGGCATGCTGAGCCGCTCGGCGACGGAGGTCACCCCCGCCCGGGCGGCGGAGAGCCGTGCCGCGGCGGCGGGATCCTTGTCGGCCCAGGCTCGCGGCGGCGGAGGCCCCGTCACCGGCTGGCCCGGCTGAGGCAGCGCGGCGTCCGGCAGGGCCTTGGCCCGGTCGACCGCCGCCTGCCACTGCTCCAGCTGCCGCCGCCCCATCCGGTGCCCGAACCCGTTCAGCCCCGCGAGCACGTGGACGTTGGCCGGAAGCGCGAGCGCCGCCTCCACGATGGCGGCGTCACTGAGCACCTTGCCCGGCGAGACGTCCCGCCGCTGTGCGATCCGGTCCCGCGTCTCCCACAGCTCCCGTACGACACCGAGCTGCCGGCGCCTGCGCACCTTGTGCATCCCGGAGGTGCGGCGCCAGGGGTCCTTGCGCGGCTCGGCCGGCGGCGCGGCCGCGATCGCGTCGAACTCCTGCAGGGCCCACTCCAGCTTGCCCTGCCGGTCCAGCTCCTTCTCCAGGGCGTCGCGCAGGTCGACGAGGAGTTCCACGTCGAGCGCGGCGTACCGGAGCCAGGGCTCGGGCAGCGGCCGGGTCGACCAGTCGACGGCGGAGTGGCCCTTCTCCAGGACGAAGCCGAGCACGTTCTCGACCATGGCGCCGAGGCCGACCCGGGGAAAGCCGGCGAGCCGGCCGGCCAGCTCGGTGTCGAAGAGCCGGGCCGGGACCATGCCTATGTCGCGCAGACAGGGCAGGTCCTGGGTGGCGGCGTGCAGCACCCACTCGACGCCGGACAGGGCCGCGCCGAGCCGGGACAGGTCGGGGCAGGCCACGGGGTCGATCAGTGCGGTACCGGCCCCCTCGCGGCGCAGCTGCACCAGGTAGGCGCGCTGGCCGTAGCGGTAGCCTGAGGCGCGCTCGGCGTCGACGGCGACCGGGCCGGAGCCCGCGGCGAAGGCGGCGACCACCTCGGCGAGCGCGGCCTCGTCGGCGACGACGGGAGGAATGCCCTCGCGCGGTTCGAGCAGTGGTGTCGGCGCCCCCAGCACAGAAGATCCGGCGTCATCCGGAGGAGTGCCTCCGGTGGTGCGCAGGGTGCTGTCTGCTGTGGTGTCTTGGGCGTCGGTCACCTGTCAAGGGTATCCGTGTGTCGACGGCGCCCGTCGACGAAGGGGCGCGAGGCTGTATCGATATGCGGCTCCGCCG
>NZ_JBSFIH010000020.1:0-146261 GCF_053597455.1 Streptomyces sp. NPDC001393
ATCGCCAGTCCGACCCGAAAGCAGCGGGCGCCCAGCCACTTCCACGCCCTCTGCACCGCCACCAGCTGACCCTCACAAGATCGCCAACAGAGTCCCGGTATTGAGGCTAGTACAGCCCCGTCCCGGACTCCGGTGCGCATCCTTGCCGTGCTGGGTCCTCCCAGGGGCCGTAGCGCTTCAGGGCCGTCTGTTCTGGTAGCCCGAGCCGCTTGGACGCCCAGCATCGCTCCCGGACTTCTGCAGTCGACCGCGGCCGGTAGCAGGGACCGCCGCAACCGCATGAGTGGAAGGTGAAGCCCGCCCGCAGCGTGGCCCCAAGTGCTTCCCAAGCGTTCTTGTCTCTACGGCGAGGGATGGCAAGGTCGAACCCAGCGTTGATCATCGGGGTGCAGCAGCGCGGGCACGGATGCGCTCGCGGCGGTAGCGGGCTCTGCTTGAACGACGACCGGCAGGCCAGACACACGAAGTGCGGCTTGTAAGGGGTCGCACTATCGGCACATGCCGACAGAGTAGAGAGGGGCCCCGACACGACCACTGCTTTAGGAGTTCGATCAGCAACCGCTCCGCTGGCTGCTGTCCTGTGACTCGAACTGATGCACGCCGCCGTCCGGCCTTGTTGATGTCAGCCGTGGATGTCAGAAGTCGCCCGGTGAGCGCCGGCCGGCGTTGGTGGCGTCGCCGCCTTCCAGCAGCGCTTTCAATGCGGCCAGGTCCTTGACGTTCGCTCGCCGCACAGCCGCGGACATCATCGGAGCACTCACTTTGGCAAAGCCCGATGGCTCGCTGCGGTTGCACAGCGTCATCCGGGTATGGTCGGCGTCCACCAGGGGCAAGCGACTTTAGAGCCACACCCCACTCTTCCGGACCGCCAAACATCTTACGGAGCGGCTTTTCCGGTCCATGGGCCCCATCGTCGCGGACGAGATGGCCGTCCTCGCCGGCCTCACCGTCACCGAACGCACACCGCTGAACGGGATCGGCCGCGGTCACCCGTCCATCGCGCCGCCCCCGCACGCATGGCGCACGCCGGCGGAGAACCCGGCCTACGTGGCGTTCGCGCGTCACGCGCTGGTCTGGGAGCGCCAGGCCGAGATCGCCGAACGCGCCTTCGCGGCCAACGGGTTCTTCGTGCCGGCCGACGCTCGCCAGGTCGAGGAACTCGACAAGGTCGTGGATCTCACCGTCGATCCCGACCTGGTCTTCATCAAGCTGGTCGCCCTGGTGGGCGGCTAGCGGCCGTCGTAGCCGGCCGTCGGCATGGACAGCCGGCGATGCACGCGGGCTTTCATCTGCGCGTCGTACGACGGCTCGGCCCGCCCGACGGTCTCCACGCGCACGCCCCGGCGCGCGCACTCGGCGGTGAACGCCTCGACCGAGGAGAGGGCGCGCCGGAGCACGCGCAGGCTGGGCGCGACGAACACGTCCACTCCCGGCCGGACACCGTCCCACAGCGCGCCGTGGTCGAAGCGCACTCCGCCGACGAGGAGTTCGCGGGCGATGACGTATCCGCGTTCGGCGGCCCAGCGGGCGCACATGGCGTGCTGGCTGCGGGAGTCGACGAGGAAGGGGTCCTTCTCCAGTTCCTCCAGCGGGGCCAGGCTGGCGATCGCGATGACCCGCACCGGCGCGGGCGCAGGCGTGTCGGAGGTACCCCGCAGCTGTCCCATGGCGTCCCCCCTCACCTCCGGGTTTCGCCGCCGACCCTACTCCTGCCCGTAGGCTTCGGGGAGTCGCGTGAAGGAGGCGAAGAGGGTGCCGGTGGAGATCACCTGGTGGGGTCACGCCACCTGCACGATCCAGGACGCGAACATACGGGTGCTCACCGATCCCCTGTTCGCCCGCCGGCTGGCGCATCTGCGGCGGCGCCGGGGTGCCCCGCCGCCGGCCGAGGCCCGCCGGGCGGACGTGGTGCTCGTCTCCCATCTGCACGCCGACCATCTCCATCCGCCCTCGCTCGCGGAGCTCGCCCCGGGCACGCGCCTGCTCGTGCCCCGGGGCGCACCTCGGGCGGTGCCCGCTCTGCGCCGGCTGCGCGGGCCGCGGGTCATGGAGGTGGTGCCCGGGGACGTGGTGCGGCTCGGTGAGCTGCTGGTGCGGGTGGTGCCGGCGCTGCACGACGGTCGGCGGCTGCCGGTGGGTCCGCACCGCTCGCCCGCGCTCGGCTACGTGGTGGAGGGCGAGGCGCGGACGTACTTCGCCGGGGACACCGGGTTGTTCGACGCGATGGCCGAGCGGGTCGGTCCGGTGGACGTGGCGCTGCTGCCGGTGGGCGGCTGGGGGCCGTATCTCGGTGCGGGGCATCTGGACGCGGCACGGGCGGCGCGGGCGCTGGCCCGGCTGGCGCCGCGGGCGGCCGTGCCGGTGCACTACGGGACGTACTGGCCGATCGGGATGGACGCGGTGCGCCCACACGAGTTCCATGCGCCGGGGGACGAGTTCGTGCGGCTGGCGGCCGTGGCGGCGCCGGGGGTGGCGGTGCACAAGCTGGGGCACGGCGAGAGCGTGCGGCTGGAGGTCGCGCGGTGACGTGGCTCGCCGATGCGTCGAGAGCCGTGACGACCGAGTCCACCCAGCAGGCGGTGGGCTATCCGTCGCTGTTTCTGCTGGTGCTGATCGGGGCGTTGGTGCCGGTGGTGCCGACGGGCGCGCTGGTGAGTTCGGCCGCGGTGGTGGCCTTCCACCAGTCCGCGCCGTTCGCGCTCGCCTGGGTGTTCCTGACGGCCTCCTTGGCCGCGTTCCTGGGCGATGCGGCGCTGTACTGGCTGGGGCGGCGCGGGATGCGGTCGCGGAACGGGTCGCGGTGGCTGGAGGCGATACGGTCGCGGGCGCCGGAGGAACGGGCCGCGCGGGCGCGGGGGAAGCTGGCCGAGCACGGGGTCACGGTGCTGGTGTTGTCCCGGCTGGTGCCGGCGGGTCGCATACCGGTGATGTTGGCCTGTCTGATGGCGGATTGGCCGCTCAGGCGGTTCTCGCAGGGGAACCTGCCTGCGTGTCTGGCCTGGGCGGCCACGTATCAGGTCATCGGGATTCTGGGTGGGTCGTTGTTCAAGGAGCCGTGGGAGGGGGTCGTGGTGGCGGTGGGGCTGACCGTGGCAATCAGCGCGACGCCGAGCGTGGTGCGGTGGTTTCGGTAGCGGGTGGTTTCGGTAGCGTCGTCGGGGTCGGTCGAGGGGCATTGGAGGGGGTCGGTCGAGGGGGGTCGGTCGAGGGGGCAGTCAAGGGGGGTCAGTCGAGCACCTTTGAAGCACCGATCGGCAGATCCCACAGGTCGTCTCGCTCCAACCCCGCCTTCTCCCACGCCGCCCGCACCCTCGTGAGCGGTTCCAGGACCGGCTCGGCCGAGAGGATGAAGGTGCCCCAGTGCATGGGGGCCATGCGGCGCGCCCCCAGATCCACGGTGGCCTGTACGGCCTCCTCGGGGTCGCAGTGGACGTCGCTGAGCCACCAGCGGGGGTCGTAGGCGCCGATGGGCATGAGGGCGACGTCGATGCCGGGGTAGCGGCGGCCGATGCGGGAGAACCAGTGGCCGTACCCGGTGTCGCCGGCGAAGTAGAGGCGCTGTCCGTGGGCGTCGGTCAGCACCCAGCCGCCCCACAGGCTGTGACAGGTGTCGGTGAGGGTGCGCTTGGACCAGTGGTGGGCGGGGACGAAGTCGAAGCGGACGCCGCGCAGTTCGGCGCCCTCCCACCAGTCCAGCTCGGTGACGCAGGTGAAGCGGCGCCGGCGGAACCAGCGGCCGAGGCCGGCCGGTGCGAACACCGGTACGGTCCGCGGGAGTTGGCGCAGGGTGGGGGCGTCGAGGTGGTCGTAGTGGTTGTGGCTGATGACGACGGCGTCGACGCCGGGCAGGGCGTCCCAGGGCACGCCGACGGGGGTGATGCGGGCCGGGGTGCCGAGGATGCGACGCGACCAGACGGGGTCGGTGAGCACGGTCAGGCCGCCGATCCGCACGACCCAGCTCGCGTGTCCGGCCCAGGTGACGGCGAGGGTGCGGGTGTCGACGCGGGGCAGCGGGGCGGGGGCGCAGGGCAGGCGGGGGACGTCTGCGAGGCCGTCGGATCCTGGCCGTACGGTGCCTTCGCGGGCGAAGCGGGCGAGGGCCTTGAGGCCGGGCAGGGGCGCGGTGAGCCGGTCGTGGAAGGTGCGTGGCCACACGCGGTGTTCGCCGAGGGGGCGGGGCTCGGCCAGCGGGGGGAACGGGGGTGCCAGGAGGGCGGCTGCGGCGGTGTGGCGAGTGGGTGCGGTCGTCGGGTGCGCGGTGGTGGCCGTGGTCGTCGTGGTCGTGGTGGCCGATCCGCACTCGTGCGTGTCGTGCTCGTGCGTGTCGTGCTCGTGCGTGTCGTGCTCGTGCGTTTCGGGCTCATGCGTCTCGGGCTCGTGCGTCTGCTGCGTCATCGATGAGGCTCCCATCGCTGAGCGTCGTCGCGGAGATCGTCGAGGACCGACGTCAAGGAGATCAACGCGCGTTGCACATGCGGCAGTTCCAACGGCTCGGGTGTGGTGAGGCATTCCGCGCGTTCCTCGTCGGTGCCGCCCAGCAGGGGGCCCGTGCTGAGTCGTACGCGCAGCGCCCCGAGGTCGTCGCCGAAACGGTGGCCGCCGGGCGCGGGCATGCCGAGCCGGGCGGTGAGCAGGTCCTCCAACTCCTGTGCGTCGCCGACGCCTCGTTCGGCGAGAGGTTCGCGCAGCGGGCCGAGGTCGGCGTACAGGTGGCGGCCGGCCTGCGGGGGGCGGACGAGCGCACCGGCGGCGACGACGGCGGCGTGCGCGGCGGCGGCCACGCGCGCGTGCAGCCGTACGACGGCCTCGCGGCGCTCGGTGACGGGCGGGGGTTCGTCGAGGGCGTAGCAGGCCGCAGCGGCGACGGGCGCGGCGATGCGGGCGTCGAGCCCGGTGAGGATGTCGAGCACGCGCGCGTGGAGGTGCCGTCCGGGTTCGCCGGCCGGGAAGCGGGCGACGGCGGCGGGCCAGCCGGCCGGCAGCAGGGATCCGGCGAGGTCGGTGACGACGGTGACCCGGTCGGGCTGCATCTCGGCGGGGCTGAGCAGCACGGTGTCGTGGGGGTGGTGCAGGGTGTCGCGCCAGGTCTCGTCGCTGACCAGGTGCAGTCCTTCGGCGGTGGCGGCCTCGATGGTCTCGTGCAGCAGTTCCGGCGGGGCGACGGTGGCGGTCGGGTCGTCGGCGACGGACAGCACGAGCAGCCGCGGGTCACCGCCTTCGGCGCGGACCCGGCGGACCGTCTCCAGAAAGGCGTAGGGGTCGGGCACGCCACCGCTCTCGGCGGGGGTGGGCACGTGGTAGGCGGGCCGGCCGAGCACCCGGGCGTACGGCGCCCACCAGGCGGCGCAGGGGCGCGGTACGAGGACGTCGGCGCCGTCGCCGGCGAGTGCGGCGGTCAGGGCGAGCAGCAGCGCGGGGGCACCGGGTCCGGCGGCCACCTGATCGGGGACGGTGGGCAGTCCGCGCCGGGTCCAGTAGCCGCAGGCCGCTTCGAGGAGGGCGGGGGCGCCGCCGACGGGCTGGGCATCGGCGCGGCTCGCCGCCGCGGCGAGTACGGCGGTGAGTTCGGGGAGCACCGGGAGGCCGTCGCCCGGCAGGGGCGGGCCGTAGCGGACGGGGCCGTGGCCCTCGGGGTCCGTCCGCCGCATGTCCGCCTCCGCGCGGTCCTGGTGCCGGGTGCCGCCGGTCCGGGCCGGGTGGCCGGGACGGGCGGGCTGTGTCGTCGTGGGCTGCTGGGTGGGGCGTGGGGAGTGGTTGGGGTCAGGTGCGTCTGGGGCTGCCGTGTCGTTTGCGTTGCCCGAGGCTCGTGTTTTCGATCGTTCCCGCCATGAAGGTGACTACACGTCCGTGGACCGGCCCGCCGCGGGGCGCAGGCGGCCGTACAGCCGGTAGCCGGCTCCGCCGCAGGCCGCGGCGATGAGGGTGGCGCCGGCGGCGAGGGCCGGGACCGAGTCGGTGAAGCTGCCTCCCGCGCCGGCCTCGACGCCGTGCTGGACGGTGGCCGGGTCGCAGCCGTCGGTGTAGGAAGCCGGCCGGCCGTCGGGGTTGCCACAGGCGTGACCGGCGAGGCAGGGCTCGTCGCGCGCCTGTGTGCACCGCCGACCGTCGTCGGCACACGCTCCGGCGGCGGGGCAGTCACCCCCGTCACCGCGACACTGACCGGCGTCACGGCACGGCGTCGGTCCGGGGCACGCTTCCCCCGGCTTACACGCGGCCCCGCCGCCCTGACATGCCTCTCCCGGCTTACACGTCGCGCCGCTCTGGCACGCCTCCCCCGGCTTACACGTCGCGCCGCTCTGGCACGCCTCCCCCGGCTTACAAGTCGCACCGCCCGTGCACGCCTCCCCCGGCTTGCACGTCGCGCCACCCTGGCACGCCTCCCCCGGCTTGCAGGCCGTGGCGTCGGGGCGCGGGCAGGACTCGAGGCTGTGGCAGCCGCCGCTGTCCTGGCAGGGGCCGCCGGACCAGCAGGGGGCGGGGCTGTCGTGGGAGTCGCCGCACTGCTGTGGTGCGGCGCACGGGCTGGGGACGGCTGTCGGCGCGACGGTGCGGGTCGGGGACGGGGGGTCGGCTGCGGAGGCGGCGGGCCCGGCCAGGGCGAGCACGGCACCGGCGAAGAAGGCGACGGACAGGGCACGAGCGGTGCGGCGCATGGAACGGACTCCTCGGCGGGCACGGCGGATCGGTCGGTGACGGTGGTACGCCGGATGCCGGTACGGCGGTACGTCGGGCACCGGTACTGCGGCGCGGGGCGCTGCCCCCACGGCGTCACGGGTACGCGGCGCGGGTCGTGCCCTCGCTGCCATGACAGCCCGCGCGGCGGCGCGGCGCGCGCGGCCGGACCCCATTCGCGGGACGGGAACGCCCGGCCGGGTGACAAACAGCGGACGCGTGGTTTCCGGCACCGCCTGCTGCGCCCGGCTTCGCGCACGCCACTGCGGCGGCCATATCCATACCCTCGGCCCCTGACCGTCCGACGGCCCTCCAGCACCCCATCGGACGGCACCCCGCCTGTCCGCCACCGGCCCCGCACCCGCCACCCCGGCGGCCACGCGTCCACTCCCCAGGAGGTTTTCCGTCCCCTGTGCAGGTGACTCGGTATGCGCTGACCGGAGCGTCCGCGTCGTACGCACCGGATTCGTACGCATCGCCTGCGTACTCACCGCACCGGGGAGGTCATCCATGAGCACCAAGGTCGCCGACCACGTCCTCGAGCGCCTGCGCGCCTGGGGTGTGGAAGAGGTCTTCGGCTAGCCGGGCGACGGCATCAACGGGCTGCTCGCCGCGTGGGGCCGGGCCGAGGACAGGCTGCGGTTCATCCAGTCCCGGCACGAGGAGATGTCCGCGTTCGAGGCGGTCGGGTACGCGAAGTTCGGCGGCCGTGTCGGGGTGTGCGCGGCGACGTCGGGACCGGGTGCCATCCACCTGCTCAACGGTCTGTACGACGCCAAGCTCGACCACGTGCCGGTGCTGGCGGTCGTCGGCCAGACCAACCGGTCCGCGATGGGCGGCTCCTACAAGCAGGAAGTCGATCTGCACACGCTGTTCAAGGACGTCGCCTCGGACTTCCTGGAGACGGTCACGGTGCCCGAGCAGCTGCCGAACGTGCTGGACCGGGCGATGCGCACCGCCTACGCCCGGCGCTGCCCGACCGCCCTGATCATCCCCGCCGACGTCCAGGACCTGGACTACTCGCCGCCGACGCACGAGTTCAAGATGGTGCCCTCCAGCATGGGCATGAGCGAGTACACCATGACCCCGACCGATGAGGCGCTGCGCCGGGCGGCGGACGTGCTGAACGCGGGCGAGAAGGTGGCGATCCTGGTGGGCCAGGGCGCGGCCGGCGCGGTCGCCGAGGTGCAGGAGATCGCCGAGCTGCTCGGCGCGGGCGTGGCGAAGGCGCTGCTCGGCAAGGACGTGCTCAGCGACGAACTGCCGTACGTCACCGGGCCGATCGGGCTGCTGGGGAGCCGGCCGTCGTACGAACTGATGCGGGACTGCGACACCCTGCTCACGATCGGGTCGTCGTTCCCGTACACGCAGTTCATGCCGGACTTCGGCAAGGCGCGCGGGGTGCAGATCGACATAGACGCGCACATGATCGGGATGCGCTTCCCGTACGAGGTGAACCTCGTCGGGGACGCGCAGGCGACGCTGCGCCGGCTGATCCCGCTGCTGGACGGCGGCCGGGGCGGGCGCGAGTGGCACGACACGGTGTGCGCGAACGTACGGCGCTGGCGCGAGGTGATGGAGCGGCGGGCCGGTCTGTCGGCCGATCCGATCAATCCGGAGTACGTGGCCCGGGCGCTGGACCCGCTGCTGCCGGAGAACGCGATCCTGACCTCCGACTCCGGTTCGGTCGCCAACTGGTACGCGCGGCACATCACGATGCGGCCCGGCATGCGCGGTTCGCTGTCCGGGACGCTGGCGACGATGGGGCCGGGCGTGCCGTACGCGATCGGCGCGAAGTTCGCGCATCCGGACCGGCCCGTGTTCGCGCTGGTCGGCGATGGCGCGATGCAGATGAACGGCCTGGCGGAGATGATCACCGCGGCCAAGTACCGGGACCGCTGGTCGGATCCGCGGCTGGTGGTGGGCGTGTGGAACAACCAGGACCTGAACCAGGTGACCTGGGAGATGCGCGCCATGGAAGGCGCCCCGTCGTTCCTGCCGTCGCAGGCGATCCCGGACGTGCAGTACGCGGCGTTCGCCCGCTCGCTGGGTCTGACCGGCGTCCGGGTGGAGAAGCCGGGGGAGGTGGAGGCGGGCTGGCGTGCGGCTCTGGAGGCCGACGGGCCGAGCGTGATCGAGTTCCTCACCGATCCCGCCGTACCGCCGATCCCGCCGCACGCGACCTGGGAGCAGATGGAGGCGACGGCGGCGTCGATCCTGAAGGGGGATGCCGACCGTGGATCGATGGTCAAGCAGGGCCTGAAGGCGAAGGTGCAGGAGTTCCTGCCCGGCAGGGACAAGAGCTAGCCCCCTGTGGACCTGATCGAAGCCGGGGCCAGTGGCCGGGAGGGGCCCGGCGGTTCGGGGTGGCCCGGATGCCGGCGAACCGGTGGCGGCGGGCGATGGCTTCAGGAGGGTGACGGGCCCCGCTTCCAGGGGCACCGGCGGTGCCGTTGCACGCTCGACGCGGGACGACTGCGTGCGTTGGAGGCGGTGTCGCATGCCGGCCCGGCCGCCTCCTGCTCGCCTGACCGGTGCCGGACGGTGGCGAGGACGCCGCCTGGAGGGCCGAGCAATGGCCGGCGTACCACCCGGTCGACAGCCTCTCGGGCTCACCCGGTACGGCTGTCGGGCCGTGGCTTGAGGACTTGTTCCGTCCAGACGGTCTTGCCGTCGGCGCTGTAGCGAGTTCCCCAGCGCTGCGCGAGTTGCGAGCAGATGAGGAGGCCGCGTCCGCCTTCGTCCACGGTGCGCGCGTGGCGCAGGTGCGGTGCCTAGCTGCTGCTGTCGTGGACCTCGCAGGTGAGGGCGCGGTCCTTGATGATCGGCAGGAGTAGGGGCGGGGCTCCGTACCGTACGGCGTTGGTGACCAGTTCACTGACGATCACTTCGGTGGCGTAGGCGGTGTCGTCGTCCACTTCCCATGCGCTGAGCCGGCGTTGAGCATGTGCGCGCGGTCCCGGCCGCTGACCGGTGGTGGTCGAGATGCCAGGTACCGACGTGGTCGGCGGCCAGGCCGTAGGTGCGTGCGAGGAGGAGGACGCGGTCGCCCGGGCGCGGATGGTCATGGAGCCGGTAGAGGACGTCGTGGCATATCTCCTCCAGGGGCCGGCCGGAGGCGGTGAGTCCCTGCCCGAGCGGGCCGGGGTCGCCGGGGAGAACAGCGCGGGAGCCGGGCAGCAGGGAGTTGGTGTGGAAGGCCAGGACACTGCTCTCGGCCAGCGGGAGGGTGCCCTGGGCGAAAGGTGGCCCCTCGGCGCTGCCCAGAGGCGGTCCGTCGGTTAGTCCGGCAACCCCGTCGTGTCGCAGCAGTGGCCGAACCCGCAGGTCGCCAGTGGCCACGCGGCCGCTGGCGTCGTGAAGCACCATCTCCTCGGGCAATGGCCCTGTAGCCGGAGCAGTCGCATCTGCAAGCCGGGACAACAGTGACGTGACCGACCTCCCGACCACCTCATCCGCCGGCCGCCCCAGCAACGTCTCCGCCTGGCTGCTCCACCGCAGCATGACGCCCGCACCGTCCACGACCATCAGCGGAACGCCTGCCATCCCAACCACCTCCACCTCCCAGCCTGCCCCTGCCAGCAGGGGCCCGCCTCGGCGGGACAGCCGTGTCATCCGCACCAAGCGTTGCCGCCGGTACGACCGGGAGGTCGCGCATCTTCGGCTCCGGTTCCCGTGGTTCGGCTCCGTGGTCGGGCACTGACGTGCCGGGGGCTCGTATCACTCCGGCGGAGCAGTGCGTGATGCGCCACCACTGTGGCGCGTGTTGCATGGCAGGGAGGAAGCGTCAGTACGAGGGTGCCGCCGTGAGGACCCTGGGTGGCCTGCCAGCGCCGCCTCAACGAGGAGATGCGTCGATGGAGATACCCGGGCTCACCCACAGTCGTCGCCACTTTCTTGGCGCCGCTGCCGCCGCCGCTGCGGCGACGGCGCAGTTCGGAATGGCCGGCAGCGCGCGGTCCGATTCGGAAGGACACGTGACTCACCCCGCAGACAACTCCGCCACACGCACATCATTCGGTCCCGTGAAACAGATCAACGCCGGCGATCTGAACGTGGGGTATGTCGAGGCCGGACCTGCGCACGGGCAGCCGGTCATACTTCTGCATGGCTGGCCCTACGACATTCACAGCTACGTCGCGGTCGCGCCTTTGCTCGCGGCGAAGGGATACAGGGTGGTTGTCCCTTATCTGCGAGGTCACGGCACGACGCGATTCCTTTCAAGCAGCACGCCCAGGAATGCCCAACAGTCGGCGTTCGCCGTTGACATCATCGCCCTGATGGACGCGCTCAGGATCGAGAGGGCCATCCTCGCCGGATATGACTGGGGATCACGGACTGGTGACATCATCGCGGCCCTCTGGCCAGAGCGTTGCAAGGCACTGATATCCGTGACCGGCTACCTGATCGTGAATGTCCAAGCCAATAAGATGCCGTCGCCGCCGAAGAGCGAATGGGCCTGGTGGTATCAATACTACTTCGCCACCGAAAGAGGCGTGCTCGGCCTCGAGAAGTACCGACACGACTTGGCCGAACTGGTGTGGCGGTTCAACTCTCCGACATGGAATTTCAGCGAAGCCACCTTCGACCGCACGGCAGCGGCCTTCCAGAACCCGGATTACGTCAGCATCGTGATCGACAATTATCGCTGGCGGCTTGGCCTCACAAAAGGTGAGCCCCGGTACGACGCCCTCGAAAAGCGTCTTGCCATCGCACCTGTCATCGGGGTGCCTACGATCACCATTGACGGAGCGCACGACCCGTTCACCCCGCCGGGAAACGGATCGGCTTATCGTAAGAAATTCACGGGAAAGTACGCACACCGGACCCTGCCCGTAGGACACAACGTTCCACAGGAGGCCCCGCAGGCCTTCGCGGCGGCTGTCGTAGAAGTCGATGGATTGTGAGCGCGTTGACGCCGAAGTCCAGGCGCCCCGAGGTACCGACGGCCACCTGGGCGGCGCGTGCGACCGAATCCTCGTCGCCGACGTCACACTGGACGTAGCGGGACGCACCGCCGGCCTGGTCGATCACGCGTACGGTCTCTTCGAGTGTCGCCACCGTACGTCCGCGACGGTCACGGTGCAGCCCGCTGCGGCCAGGGCGAGTGCGCAGGCCCGGCCGATTCCTGTGCCGCCGTCGGTGACAGGTGCCGTAGTGCTTTCGAATTCCTGTTCCATATGTCTGTCTGTTCCTTCCGACGGGCCGCCCTGATCTCCTCAAGGGCGGCCCGTCGCCGGGTCGTTCGGTGGGAGGAATGGTGGGGCGGCGCCGTCGGACGGCTGTCGCGGCGGTCGCGGGCACGCCGAGGGAGATCTGCCGCCCGGGGGGGGGTGCGCCGTAACGGGTTTCACCATTTCACCAGGTCTGATCGGCAGCGCGTACGAGGACCTCGTTGACCGACACCCGGCGGTCGCGCGTGACGACGAAGGCGACCGCGTCGGCGATGTCCTCGGGACGCAGCATCTCCATCCCGGCCAGCTGCTGGTCCAGTGACGCCCTGATCTCGTCCCGCGTGTGGGTGACGAACTCGGTGTCCACCGTCCCCGGTTCGACCACGCTCACGCGCACTCGCTGTCGCATGACCTCCTGGCGCAGGGCCTCGGTGAACCCGTTCACGCCGAACTTCGTCATGCTGTAGACCGCCGTGCCCGGCCGGGCCACACGCCCGGCGGTGGAGCTGATGTTGACCAGGTCGGCGACGCGGCGGGGGGAGTCCTCGGCGGCGCGCAGCAGATGCGGCAGCGCCGCGTGGGTGACATGCAGCAGGCCCCGCAGGTTCACCGTCAGCATGCGCTCCCATTCCTCGGCCGGGGCGTTCAGGACCGGTCCGGGCATGCCCACTCCGGCGTTGTTCACCAGGACGTCCAGGCGGCCGAGTTGTGCCACCACACGTTCAACCGCGGCCGCCGCCCGGTCCTGTTCCGTGATGTCGGCCTCCACCGCGAGCGCCGTCCCGCCCTCGGCGCGGATCTTCTCGGCGAGCTCTTCGAGCCGGTCACGGCGCCGGGCGACGAGCGCGACGGCAGCGCCCTCCGCGGCCAGGCTCAGGGCGGTCGCCGCGCCGATGCCGCTGCTGGCGCCGGTCACCAGAGCAACGGTGTCCTGCAGACTTGTGGACATGACTGTCTCCTTGGTTCAGGTCGAGTTGATGCGAACCGAGTCGGATCGGAACGAGTTGAACGGGGTCGGAACGGATTCGAGCCGGTGACTTCACGGACGGAAGATCCGGGCAAGCGGTGGCTCGGGCATGAAGGGCCACGCGGCGGTGTCACGGACGTGGTCGGTCAGGGTGCTGCGGCGAGCACCGAGGGCCTCACTCGGCCCGCTGCGGCGCCGAACGGTCCCTGCGGACACTGTGCTCGGTGCCGGGGTCGAGGGGTGGAGTCGCGACGGGCTCGTAGGTCCGGCCGGAAGGCGTGGTGGGGGATCGCCCGGGAAGCATGCCAGGCGCGGCGGTGCTCGTGGTGGTGGCGGGTGACGGCGTCGTCAGACCTTCGCGGCGGCGGCCTCGACCATGTCGAGGGAGATCCGCCACAGGCGGGCCGCGCTCCGCGGGTCCACGGCGTGAGCGGCCACTCCCCGGCGCACACCGGGCCGGTGCGGGCCGGCCTCGTTGCAGTCCTCGAAGTACCGGCCGGTCACACCCTCGACCAACGGGGAGGCGGCGAGCAGCACCGAGGTCGCCGCACCCTGCTCGATGTCCTTCCAGGACACGTCGGTGCTGGTGGCATCGAACGAGGACGGGCTGTTGGAGATGTCCCCGATGTGGCGGCCGAGCCGGGTGCTGGTGATGCGGCCCGGATTCAGGGCGTTGACCGTGATCGAGTCGGACGCCCAGCGGCTGCCCGCCTCGACCGCGAACAGAACGTTGGCGGTCTTGGACTGACTGTAGGCCGCCCAGGGGTCGTAAGGGTGCTGTTCGAAGTGGATGTCGTCGAAGAGCACGTCGCCGTTGACGTGGCCGACCGAGCTCACGGCGACCACGCGTGCGCCGCGGGCCGCCGCCAGGGCGCCGTGCAGGCCGGTGGCGAGGGCGAAGTGGCCGAGGTGGTTGGTGGCGAACTGCGTCTCCCAGCCCTCCTTCGTCCGCTCCAGCGGCGAAGCCATCACGCCGGCGTTGAGGACCAGGATGTGCAGTGGTCCTTGCCATGCTTCCAGGAAGGCGCGCACGGAGGCCTGGTCGGCGAGGTCGAGCAGCGCGGCGCGCACCGTTCCCGGGCCGCCTGCCGGCGTGATCTCCTCGGCGGCCGTCGCGCCCGTGGCCAGGTCGCGTACGCCGATGGTCACCTCGGCGCCGGCGGCGGCGAGGATGCGCGCGGTCTCCCGTCCGATACCGGAGGCGCCCCCGGTGACGATGGCTCGCCGGCCGCTCAGGTCGATGCCGGCCAGTATCTCGGCGGCTGTCGTCTGTGCGCCGAACGGGGTCGTGACGAGGTTGTCGGGCATGGGATTCTCCAGCAAGAGGGTGGAATGGTGCGTTCGAGTACACGGCCGGTGGCGCGGGGGCAGGGGCCGTCATACCCTCATATCCGGAACTGGTTCCGGTTCGCCTTCGAGGCTAAGCGGAACCGGTTCCGGTTGCAAGTGTGGCAGGAAGGGAGTCGAAAGTGACTGGCCACGAGGGGGACACGGTGCGGCCCCGCAGGCCGCTGCGCGCGGACGCGCAGCGCAATGAGGACCGGCTGCTGGAGGCGGCAGCGGCCGCCTTCGCCCGCGAGGGGGCCGGCGCTTCGGTCAAGGACATCGCCCGCGTGGCCGGCGTCGGCGTCGGCACGCTCTACCGCCGGTTCCCGTCCAAGGAACTGCTGATCGAGGCGGTCTATCGGCAAGAAGTACAGCGCCTGTGCGAGGTGGCACCGCACCTCACCGCCACGCGGTCACCGGTGGACGCTCTGCGGACCTGGATGGAGCGATTCATCGACTTCATGGCTGCCAAGCAGGGCATGGCCGACGCGCTGGCCGTGGTGCTGACCGACGAGAGCGAGCGTCTGCAGACCCGGGCCCTGCTCGCCGACGCCATCGCCCACCTCCTCGCCGCCGCACAAGCCGAGTCCGCGGCGCGGCCGGGCGTCGATGCCCGGGATGTACTGATGGCCCTCGGCGGAATCAGCCTCATGGCCGCCACTGAGGAGCAGCGCGACCTGGCCACCAGGCTCATCGACCTGCTCCTGCACGGCATCGTGAGGAACTGACGCGATCAGGCGGCCGCCGGGCAGGTCGCCCCCAGATTCGCCAGGCGTGGAGCGCGCCTCTCGGCCGCTGCCCTTTCGCGGGATCGCCCGTCGCCCCATTCCCGCCTTCGGCCGATGCAGCCGGTCCTGGTCCGGGCATACGACGCCTCTCCTTCGCGCACACGGGCACGCGAGATCGCTGCGCGGGGGAGGCGGTGGTGGGGGTCATGGCGGCGGCATCCGGGCTGAGGCCCGCGACGGCCGGCGGTGCTCTCACCGTTGCCTTCCAGTTCAACTACCCACGGGAAGTCGCGCAGTCCGTCGGCCGGTAGTTAGCCTGAACTCAGACCCTGGCACCCACGAGGCGTCTATCGCGATGTGCGGCGAGCCCGCCGGGCGGCGCAGGTGCCGGCACCGCCCGGGTGGGGACGCCAGCCTCAGACCTCCATATTCCGCCGGCCCGGAGCCATTCAGACCTCCGCTGGTTCCGATCGAGGCGCGCTCTCGCCTGACTTTCGTGGCGATGGCCGCACCTGCTGTCTGTGTGACGGGCTTCGCACGTCCGCGTCCCCGGCCCCTCTTCGACCCGCCGGTGGCCGCGGCATGGAGCGTGTCGACGCAGTCACCCCGGTCAGAACCGGCTCGGCATGCGCACACAGGGAGCTTCCCATGACCGAGAGCCACGTGCAGACCCCGGCGACGCCGAGCGTCCTCGTCGATCCGCTGCGCAATCGCGGCGTGGCCTTCACGCCCGAGGAAAGGGACGCGCTCGGCCTCACCGGGCGCCTGCCCTCGGGAGTACTCACGCTCGAGCGGCAGGCACAACGTGCCTACCAGCAGATGCGGGCTCAGGACAGCGATCTCGCCAAGAACGTGTATCTGGAACAGCTGCATGATCGCAACGAAACCCTGTACTTCAAGGTTCTCGCCGAGCACCTCGCCGAGTTGTTGCCGATCGTGTACGACCCCACTGTGGGCGAGGCGATCGAGAAGTACTCACACGAGTACCGGCGCCCACGGGGCATTTTCCTGTCCATCGACCGGCCCGACGACATGGAGAGGGCCTTTGCCACGCTCCAACTCGGGCCCGAAGACGTGGACTTGATCGTGTGCACCGACGCGGAGGAGATCCTGGGCATCGGCGACTGGGGCGTGAACGGGATCCAGATCTCGGTCGGGAAGCTCGCGGTGTACACAGCGGCCGCGGGCATCGACCCGCGCCGGGTCGTACCCGTGTCACTGGATGTGGGCACGGACCGCACATCGCTGCGGGAGGACCCGCTGTATCTGGGCAACCGGCACCCTCGCGTCCGCGGCGCCGACTACGACGCGTTCATCGAGACGTACCTGGAGACGGCATCGTCCACGTTTCCCGATGCGCTGCTGCACTTCGAGGACTTCGGCCCCAGCAACGCACGGCGGATCCTGGAGCAGTACGGCGGCCGCTACCGCATCTTCAACGACGACATGCAGGGCACCGGAGCCATCACGCTGGCCGCCGCCCTGTCCGCCGTCAGAGTCAGTGGTGTGCGCATGCGGGACCAGAAGCTCGTCGTCTTCGGCGCCGGAACCGCCGGGGTGGGCATCGCCGACCAACTGCGGGACGCGATGATCCGCGACGGCGCGGCTCCGGAGCAGGCCGCCGCCCAGGTATGGCTGATCGACAAACAGGGCCTGCTCACCCGGGACATGACCGATCTGCGCGACTTCCAGCAGACCTACGCGCGCGAACCGTCGGAGGTCGCGGAGTGGGCCCGCAGCGATGGCGCGATCTCACTGCTGGAAGCGGTTCGCAGGGTCAAGCCCACGATCCTGCTGGGCACTTCCACCGTGCACGGCGCGTTCACCCGCGAGGTCGTCGAGGCCATGTCCGAGGGGACCGAGCGGCCGGTCATCTTCCCGATCTCCAACCCCACCTCCCGGATCGAGGCCATGCCCGCCGACGTCATCGCCTGGTCGAGAGGCAAGGCGCTCGTCGCGACCGGCATACCCGTCGCACCCGTGGAGTACGAGGGCGTGACCTATCGGATCGGGCAGGCCAACAACGCGCTGTTGTACCCGGGCCTGGGGCTGGGCACGATCGTCTCCGGGGCGTCCCAGGTGACCGCGGGCATGCTGCTCGCGGCCGCGCAGGCCGTCGCGAACCAGGTCGACCCCTCGGGGCCGGGCGCCTCCCTGCTGCCGCCCGTGGACAACCTCCGGGAGTCCTCCGCGATCACCGCGACCGCGGTGGTCAAGGCGGCGCTCGACGACGGCGTGGCCACCTCCAAGCCGGTCGACACCGCAGAGGCTGTCCGGGAGGCCATGTGGCAGCCGGTCTACACCGACGGAGCCGCAGCATGAACACGCGACACTCCCCTGCCGACCGGTCCGGGTCGTCCGGCCGGGACGAGGCCCCGAAGATCCGCGACATCCCCATCGGACTGCACGCGGCCGGCACCCGGCGGGAGACCGACTCCATGGGGGCCGTCGACGTCCCCGCGGACCGCTACTGGGGCGCCCAGACCCAGCGCTCCCTGATCCACTTCTCCATCGGGGACGACCGGATGCCCAAAGCGGTCTACCACGCCTACGGCTACGTCAAGCAGGCGGCCGCCTCCGTCAACGGGCGCGCCGGACGCCTCCCCCGCTGGAAGGCCGACCTGATCAAGCGGGTGGCCGACGAAGTCATCGCGGGTGAACTGGACGCCCACTTCCCGCTGTACGTGTGGCAGACGGGCTCGGGGACACAGTCCAACATGAACACCAACGAGGTGATCAGCAACCGCGCCATCCAACTGGCCGGCGGGGAACTGGGCAGCAAATCCCCGGTCCATCCCAACGACCACGTCAACATGGGGCAGTCCTCCAACGACACCTTCCCCACCGCCATGCACATCGCCGCGGTCAAGGAGATCCACGAGCACCTGTTGCCCAGCGTGCGGGCCCTGCAGCGCGCCATCGACGACAAGGCCCGGCAATGGCACGACGTGGTGAAGATCGGCCGCACCCACCTGGAGGACGCCGTCCCCCTCACCGTGGGGCAGGAATGGTCCGGCTACGCCCACCAACTGCAACAAGCCATCGACCGGGTCACCGCATCCGCCGAGGGCCTCTACGAGCTCGCCATGGGCGGCACCGCAGTGGGAACGGGTCTCAACGCCCCACCCGGATTCGGTAAACAGGTCGCGGCGGAGATCGCCGAGGCGACGGGCTACCCGTTCACCACCGCGCAGAACAAATTCGCCGCCCAGGGCGGCCTGGACGCCATGGCCGGCGCCTCCGCCGGGCTGCGCGCCCTGGCCGTGCCCCTGATGAAGATCGCCAACGACATCCGCTGGCTGGCCTCCGGACCCCGCTGCGGACTCGACGAACTCATCCTCCCGGCGAACGAGCCCGGTTCCTCGATCATGCCGGGCAAGGTCAACCCCACCCAGTGCGAGGCCATGGTCATGGTCTGCATCCAGGTGCTGTCCGAGGACGAGGCCATCGCCTTCGCCGGCACCCAGGGCAACTTCGAACTCAACGCCATGCGCCCGGTCATCATCAACAACTTTCTGCACGCGGCCGGCATCCTCGCCGACGCCTGCACCAAGATGCGCGAATACTGCGTTGAGGGCATCCAGCTGAACCGGGACCAGATCGACGCCTACGTCGACCGGTCCCTCATGCTGGTCACCGCGCTCTCGCCCGTGATCGGCTACGACAAGGCCTCCGCGATCGCCCACAGGGCCGACAAAGAGGACACCACCCTGCGCGCGGCGGCGGTGGCCTCCGGCTACATCAGCGCGGAGGACTTCGACCGCATCGTCCGGCCCGCCACCATGGTCGGCCGGACATAGCGCAGCCGCCAGAGCCCCCGACGGAGGCCGGAGCCGGACCACGGCGTCGGCCATCTCGCCGGCCTGAGCAATCCGTCCATTGCCGTACCTGGCCGGCCCCGGCTGTTACGCGACGGCCCATCCGGGTACGCGTCTGCGCACTGAACGGATAAGTGCGCGGACAGGCACTCACGAGAGCGCGGGAAAGGGTTCAGTCCCCAGGTCACGGACTCGGCAACTGAACTCTTTCGGTCCTCCGACACTGTGGAGGTTGACATGCAGCGAGGCAGTGACCGGCTGAGCGTCCACCGGGACGACGAGATGAAGCACGAGCTGAGGGGCCTGCTGAGGTCCGGACACCCGACGCGCGTGGAGGAGTGGCACGATCCGGAGCCGGCCGCGGACGACGACCCGGAGGTGTGGAGCGGACCCGTCGGCGGCCTGGGCTCACCGGCGTCGCTGGAGCGGATGCGGTCCGAGCTGGCCCGCACCCTGAGCCGCGGCTCGTTCCCGGCGACCGCCCGTGACCTGGCCCGCACGCTGCGCCGGCAGAGCGCGCCGACCCCACTGGTCGACGCGGTGGCCGCCCTGCCGCACTCGGCGCGCTACGAGAACGTGCAGCAGCTGGCCAAGGCGCTGGCGGGAGGGGCCTGAGGCGGGGCCAGGCAGCCGATGTCGCGATGGGGCCGGCGTCGACGTGGCGACCAGACCGGGACGCCTGGTGGGGCGCCCGGCGGCTGCGACGGCGCCGGCGCCCGCTGTCGCCCGGCTGTCCGGCCGCGGCTGTCCGGCCGGGATCGGCTGCCGTACGGCGAGGAGGTGGTGCGGTGTCGGCGGGCGGCCCGGGAACGGAAAGGAGAGCGAGGATCATGCGGATCGCGTTTTTGGTGGCACCGCAGGGCGCCGAGCAGGTCGAGCTGACCGAGCCCTGGAAGGCGGCCTCCGACGCCGGGCACGAGCCGGTGCTGGTGTCCACGAAACCGGGAAAGGTCCAGGCGTTCGACCATCTCGACAAGGGCGACACGTTCGACGTGGACGAGGTGGTGGGCGAGGCGTCGGTGAACTCCTTCGGCGCCCTGGTGCTGCCGGGCGGGGTGGCCAACCCGGACTTCCTGCGGATGGACGACAAGGCCGTGGCGTTCGTGAAGGACTTCTTCGAGCAGGGCAAGCCGGTCGCGGCGATCTGCCACGCGCCCTGGACGCTGGTGGAGGCGGACGTCGTACGGGGCCGGGTGCTGACCTCGTGGCCCAGCCTCAGCACGGACATCCGCAACGCCGGCGGCACCTGGGTGGACGAGCAGGTGAAGATCTGCGACCACGGCTCCAACCAGCTGGTGACCAGCCGCAAGCCGGACGATCTCAAGGCGTTCTGCGACGCGTTCCTGCACGTGTTCGCCGGCGAGCCCGGCTGAACCGCCCGTTCCCGTGGACGGCCGGCCCGCGCAGGCCGGCCGTTCCGTGGGCCTGCCCGGCTGCTCAGGTGCCGGATGCCTCCGGAGTCGCCGCCTCGCCGCACCGCCGTTCCCGGGCACCCTCGCGGGTGCGGCCCGCGCTGACCAGGCGGCGCGGGTTGCGGCGCAGATACTCGCCCTCCAGCTGTGCCATGCGCTCGTTGTGGGTCCGCAGCGCGTCGTTCGAGCCGTACAGGAGGGTGTCGTGGCGCGTGCGGTGGATCGTCTCCAGCTCCTTCATGAGCTGCTGGTAGTCCAGTCGGCTGGGGTCGACTCCGGTCATGTGGTGCCCCGCTCGTCGTGTCCGTGCCCCCGAGGAGTTTCGGGAGGAATACATGCTGCTCGCTCCTGAATCCACTGTACGAACATCCGGGGGCCTGGGCCCGGCAGGGGGCGGAGGTGCCGCTGACGCGGGGTCCGCAGGACGGCGAGGCGTACTGGGGTGCGCTGTCGCGGGCGAGCACGCATCGAGCTGCACAGCGCGCTGCTGCACGAGGGGGCCGCGCAGGTGACGGGCAGCCGGCAGTGGCCGACGCACCGGGCGAAGCGGACGACGGGAGTCTGCCACCGGGATCTAGCCTCGCGCTTTCACGAGACTGGCCACCCGGTAGATGTCAGCTATCTGGAGGGTGCCTTTGAGCAGCGAGGAAGGGGCTGACGAGGTTCTGCTCTCTGCAGCAGCCGGAGGCACTTCTCAGGTGAGTAGCCGCCAGGGCTTCCGCACCGTCAGAACGGCGGCGACCACCGACCGGCCCAGGCCGGCGGATCCCCAGCCGGAGGCCAGACACGAAGCTCTGGGAACGACGGGTGGGGCCACACGCGGCCGACCCATTCAGATTCGGGGATCCCGCCTTCCCAGTCATCGGTGCAGCGGTCGGCCCAGTCGCGGCCTACCAGCACCGGCCGAGTCGCCAGTCCGCTCGGAGTGTCCTGCACTCGCAGGACCAGGCCGAGGTCGTTGATCCCAGGGTTTCCGCGCGGCCCGTAGCACACGCCGCCCATCGAGCCGGGGAGATCGATCAGCCATTGCTCCAGCTCGGCCGGATCGCCACCAACCAGTGCCACCTCGTCCAGCGTCACCTGCGGCCCGTGAACAGCATCGACCGCCACGCAGAACAGCCGGCCGGAGTCGTCGAAGTATTCATATACGGCAGGTTCCGCCGGGCTGCGCCCCAGTTGGACACCCACGACCTCTGGAAACCAGGGTTCGGCCTGGAACCGTTGCAGCTCAGGAGCCTCCGGCAGCGCCAGCGCTGCCTCATCTACGCTCATGCCGAACCGCAACGGCCCGACGCCCTCCAGCGGCGTCAGCGCCCACACCGACCGAGCCCCCGTGCTGGCTTCTTGAGAGCCGAGCGACGTCATCGGCTTATCCTTTCCGCCCGCTCCAGGCTTCGGCCAGGTGAACCGTCCGATAGATGATCAGTTATGCAAAAATGCCTCTAAACAGCGAGAATAGTGATTGTCGAGGTCCCTGTTCCCGCGCCGTCCGGAGGCACTCTTCAGGTGAGCAAGCGTATCGGCTACTACCCGCGCTTGCGGGTGTCGGGTGGTGGCAGCGGGGTGGTCTCGCAGGCCGGTGGGGTGCTGCTCGTGGAGACGGCTCGCCGGACCGGGCTGGCGGACGCACTGTCGGCGGCGCTCGCGCCGTGGCGCAAGCCCAGGGCAGTGCACGATCCGGGCAAGATCCTTCTGGACGTGGCGCTCGCAGTCGCGCTGGGCGGGGACTGCCTGGCCGATGTCGCGATGCTGCGGGCCGAGCCCGCCGTGTTCGGCCCGGTGGCCTCCGACCCGACCGTCTCCCGCCTGGTCGACGCCCTGGCCACGGCCGGGCCTCGTGTCCTGGCGGCGACCCGGCGGGATGCAGGTTCGGGTGACAGGTGCGGTCACGCGGCCTGGAGGGCCGGTGTGGTCATGACGGTCTCGAATTCGACGGGGGTCAGTCGGCCGAGTGAGGTTTGTCTGCGACGTCGGTGATAGGTCCGCTCGATCCAGGTCACGATCGCGATCCGAAGTTCTTCGCGAGTGGCCCAGACACGGCGGTCGAGGACGTTCTTCTGCAGCAGGCTGAAGAAGGACTCCATGGCCGCGTTGTCGCCGGCAGCTCCGACCCTCCCTATCGACCCGGCCATTCGGTGCCGGTCGAGCGCCCGGACGAACTTCCTGGAGCGGAACTGCGATCCGCGATCGCTGTGCAGAATGCACCCGTCGACGTCTCCACGCCGGGCCACGGCGTTGTCCAGGGCGGCCACGGCCAGGCGGGACTTCATCCGCTCGTCGATGGAGTAGCCCACGATCCTGTTGCTGAAGGCGTCCTTGATCGCGCAGAGATAGAGCTTGCCTTCGCGGTGGCGTGTTCGGTGATGTCGGCGAGCCACACCCGGTTCGCGCAGGCCGCGGTGAAGTCACGGCGGACCAGGTCGTCGTGCACCGGCGGGCCGGCCTTCTTGCCCTTGCCGCGCTTCTTGCCGAACACGCTCCACCAGCGGTTGTCCCGGCAGATCCGCCATGCAGTGCGGTCCGCCATCACGGCCCCGGCGCCGCGCCCTTCGTCGGCCAGGAAGCGGTAGCCGAACTCAGGGTCGTCACGGTGCGCGTCGAACAGCGCGTTCGCGCGATACGCCTCCTCCAGCACGGCGTCGGCAACCGGCTTGCCCAGCCAGTGGTAGTAGGGCTGTCTGGCGAGCTTCAGCACCCGGCACGCAACCGTGACGGGCACCCCGTCCCCGGCCAGCTCCTTCACGAGCGGGTAGATCCTTTTCCCGGCAGATGCGCCTGCGACAGATAGGCCGCGGCCCGCCGCAGGACCTCGTTCTCCTGCTCCAGCAGCTTGATCCGCCGACGCGCTTCCCGAAGCTCTGCGCTCTCCTGACTGGTCGTTCCGGGCTTGGTCCCGCCGTCGACGTCCGCGCGACGCATCCACTTCCACAACGTCATGGGATGGACCCCGAAGTCGGTGGCCACCTGCTCCACCGTCACCCCCGGCCCGCGGTTCCTCGCGACCCGCACGACGTCCTGGCGGAACTCCTCCGGATAAGGCTTGGGCACAGCGACATCCTTCCCACCCGCCCCACAGGGCAAGCCAGTTCAGACGTCACCCGATCGTGCGGCAGACCCCATGTCGCATGCGCTCATGTGAAAGGAGTGCGCAAGGACGGACCTAGGACGGATCTAGGACGGCAGCTCTTAGCCTCGATCCTGCATGACGGCCCCGCAATGAGCCGTCATGCACTAAAGCGCGTCACGGGGGCTCGCACGCCTCTCGGCGACGCTGCTTGCATGGGAGACAACTCACCAAGCACACATCGTCAGGGGGACCATGTGAATCTCGCCCGGAAGCTGGCAGCCGGAGCCATCGCGGCCGGCCTCACCACCGCTGGCGTCGTCACTGCAACCCCGGCCAGCGCCACGAGGGAGAGGTCCGTGAGGGCACCACGCAGTAAACTGCGCGCATTCGCAGTCATCAGTCTGCTGTTCACCGGGACGGTGATCGCAGCCGCGCCGGCTTCGGCGACACCACAGGCTCCAATCGTCACCAACGTCTCCGTCAAGGTGACCTCCGCGAAGGGTTCGGTACTACCCTGCGTGCAGCAGATTAAGGCGCAGGCGCCAAAATCCTGGTCACCCAACGCTGTCGCCAAGGCAGTCGCAACACTTTGCGACTTCAAACTCAGCCACGTCGAAACGACTCGCCCGGCAACGATGCATCCGCTATCGACGGGGCCTGGCAGTTTCTGCACAAAAGCAGACGACGGCATTCCCACCATCGCTAACGTGAGAATCAGTTGGTGCTTTAGCGTGTACGCCGGCGTTCCAGGATATGCGCAGCCAACCAGCCTGAAATGCGCCCAGTCTGCGACCGGGTTCTCGATCGATCTGCATGGCCCGTGCCAATGGTATGGGCAGAACCCGGCTTATGGAAATGGAGACCAAGCCTTCGGCGCAACCGAGAACTTCACTAGTAACGCCAAGGTTTTTGGGGTTGGGTTTAGCGCTGATCACTATCTGAACATAGCGACACACTGGGACGGCACGAGTTGCCTGAGTAACGACGAAGATACCGCCGGTAAGTGCTGGACGCCCCAGCATTAGCCTCTTGTGGCCCCCATCGCGAGATGGGGGCCACTTGGGCGGATCCAGAGCTCTGCTCAGAAGAGTTCAGCGCGAAGCGGGAAATTGAGGAGTCCGATGACGGCGTCAAGGGTCTCGGCGAGCTTCTCAAATTGGGGGACGGAAGCGCCCGCCCTCCTCGGAGAGGATCCGCCAACACTTGAAGCGGGCCATCGTGTGCTCGACGTCCGCCGGAGGCCGCCCGGTCTGCCCGTAGCCCAACGGGATCTGCACATCGGGGAAACCACGGGGCACACTGAGGCATTTTCAACCTCAGCTCGAGGTTGCTATGTGGAGGGCAAGGACGGCCTTGACCAGGTCGGTGATGCGGGTGGTGCTGCAACGGCGCTTGCGCAGGGGGCGCCAGGACTTCAGGGTGGCCATTACCTGTTCACCGACCGCACGGATCCTGGCGGGGGAGACGCTGACGGCCTTCTGGCCTTCGGAGAGCTTCTCCCAGCGGCCGGGGTAGGGACGCGCAGGGTGCTGCCGGCGCCCTGATACCCCTTATCGGCCCAGCAGCGCACGCCGACCTCCGTCAGCGCCGCCATCACGCCGTGGGTGCGGGCGGCTTTGACGTCGTGTGTCGCGCCGGGCAAAGCGGCGGAAGCCCACAGCAGCCTCCCGAATGGATCGGCGAGGACTTGAACGTTCATGCCGTGCTTCTTGTGCTTATCTGCCGACTCCCTAACCTCCCTATACGCGTAAGGGGTTTAGGTGAACGCCACCCGTGCTCAAGCGCCCAGACGGCACCTCCATCCCGAGGCGGGCCTGCCGCAACCAGAACGAACCCGGTGACAACAAGCCCGCCTCGGGGACAGCTATCGTGCTTCGGCTCAGCGACACAACGAGGCCAACGTTGCTTGATGCGGCACTAGCGGACCCGCTCCACCCGGCGCTCGTCCCAGACCGGTTCCGGCGTCTCGCGCACGCGACCGTCCGCGCCGAAGACCAGGTAGCGGTCGAAGGAGCGGGCGAACCAGCGGTCGTGGGTGACCGCGAGGACCGTGCCCTCGAAGGCCTCCAGGCCCTCCTGCAGGGCCTCGGCCGACTCCAGGTCGAGGTTGTCGGTCGGCTCGTCCAGCAGCAGCGCGGTGGCACCCGCCAGCTCCAGCAGCAGGATCTGGAAGCGGGCCTGCTGGCCGCCGGAGAGCCGGTCGAAGGCCTGTTCCGCCTGCTGGGTCAGCTCGTAGCGGCGCAGCCGGGACATGGCGGCGCCGCGGTCCTGGGAGTGCTCCTTCCAGAGGATGTCGAGGAGGGTACGGCCCGCGAGCTCGGGGTGGGCGTGGGTCTGTGCGAAGTGCCCGGGTACGACCCGTGCGCCGAGCTTCCACTCCCCCGTGTACGCGACGTCCTCACCGGCCAGCAGGCGCAGGAAGTGCGACTTGCCGGAGCCGTTGGAGCCGAGGACGGCGACCCGTTCGCCGTAGAAGACCTCCAGGTCGAACGGCCGCATGAGGCCGGACAGTTCGAGTCCCTTGCAGGTGACGGACCGCACGCCGGTGCGGCCGCCCTTCAGGCGCATGGTGATGTCCTGCTCGCGCGGCGGCTCCGGGGGCGGTCCGGCCTCCTCGAACTTGCGCAGGCGGGTCTGGGCGGCGGCGTACCGGGAGGCCAGCTCGTGGCTGACGGAGGCGGCCTGTCGGAGGTTGAGGACCAGCTTCTTCAGCTGGGCGTGCTTCTCGTCCCAGCGGCGGCGCAACTCCTCGAAGCGGGCGAAGCGTTCGCGGCGGGCCTCGTGGTAGGTGGCGAAGCCGCCGCCGTGCACCCAGGCGTCGGCGCCGGCCGGACCGGGCTCCACGGAGACGATCTTCTCGGCGGCGCGGGCGAGGAGTTCACGGTCGTGGGAGACGAACAGGACCGTCTTGCGGGTCTCCCTGAGCTGCTCCTCCAGCCAGCGTTTGCCGGGCACGTCGAGGTAGTTGTCCGGCTCGTCCAGCAGCAGCACCTCGTCGGTGCCGCGCAGCAGCGCCTCCAGCACCAGGCGCTTCTGCTCGCCGCCGGAGAGGGTGCGCACCTGGCGCCACTGGGCGCGCTCGTAGGGCATACCGAGGGCCGCGGTGGTGCACATGTCCCACAGGGTCTCGGCCTCGTAGCCGCGTACCTCGGCCCAGTCGGCGAGGGCCTGCGCGTAGGCCAGCTGGGCGGCCTCGTCGTCGACGGTCATGATGGCGTGCTCGGCCTCGTCTACCGCCTTGGCCGCAGCGCGGATGCGGGGCGGGGCGACGGACACGAGCAGGTCCCGTACGGTCGTCTCGTCCCGCACGGAGCCCACGAACTGGCGCATCACACCGAGGCCGCCGCTGACGGTGACGGTGCCGCCGTGCGGCTTCAGCTCGCCGGAGACCAGCTTGAGCAGGGTGGTCTTGCCCGCGCCGTTCGGGCCGACCAGGGCGACGGCGGCGCCTTCCCCGACCCGGAAGGACACGTCCCCGAGCAGGGTCCTCCCGTCGGGGAGGTGGTACTCGAGGTGCGCGGCTTCCAGATGTCCCATGGGGAGGCATTCTGCGGGCCGGTCCCCACCCCGGGCAAACGCTTATCCAACGGTTATCGAGTGGCCCTTGCACCGGCGTTCGATGATCATCGGCGGATGCTGACTCTCTCCGATGACCGCGGTCACCTCTCCTACGACGTCGCCGGCGACGGGCCTCCCGTCGTCCTCGTGCACGCCGGCGTCGCCGACCACCGTATGTGGGACGGCGTCGTGCCGGGCCTCGCCGAGCGGCACACCGTCATCCGCTACGACCTGCGCGGCTTCGGTGAGTCCGCGGCCCCCACCGGCCCGTACAGCGACGCCGACGATCTGCGCCGTCTGCTGGACCACCTCGGCCACGAACGTGCCCGGCTCGTCGGCGCCTCCTGGGGCGGCCGCGTGGCTCTGGACCTCGCCCTCACCGCCCCGGACCGGGTGCAGTCCCTGGCCCTGCTCGCACCGCCCTGGCCGGGGTACCACTGGTCCGCGGAGATGGTCGCGTACGACGAGGCGGAGACGGCGGCGCTGGCTTCCGGCGACCTGGACGCCGCCGTCCGCATCAATCTCGACATGTGGCTGCGCGGGCCGGCCCGGACCTGGGAGGACGTCACGGCCGGCCTCGCCGACCGGCTCCGCGGCCCGATACGGGCATCGCTGGTGAACCAGGACGTCGTGGCGGAGCATTCCCAGGGCCCCGTGACCGGCGACCTGGCCGCCGTCCGCGTCCCCACACTGGTCGGGATCGGCAGGCTGGACATCGCCGACTTCCAGGACATCGGCCGGCGGTACGCCGCCGGGATCACCGGTGCCGCCCTGGTCGAGTTCCCCTCCGCCGGTCACCTGATCGCGCTGGACGCGCCCACCGACCTTGTCTCGGTATTGGTCCCGTTCCTCAGCCGTTAGCGTCTCACCACCGGCGCGCCCCCTGTCCGGCTATCCGGCCGTGTCCACCGGCTCCCCTGTCGGCCCGGCCTCTCCCCTCGGCTCCACCATGGCGCCCTCCCAGGACAGGGCCTTCCAGCCGTCGGACGGGGAGCCCTCGAGGACGACCACGCCGGTGTTGCCCAGGGGGCGGGCGGCGGCGAAGGGGACGTCGACGTTGTGGGCGCGGGCGGCGGTCCACAGGCGGATCGCGGCGCCGTGGCTGACCATGGCGACGGTGCCGGCGCCGCTCGCGGCGGCCTCGGCGATCACGGCGTCGTACCGGGCCAGGGCCTCCTCGCCGCTCTCCCCGCCGGGGATGCGCGGCGCGGTGTCGCCGGCCGCCCAGGCGAAGATCGTTCGCATGTACTCCCGGCCCTCGGCGGACTCGCCGGGCAGCATCTCCAGGTCGCCGGCGGACACCTCGCGGATGCCGTCGCGGACGATCACCTCAAGGCCCCCGGCGGCGGCCAGCGGGGCGGCGGTGAGCTGGGTGCGCAGCAGCGTGGAGGCGTACACGGCCTCGATGTCCTCGCCGGCGAGCGCCTCGGGCAGTGCGGCGGCCTGCGCCTCACCCAGCGGGGTCAGGGCGGGCCCGGGCACGCCGGTGTCCAGCAGGTGGTGCACGTTGGACGGGGTCTCGCCGTGGCGGACGAGAAGGAGGCGCATCCGGGGGCATCTCCTCACGCGCCGGCCGGGCGCCCGGCGCAGACAGGCACAAGAAACGGGCACTTCAGGGTAACCGGACCCCATGAGCCCGAACCCGGACCTGGACCTGACCGGCCTGGACCCGACCGACCCGGACCCCACCGCCCGCTCGGCCGGCCGGAGCGCGCTGTGCCGGCTGCTGGATCTGGACGGCCGGCTCTTCGAGGCGGCCGCCGCCTGGCACTGGCCCGGCGCCGAGCGAGTGCTGCCCCGCCTCAGCCACAGCGCGAACCACGGCGTGCTGTGGTTCGCGACGGCCGCCGCGATGGCCGCGAGCCGCACCCCGAGGGCCCGCCGGGCGGCGACCCGGGGCCTGGCGTCCCTCAGCGTGGCCTCGCTGGCCATCAACACGATCGGCAAGCGCTCGGTGCGCCGGGCCCGTCCGGTACTGGACCCGGTGCCACTGGCGCGGCAGCTCAGGCGGCAGCCGATCACCACGTCGTTCCCGTCCGGGCACGCCGCGTCGGCCGCCGCATTCGCGACCGGGGTGGCGCTGGAGTCCCCGGCGTGGGGCGCGGCGGTGGCGCCGGTGGCGTTCTCGGTGGCGGCATCCCGGGTGTACACGGGCGTGCACTTCCCGAGTGACGTGCTGGCCGGGGCGGCGCTCGGCGCGGGCGCGGCCTTCCTGGTACGGCGGCTGGTGCCGACCCGCGCCCAGGTGCGGCGGCGGTCCCGGCCGCGTGCCGCGGCACCTGCGCTGCCCGAGGGCGACGGTCTGGTCGTGGTCGCCAACCGGGCCGCGGGGACGGCCGACCGGATCCGGGCGCTGCACAGCGCGCTGCCGCGGGCGGAGATCGTCGCGTGCGCGCCGGAGGAGGTCGGCGACGAACTGGCGAAGGCGGCGGTACGTGCCCGGGTGCTCGGTGTGTGCGGCGGCGACGGCACCGTGAACGCGGCTGCGAGGATCGCGCTCAGGTACGGGCTGCCGCTCGCGGTGCTGCCGGGAGGCACCCTCAACCACTTCGCCCTCGACCTGGGCGTGGAGGACGAGCGCGATCTGGCCCGCGCGGTCCGGCACGGCGAGGCGGTGCGGGTGGACGCGGTCCGCTATGTCACGGGCGGGAGCGAGGGCCTGTTCCTGAACACGCTGAGCCTGGGCGTCTACCCGGAGTTGGTGACCGTGCGGGACGGCTGGCGGCACCGGATCGGCGACTGGCCGGCCGGACTGCTGGGCGCGCTGCGGGTGTTGCGCGCGGACCGGCATCCGCTGGAGGTGGAGCTGGGCGGTGAACGGCGGCCGCTGTGGCTGCTGTTCGTGGGCAACGGCGTCTACCACCGCATGGGGCTCGCGCCCGGCCGCCGTACCGATCTCGCGGACGGACTGCTGGACGTGCGGGTGGTGCACGGCAACCGCCGGCCCGCCCTGCGGCTGCTGGCGGCTGCCGCCGCCGGTCCGCTGACCCGTTCCCCGGCGCACGCGGCGGTGCAGGTCGACCGGCTCCGGGTGACCGGTGTCGCGCCGGGCACCCCGATGGCGTACGACGGCGAGGTGACGGCCGTGTCGGGCGAGCTGATCCTGGAGAAGCTCCCCGAGGCCCTGACGGTCTACCGGCCACTGCGCACTGCTTTCTGACGAGCAGTCAGAGAGACGCCCGGCCGCCCCCTGTCCGCCGCCGTCCATTATGTGAAACGTCAGTCTCATCATCCGGCCTGCGCGCGTACCGTGATGCGTACCAGCGGTGACGAGGGTGAAGGGAAACAGCCATGCCGAAAGCGCAGGAGACCGCCGTCTACACGCACGGGCACCACGAGTCGGTGCTGCGGTCGCACACCTGGCGGACCGCCGAGAACTCGGCGGCCTATCTGCTCGGTTCCCTGAAGCCCCACATGAAGATCCTCGACATCGGCTGCGGGCCCGGCACCATCACGGCCGACCTGGCGGCCCTGGTCCCGGACGGCCACGTCACCGGCGTCGACCACGCGCCCGGCATCCTGGAGCAGGCCCGGGCCACCGCCGCCGGGCGGGGCCTGACCAACGTGGACTTCGCGGTCGCCGACGTCCACGCCCTGGACCACCCGGACGACACCTTCTGCGTCGTCCACGCCCACCAGGTGCTGCAGCACGTCGGCGACCCGGTGCAGGCGCTGCGCGAGATGCGCCGGGTGACCAAGCCGGGCGGGTTCATCGCCGTACGCGACGCGGACTACGCGGCGATGACCTGGTACCCGGCCGTGCCGGGGCTGGCGGACTGGCTGGACCTGTACGAGCGGGTGGCCCGGGCCAACGGCGGTGAGCCCGACGCCGGGCGCCGGCTGAAGGCCTGGGCGCTGGCCGCGGGCCTCACGGACATCACCGCCACGTCCAGCACCTGGACCTTCGCCGCACCCGAGGAGCGGGCCTGGTGGAGCGGGCTGTGGGCGGACCGCACCCTGGCCTCCTCCTATGCGGAACGGGCCACCGGGGGCGGTCACGCGACGGAGGACCAACTGCGGGCCGCCTCCGCGGCGTGGCGGGAGTGGGGCCGGCGGGAGGACGGCTGGTTCGCGGTCCTGCACGGGGAGATTCTGTGCCGCAAGGAAGCCTGATCCGCGCATTCCGGGAAACCCGGACCGCAGGAGGTACACATTATGGTTCCCATCCTGCTGGTACTGCTTCTGGCGCTCCTTCTTTTCGGCGTCGGATTCGCGGTGAAGATTCTCTGGTGGATTGCCCTGGCCGTGCTGGTCGTCTGGCTGCTGGGTTTCCTGGTCCGCAGCACGACCGCCGGCGGCGGCAGGGGCCGCTGGTACCGGTGGTGAGGTGAGCTGGTCCCGGGGAAGCAGCGGCCCGAGCGGCCCGAGGTCCAGATCGAGGTCCTCGGGCCGCAGTCCACGACGGTCACGGTGCGGTCTCCCCGACGAACGAATAGGCGGCCCACGGGCCGGTGAGTTCCACCCGGATTCCGGGTGCCTCGACCTTCGTATGGTCCACCAGCTCCACGAATTCCTCGCAATGCCACCGGGGCACCAGATAGGCCGCGTCGAGGACGTTCCGGCCGGGCTCCGCGGAAAGCGCGGAATTCTGCGGGGCGTGCAGCCGGGAATCCTCGGCGTACCGGGAAAGCAGCTCGTGCAGCGACCGGGCGAACGCATCGGCCTGCTGCCACCGCTCCTCGTGCGCGTGCCGGCTCTCGCGGCGCCGGCGCAGATGGTCCGGGCCGCTCGCGGGACCCGGGGCCATCGCGGGGGCGGATTCGGCGGGCTCGTGCTCCAGGTACAGCTTCACACCCCACTCCACCCGCCCCTCCAGCCGGTCGAGGGTGCGCCGGAAGTCGTCCTCGCGGGCCTCGATCATGGTGCGCACCGCGCTGTCGTCCTGGAAGACGGTCGCGAGGCGGAGCGGCAGCGGGGTGGTGACCGTGGTGAGCGCGTCGATCACGCCCTGGTGCGCACGGGCGGTCGTGGCCAGCCAGTCCAGGTCCTCCAGATGGGCCTTCAGGGCCTCCTCGCAGAAGTCGGCGGCCGGGACCTGGCTGACGACGGCGATGAGGCCGTGATGGTGCAGCAGCGCCGGCGGGGCGCCCGCGACGCCCGTGAGCTGGAACTGCAGGGGTTTGTCGAAGGGGCGGCAGACGGCGTAGACGTAGCGCAGTCCGGTCATGGTGCCTCCTTCGGTGGGCGGCCCGGCGCCGGCTCCTCCAGCCGGGCCAGTCGTTCTCTCAGCTCGGCGTTCTCCCACCAGTCGATACCCATCTCCTTCGCCCGGTCGACCGAGGCGAGGTCGGCTCCGCCGCCCTGGCCGTACGGCTCGGGAAACCGGCCGGGCGCCGTCATCCGCTGTTCCTCAGGTCCAGCCTGGCCCGCCGGCCCCGGGCGCGCCACAGTTCACCCGTCTCCTCCGCTGCCTGGAGCGCCATGGGCACCCTCCGCTGTCCCCTCGGTACCCTCCGACGCCATCGTCATCCTCCCTCACCCGTGACCTCGCCGCAGCGGGGCCCGGCCGGTCACCCGGGCGCTGCCGCGCACTGGTGCGAACGGCAGCAGCACCTCGCGACCAAACCTTCAGGGACCGATGTCCGCGAGACGCCGCCGGGCCGGCCCCAGGGCGCGGCCCCGGCCCGGCAGTGCGGACCAGGGGTCGGTGGCGGCCTGGTCGACGGCGTCGGCGATGGTCCAGCGGCGGGCGTCGAGTCCGGGGTCGTCCAGCTGCTCCCAGGCGAGGGGTACGGCGACGGGGGCGCCGGGGCGGGCGCGCACGGTGTAGGGGGCGACGGCGGTCTGCGCGTAGGCGTTGCGCTGCACGTCGAGGTAGAGACGGTCGCCGCGGTCCTCCTTGCGGGCCGCGGTGGTGAGCCGGTCCGGGTGCCGGGAGGTCAGCAACTCGGCCACGTCGCGGGCGAATTCGCGGACCTCGTCGAAGTCGCAGCGGCCGTCGAGACGGACGACGAGATGGACCCCGCGAGAGCCGGTGGTCATGGGGGCGGCGGGCAGCCCCAGTTCGTCCAGCAGCTCGCGCAACCAGTGGGCCCCTTCGCGCACTCGGGCGAAGTCGTCGCCGGGGGGATCGAGGTCGAAGACCAGCTGGTCGGGGTGGTCCGGGCCGCCCGCCCGGTCGGTGCGGGAGAGCCAGCGGTGCAGGGTGAGGCAGGCCTGGTCGGCGAGGTAGACAAGGGTGGCGGTGTCGTCGCAGACGGCATGGGTGACCGTGCCGCCCTCCTTGGGGACGTCGACGCGGGTGATCCAGTCCGGATAGTGCTCCGGGACGTTCTTCTGCATGAAGCGCTCCCCGTCCAGCCCGTCCGGATACCGCTCCAGCATCAGCGGACGGCCCCGCAGGTGCGGCAGCATGTGCGGCGCGACGGACCGGTAGTAGTCGGCGAGATCGCCCTTGGTGTACTCACCGGCGCCGGCGCCGCCCGGGAAGAGCACCTTCCCGGGCCGCTTGATCTCCACCGTGCGGCGGCCCGCCCGTACGGTCCGGGCGTCCGCGTCGTTCATCGCACGACCGCCTCCTCCACCAGCAGCCTGGCCGCCGCCGCGATGCCCGCGGCGTCGATGCCGGCCGCGTGCAGCTGCTCGTCGGGCGCGGCCGAGCCCGGCATGGTGCGCACCGCGAGCCGGACCAGCCGGGGCACGGGCCGGCCGTCGCCGAAGGCCTCCGCGACGGCGTCGCCGAGGCCGCCCTCGGCGCGGTGGTCCTCCACGGTGAGCAGACAGCCGGTCTCCTCGGCGGCCCGGTGCAGCGTCGCCGCGTCGACGGGCTTGACGGAGTACAGGTCGATCACCCGCACCGCGATGCCGTCCTCGGCGAGCCGGTCCGCCGCGGCGAGCGCCTCGGGCACGGTGACCCCGGCCGCGACGACCGTCAGCCGGTCCTCCTCACCGGAGACCAGCGTCTTGCTGCCGCCCACCGGGAACTCCTCCTCGGGCCCGTAGATCACCGGCGTCTTGCCGCGCGAGGTGCGCAGATAGCGGATCCCGTCGAGGCCGGCCATGGCCGCGACCAGCCGGGCGGTCTGGTTGGCGTCGCACGGATACAGCACGGTCGAGCCGTACAGGGCACGGAACATCGCCAGGTCCTCCAGGCCCATCTGGGAGGGCCCGTCCTGGCCGATCGCGACACCGGCGTGCGAGCCGACCAGGTTGATGCCGGAGCCGCTGATGGAGGCCATCCGCACGAAGTCGTGGGCGCGGGTGAGGAACGCGGCGAACGTCGAGGCGTACGGCAGCCAGCCCCGCACGGCCATCCCGACGGCCGCAGCGACCAGCTGCTGTTCGGCGATGTAGCACTCGAAGAACCGGTCGGGGTGGACCTTGGCGAACTCCTCGGTGCGGGTGGAGTCGCCGACCTCGCCGTCCAGGGCGACGACATCGCCGCGTGCGCTGCCGAGCGCGGCGAGGGCCGCGCCGAAGGCGTCCCGGGTCGCGACCTCGTCACCCTCGTCGTAGCGCGGGAGCTGCAGCACCTCGGTGGTCAGGTCGCGCAGCGCGGCGGCGGCCGGCGGCTCGTTGACCCGGACGTGCAGCCGGCGTGGTCCGCCGAGCTCGGCGACCGCCTCCTCGGCGTCGGCGAGCGGCTTTCCGTGGTGGCCCTCCAGGTCCTCCACGGCGGCGACGCCCTTGCCCTTGAGGGTGCGGGCGAGGATCGCCACGGGCTGCCCGGCCGTGGACAGTGCCTCGCCGTAGGCCCGGTCGATCTCGTCGACGTCGTGGCCGTCGATCTCGACGGTGTGCCAGCCGAAGGCCTGGAAGCGGCGGGCGTAGGCGTCCAGATGGTGGCCGTGCCGGGTGGGGCCGCGCTGGCCGAGCCGGTTGACGTCCACGACCGCGATCAGGTTGTCCAGGTGCTCGTGCCCGGCGTGTTCGGCGGCCTCCCACACCGAGCCCTCCGCCAGCTCGCTGTCTCCGCACAGCACCCACACCCGGTAGCCGGTGCGTTCCAGGCGCTTGCCGGCGAGGGCGATACCGACCCCGACCGGCAGGCCCTGGCCGAGGGATCCGGTGGCCGTCTCCACCCAGGGCAGCCGCCGGGGCGTCGGGTGCCCCTCGAGCCGGCTGCCGAGCCTGCGGAAGGTGAGCAGCTCGCCGTCCTCGATGGCACCGGCCGCCTTGTACGCGGCGTACAGCAGGGGCGAGGCGTGCCCCTTGGACAGCACGAAACGGTCGTTGGCGGGGTGCTCGGGACGTTCGAAGTCGTAGCGCAGATGGTGGGCGAGCAGCACGGCCATCAGATCGGCCGCGGACATCGAGGACGTGGGGTGCCCGGATCCCGCGGCGGCGGACGCCCGCACGCTGTCCACGCGCAACTGCTGTCCCAGCTCGGCGAGTTCGGCGGTGTTCATGTGTCTCCTTGGAGTCGTTCGAGGGGGCGCGGCCGCGGGGTCAGTCGGCGGCGGGGTCCGCAGGGCCGGTGCGCTTGGCCGGGCGGGGGTCGGTGCGCTTGACCGGGCCGGGGGCGGGGTGGTCGCCGGGCTCGTGGGCGGGGGGTTCGCTCGCGCGTTGCGGTGCGTCCGCGTGGCCCGGTCCGCCCGGTACGCGTGGCAGCTCCGGGGAGGCCGTGTCCAGGGGGACCGACCAGGACCGTACGAGGCCCAACTGCACGCCCTGGCGTGGCAGTACGGCGTCCAGCAGCCAGTCGGCGGCCACCCGGACGCGGTTGCCGGGCAGCGCGGCCAGGTGGTAGGCGCGGGTGACCGCACCGGCCGCCGGTCCGGACAGCGGGATGCCGAACGGGTTCGCGGCGGCCCGGATCCCGCCGAGGTCGACGGCGAAACCCAGGTCGCGATGGCGGTAGACCCGCCGGCGCCGGCCGAGGGCGAGCGAGGCGGCCACGTTCTCCCCGGCCACCCGGCCCTGCCGCCACGCGTGCTGGGCCGTCATCGGCGTGAAGGACCCCGGCCGCTCCAGGTCCGGTACGGCGGCCGCGTCCCCGCAGCCGAACACGTCCGGCCGGCCCGGCACCTGCAGATACGGGTCGACGATCAGCCGGCCCCGCTCCAGCGGCTGCCCGAGCGCCTCCACCAGCGGATCCGGCCGTACCCCGACGCACCACACCAGCGTCCGGGACGCGACGAACTCGCCGTCGGTGAGCAGCACCCCGTCATGGGCGGCCTCCTTCACCGACGTCCCCATCCGCACGTCGACACCCCGCGACCGCAGCACCCGGTCCGCCGTACGGGACAGCCGCTCGGCCAGCTCCGGCAGCACCCGCGGCGCCACGTCGAGCAGGATCCAGCGCGGCCGGACCCCGGCGGGCAGCGGATGCCGGCGGGCCAGCCGGTCGGTGAGCAGCTGCATCTGCGCGGCCACCTCGGTGCCGGTGTAGCCGGCGCCGACCACGACGAAGGTGCAGCGGGCCGCGCAGGTCTTCGGGTCGTCCTCCGTGGCCGCCAGCTCCACCTGCCGGGTCACGTGGTCGCGCAGGTACAGCGCCTCGGGCAGCCCGCGGAAGCCGTGCGCGTGCTCGGCGACCCCGGGGATGGGCAGCAGCTTGTTGACGCTGCCGACGCTCAGCACCAACCGGTCGTAACCGACGGTGCCGATGCCGCCCTCGGGGTCGGAGTAATGGACCGTACGGCCGCCGAGGTCGAGATGGTCCGCCTCGCCGAGCACTATGCGCACCCCGTGCAGGGTGCCCGGCAGCGACACGGTGACCCTGCGGGCCTCCAGGATGCCGGCGGCGACCTGGGGCAGCAGCGGCAGGTACAGGAAGTAGTCGGTCGGGTTCAGCAGGGTGATGTCGGCCCGGTTCCGGGTCAGCCGGGCCAGCGTGCGGGCAGCCCGGTACCCGGCGAAACCGGCGCCGACGATCACGACGTGAGGTCGGCTCACGGTGCGCCTCCGGCGGTGTGGCTCGTCCGAGGTTTTCCGCGTAACCGGAGCGGGGGCACCCAAACGCCGGGCGGGTCACCCGTACGCCGGTCGGAGCACCCGAACGCCGCGCCGCGCCTGAGGCGTTTCGCCCGTCTGGCACCGGTCACCCGGCCGGGGACCGAATCACACCGCAGCAGCACGGCGCATCGGCGCCGCCCGCGCGGAGGCCGAGACGGCGGTGACCTGTCCGACCGTGCGCATGCATCCGGCGGTGACGGCGCAGGCTGCCCAGGTGCTGCCGCGGCTCGGCGGGTGAGGCGGGAGTGGCTCCGGTGCGTTTCCGTGTGCGGGTGGTCGTGGATGACTCGCGCAGTTCCCCGCGCCCCTTCGGGTTGGCCGGCCCCGACCCGTTTCACGAGTACCCAGCCCTCCGGGTACCCGGCGGGCACGGCCGGTGAAGCGGGCGCCCTGCACGGGCCCGGCCGCCCCAACTAGGCTCGGGAGCATGGAGATTCTGGGCGCCTCGCTGCGCATCTGCGTCGATGACCTCGAGACCGCGATCCCCTTCTACGAGCGTCTGGCCGGCGGCAGAGCCCTGCGCTTCGGGCGCGGCGGGGTCCAGGTCGCCGCGATCGGCTCCTTCCTGCTGATGAGCGGCCCGGAGGAGGAACTGGAGGTGCTGCGCAGGGTGGCGGCGACCATCGCGGTCAAGGACGTGGACGAGGCGCACCGGCTGCTGACCGAGCTCGGCGCCCGGATCATCGCGGGGCCGGTGCCGACTCCGGTGGGCCGGAACCTGATCGCGATGCATCCGGACGGGTCGGTGTTCGAGTACGTCGACCAGCGCGGCTGAGCCGGTCAGGCGGGGTCGGGCCGCATCCGGAAGTCGTACCGGGCGGGGAGGGGTTCGTCGGTGAGGCGGGCCCACAGGCGGCCGAGCGCCTCCTCCCCCTCCCGCAGGTCGGCGACCTCGAAGCCCGCGTCGAAGACGGCCCGCGCCTCGGCGGGCCGGCCCTCGGCGAGCAGCAGTTCCCCCTCCAGGAGGCGGAACCGGCCGCGGCGGCGGACGGCGGGCAGCAACCGGTCCCAGACCGCCCGGGCGTCCGCCGTCCGCCGCACCCGGAGCAGTGCCTCGAGGGCTTCCCGGCCGAGCGCGGCCACGGCCGCGGTCCAGGTCTCACCGTCGTCGCGCCGCTCGCGGCACAGGTCGTCGAAGGCGTCCGCGTACCGGTCGGCGGCCCGTTCGTGGTGACCGGACTCCTGGTCGGCGACGGCGAGGCAGCGCAGCGACGGCCAGAGCGACGGGGCGAGTTCGAGGGCGCGTTCCCAGCTGCGGACGGCCTGGGCGCGGTCGCCGGCGTGCCACTGGGCGACGCCGAGGTGGTATTCGGTGTGCGGGGTGGTGGGCGCGGTCTCCAGCATGTCCCGCCAGTGCGGGGCGACGAGGGTCTCGCCGGGCGGCCGTACCCGGCGCGGCTCGGGCAGGGAGCCGGTGCGCAGCAGTTCCCGCCAGGGTGCCTGGGCCGCGCCGAGGGTGGACTCGGGGAACGGGGTGCCGGGCAGTTTCCAGTCGGCGCGCAGCACTTCGAGGGCGCCCCAGCCGGATCCGGCGGCCAGGATCTCGCCGGGTTCGGTGTCGGCGCACGGCAGCCAGGCCGCGTACGCCTCCTCCACCCGGGCGCGCGGCAGTGCGGACTCCAGCCGTTCCCCGGCGTCCTGGACGGCCCGGGTCCACTCCCCCTCGGGCGGTGCGTCGAGCGGGCCGTAGGCCTCCAGCCAGGACACCTCGCTCTCGGCCTCCAGCCGGACGTGTTCCAGCTGGGTGCGGGCGAGCCCGGCCTGGATCTCGCAGTAGCCGCCGGTGCCGGGTTCGGTCAGCCACTCCTGCCAGCGCCGGCCGCCGGGGCGGTTGCCCCACACGAAGAGCTTGCGGCCGCGCAGCACGTCGGTGGAGGTCTGCACCAGCCCGTGGCCGTCGGCGTCCAGCGCGGCGATCCAGCGGCGGCGGCCGTCCGGCACCACGTAGAAGTAGTCGGCGGCGTAGGGGCTGTTGAGGGGGTGGGTGCGGTCGATGCCGTCGTACGACGGCACGGGGACACGGCGCAGCCGACGCTCGTAGCCGAAGTGCCAGGCCTCCTCGGCGGGGGCCAGGACCCGGCGCTCCTCCGGCACGGCGATGTTGGACCACCAGTACGTCGGAACGGGCCGCTCGTGCGGGTTGCGGACGCGGACGCCGACGTGGAGGAAGTCGGAGCCGTCGGGCAGCCACAGGTCGACCTGGAAGGGCAGGTCGCGCAGCCGCTCCCACTCCCACAGGCGCAGCATCTCGCCGCCGTCCGGGGCGGGGACGCGGGCGGCGTGCAGGGGTGCGCAGGAGAGGGTGGTGTGGCCGGTGGCGCCGATGTTCCATTCGATGCCGCCGGAGTACCAGGCGCCGTTGAGGGCGAAGTTGGCGGGCTGGAACACGGGGTTGCGGTAGAGGAGTTCGCGCCCGGTGGGCAGGTGGAGCAGGGAGGCGATGCGGCCGCCGAGGCCGGGCAGGACGGTGGCGCGCAGCCGGTCGTTCTCGATCACCAGGGCGTCGAGGGCGCGGGGCTCGCGGACCCTGTCGTAGCCGTCGCGGACGCGGACCGGCAGCAGGCTGCGCAGCGGCTCGTACCCGAGCTGGCGGGCCATGTCCCGGGGCAGGCCGGCCCGGTCGCGGTCGTCGATGCGGTGAAGCTCGTCGAGGGGGCGCAGCGGGGGCAGGGGGTTGTCGGGGCCCAACTGCGCGGCGGGCAGCGTCAGTACCTCACGTCGGATCCTCGTCACGAGTCCCCATGGAACCCGGCGCCGGCCCGGTCGGCCAGGGGATGTGCCGGTCAGGATTGCGCAAAGGGTGTGTTCAGGCGGTGGGCTCGCGCATCTCGGCGGTGAGCGCCCAGCGTTCGTGGTCGCGCCAGGCGCCGTCGATGTGGAGCATGGCCGGGGAGAACCCCTCGAGCCGGAAACCGGCGCCGCGCGCCATCGCGATGGAGGCGGTGTTCTCGGGCTGCACGTTGATCTCCAGCCGGTGCAGCCCGAGCGGCCCGAAGGCGTACCCGATGACCAGGTCGAGGCCCTCGCGCATCAGACCGCGCCCGGCGGCGTGCGCGAAGGCCCCGTAGCCGAGGGCACCGCACTGGAAGCCGCCGCGCACGATGTTGTTGATGTTGATGAACCCGGCGATGTCCCCGCTGTCCTTCTCGCACACCAGGAAGCCGGCCTTCGTCGGGTCCTCGATCAGCGGGCGCACGTAGGCGGCGTAGGCCTCGTCGTTGTCCGGCGGGAAGAGCCAGGGCCGGTGCAGGTCCTTGCTCTCGCGGGTCCGCGCGGTGAACTCGGGACCGTCCTCGAGGGTGAAGTGACGGATGGCCACGCGGGGGCCCTCGGCGAGGTAGTGGGGTGCGGTGTGCGGCATCGGGCCAGCGTACGGCGTCCCTGCCCGCGCCGCCTGCAGCCCATCCGCCTGCACCGGTTTCCGGGCATCCGCGCACACCGCCTGCGGGAATCCGCGGCCGAGCCGGCTCCAGAAGCCCGCGCGCCGGGCCCGGCACCAGAAGCCCGAGCGCCAGGGCCGACTCCAGGAACCCGCACGCCTGGCCCGACCCCAGCAACCCGCGCACCCGGGCCAGCTCCAGGAACCCCGCGCACCCGGCCCGGCATCAGGAAGCCGAGCGCCAGGGCCGACTCCAGAAGCCCGGACCCGCCCCGGCACCAGAAACCCGCGCACCCGGCCCGACTCCAGAAACCCGCACAAGGCCGGCTCCTCAAGCCTCCCCTGCCGCGGCTCCTGGATTCCGCGCCGGACCTCAGCCGCCGACGACCGGGAGCCGCAGCACCCCGGTGTCCCCGCGCGCGCTGACCACGGTCACCGGCTTGATCCCCCGGTTGCCGAAGTAGGCGTCGTCGCTCGCCGCGATCACGAACCGCAGCCGGTGCCCGGGTGCGTACCGGTGCACGATGCCCGGCAGGGTCACGGTGAAGCTCCTGGTCACGTCCGGCACCCGGACCGGTGCGACCAGCCGGTGGACGAGCGTCTGGGTGCCGTCGGGTGCGACGTCGTACAGCTTGGCGAACAGCACCAGTCTGTCGGCGGCGTCGCCGGAGTTCTGGGTGCGCTCGGCCTTCGGGGAGACGACCCTGAGGGTGACCTGCGGGGCGCCGACGACGTCGAGGTTCCCGGTGAGGGGCGCGCCGGTCCACGCGAGGTAGGTGCCCCTGGTGTCGTACGGCGCCGGGTCGGGCACGCCGATGGCACCGGCCAGGGAGCTTTCCGAATGGCTCGTCGGAACCAGCCAGTTAGTGTAGCCGCGGCTGCCGCGCACGACCTTCCCACGGTTGTCGACGAGTCTGCCGTCCCCGGAGAGGTAGAGGGTTCGGCTGACGGCGGGCACCCGGTCGGCGGTGGCGTAGGTGCGGCCGGGATCGGTGATCCAGTCCCGGTAGTAGGCGAAGGCGGGGCCCGTGAGTGTGCTCCTGTCCTTGTTCAGATAGCGGTGGAACCAGGCGAGGATGCGCCGGCCGACGTAGCTGGTCTCCAGGTTGCCCTGGGTGAGGTTGAGTTCACCGGCGGCGGGGTCGGTGAGGCCGCCGCTGTGGCCCCAGGACTGCCAGATCAGCGCGGCCGGGGTGCCCTGGGCCCGGAGCGTGCGGTAACTGGCCGTCGCCTCGTTGAGGTTGAACAGCGTGTCGGCCTGGCCCTGGACGAGCAGGGTGGGTGCCTGGACGCGGGAGAGGTAGCTCGCCGGGGAGACGCTGCGGGCGTAGGCGAGCATCCGGGCGGTGCGGCCGGCCGGGTAGCTGCCGGAATCGAGGGTGTGCACGGTGTCGCAGGCGTCGCGGACGAAGTGCAGACAGGCCAGCGAGTTGATCCGCGACGGGTCGAGGCTCGGGGTGGTCAGCGGCTGGCTCTCGCCGACCAGGTAGAAGCCGTTGGTCCACTGCCACTTGAAGGCCCCGGGCACGTCGCGGGCGCCGACGGCGTTGTTCGGGTCCAGGGAGTAGGCGAGGTCGTTCCAGGTGATGAGCGGGACTAGGGCGTCGACCCGGTGGTCGACGGAAGCGGTGGCGAGCTGGATGGCGCCGCCGTAGGAGCCGCCGATCATGCCGACGCGCGGGTCGCCGGGGGCGTCGAGGGTGACGAAGTCGGCGCGGGTGCCGTCGTCGGCGGGGCGTGTTCCGCCGAGGAAGTCAACCAGCCGGGAGGCGGCCCGGGCGTCGATGCCGGGGGCGTCGAGGGAGATCAGGCAGCCGCTGTGGCCGAAGCCGAGGCCGGAGTAGACGAGGGAGACGTAACCGCGCTCGGCGAAGGCCTTGCCGACGGCGTCGGTGGAGCCGTCGGACTTGCTGCCGCCGAAGCCGTTGGTGGTGAGCACGGCGGGCGCGGGGTGGGCGTGGTCCACTCCGGCCGGCCGGTACAGGTCGGCGTCGACGGCACACCTGCGGTCGCCGGCCCGAACGGTGAACGTCAGCGGGGTGACGGTGTACCGGCCGCCCGCGTGGGCCGGGCCTGCGGTGAGCGTGAGGGGCGCGGTGAGCGCCGCGCCGAGGAGGGCGGCGAGGGCGGTACGGGAACGGGACACACGTCGGGACAGGCGCCGGGGCGCACGTCGGAGCACGGGGACCTCCACACTGAGGCACGCGAGTACCGACCAGTAGGTCTGGCCGAAGAGAATGCTGTGACACGTGTCAGGCAGGGGTCAATCCCCTGCGCGTGTGGTTTATTGACGAGGATTCAGTAGAGGTGGTCAGCGCAGCGCGGGCTGGTCCAGCGTCAACGTGCCCGTTTCCGCGTCGAGTTCCGCCGACACGCCGAAGGGTATGGTCAGCGCGCCCGCGCAGTGCCCGAAGCCGAACTCCTCCGCCACGGGCACCCCGAGGCCGCCGAGGCGGTCGGCGAGCAGGGGCCCCACCTCGGCGTAGTCCGGGCAGCGCGCCCACGAGCCGAGCAGCACCCCGCGCACCCCCTCCAGCCATCCCCCGCGCAGGAGTTGGGTGAGGTACCGGTCCAGCCGGTAGGTCTTCTCGCCCACATCCTCCAGGCACAGCAGCCCGCCTGCCGCCGAGGTACGGGCGTGCGGGGTGCCGAGCTCCGCGGCGAGCAGGCTCAGACAGCCACCGAGGGTGACCCCTCGGGCCCGGCCGGGCACCATGGCCCGGCCGCCGGAGACGATGGTCCGGACCCTTTCCGGGGCGAACAGCGTGTCCCGAAGGTGTTCCTGTGCCCGGGCGTTCTTGATGAAGTCGACGCCGGCCGCCACCGGCCCGTGGAGCGTGGCGAGCCCGAGACGGGTGGCGAAGGCCTCGTGCAGGACGGTGATGTCGCTGAACCCCACGAAGACCTTCGGCCCCGCCGCCCGCAGGGCGTCCCAGTCCAGCAGGTCGATCATGCGCTGCGCCCCGTAGCCCCCGCGGGCGCACAGCACCGCCGCCACGGACGGATCGCACCAGGCGTTCTGGAAGTCGGCGGCGCGGTCGGCGTCCCGGCCGGCCAGATAGTCGAACTCCCCGTGCCGGTCCAGCACATGCGGGGCCACGACCGGATCCAGGTCCCACCCGCGCAGCACGTCGAGCCCCGCCTGGAGCCGTTCCTCCGGCACCGGCCCGCTGGGGGCGACGACGGCCACCCGGGCGCCCGGCGCCAGCCGCTCCGGGCGCGTCAGTTCCTTCATGTGTGCAGCTCCAGCCTCGGCACATCGGGCACGTCCAGCTTGAACACCTGGGCGTACAGGGAGAGTTCCGCCTGCAGGGCGCGCACCAGGGTCTCCGCCCGCCGGAACCCGTGCCCCTCTCCTTCGAAGGTGAGGTAGGCGTGCGGCACGTCCCGGCCCGCGATCCGGGCGAGGAAGCGTTCGCACTGGGCGGGCGGGCAGATCACGTCGTCCAGGCCCTGGAGGAGCAGGAACGGCGCGGTCACCCGGTCAGCGTGGGTGCTCGGCGAGCGCTCGGTGTACCGGGCCGGCACCTCGGCGTGCGGGCCGATCAGCGACTCCAGGTAGCGGGACTCGAAGTCGTGGGTGTCCTCCGGTCCCCAGGTGGCCAGGTCCAGGACGGGGTAGCGGATGGTGCCGCAGGCGTAGACGTCGGTCGTGGTCAGGGAGGCGGCGGCGGTCCAGCCTCCGGCACTGCCGCCCCGGATCGCGAGCCGGGCGGGGTCGGCGGTGCCCTCGTCGGCGAGGGCCCGGGCGACGGCCGCGCAGTCCTCGACGTCGACCACGCCCCACTGCCCGCGCAGCCGCTCGCGGTAGGCCCGGCCGTACCCGGTCGAGCCGCCGTAGTTCACCTCCGCGACGCCGATGCCGCGCGAGGTGAAGTAGGCGATCTCCAGGTCCAGCACGAGCGGCGCCCGGCCGGTGGGGCCGCCGTGCACCCAGATGACGTAGGGCGGCAACTCGCCGTCGGGGCGGTGTGTTCGGGATGGTGGGGCGGGTAGACGTGGGCGTGCACCTCGCGGCCGTCCGGTCCGGTGAAGACCCGGGTCCGCGGTTCGGGGTAGTACGCCGGGTCGACGGCGTCCCGGTGCCCGGCGCCGATCGCGCGGGCCCGCCCCGTGGCGGTGTCCAGCTCGACCACTTCGTACGCGGTGCGCGGGCCGGCGCCGACCGCGACCACCCGCGTGCCGTGGGCGGCGAGGGTGGCGCCGTACTCGGTCCACGGCCCGGCGGCGTCGACGATCTCCCCGGATACCGGATCCAGTATCCCGAGCACGCCCGGCCCTCGACCGTGGACGACCGCGATCAGCCCGTTGTCGAGCGGCGCGAACCAGCGCAGCCCGAGCTGCCACAGGGGCCCGCCGAACTCCTCGTCGCGCGGGCACAGCGGGGTGCCGTCGCGGTAGAGGTTCCACCAGCCACTGCGGTCGCTCGTATACAGAATGCTGCCGTCCGCGGACCACTCGACCTGCGCGACGGCCTCGTCCGGTCCACCGGCGACTGTATGCACGTCCCGCAGCGTGCCGTCGTCGCCGACATCGGCGACGAGCAGTTCCGTGCCGTCCCACGGCATGCGGGGATGGTCCCAGGCGAGCCAGGCCGCGCGCCGGCCGTCGGGGGCGAGGCGCGCCCCGGTGACGAACCGGTGCCGGCCGTCGGTGAGTTCCCGGACGGCGCCGCGGTCCTCGGCGGCCGAGCCGTCCAGCGGTACGGCGGCGAGCACGCGCCGCACGTCACCGGGTCCGTCGCCGGTGAACTCCTCCAGCACGCACCACACTTCGCCGCGCTCCGGGTCCACGCGCGGTTCGGCCCAGCGCAGCCCGCCGCCCACGGCGGACACCGGGGTCAGCGGGCGCGGCTCGCCGCCGGGTTCGTACCGGTAGAGCCGCTGGTCGGTGAAGTACACGAAGACGACCAGGGGTTGACCGTCCAGGAGCACCCCGGCCCAGGGCCGGCCACCGTATTCGATGACCCGGCTGCGCACGTTCCAGGGTGCGGGCAGCACCGACTCCTCGCTGCCGTCGGTCCGTCGTCGTACCAGGGCTCGGCGGCCGCCCTCGGCAGGCCGGGGTTCGGTCCACCAGGTCTCGTCGCCGACGAAGCCCGTCCACTCCGGACGGCCGTCGTGCGCGGCGGCCAGGGCCGCGTGGATGGGCGACGGCCAGGACCCGTACGGTGTCTTGAGCACCCTGTCCCCCATCCCCTAGGCCGTCCGCAGGAAGCGGTCCAGCACCCGGACGCCGAAGTGCAGCGCCTCGACCGGCACGCGCTCGTCCACACCGTGGAACAGTGCCTGGTAGTCCAGGCCCTCGGGCAGCTTCAGCGGGGTGAAACCATATCCGGTGATGCCGAGCCGGGAGAACTGCTTGGCGTCCGTGCCGCCGGACATGCAGTACGGCACCACGTGCCCGTCCGGGGCGAACGCCTCGACGGCGGCCCGCATCTTCGCGTACGTCGGCGAGTCCACGGGCGCCTGGAGGGCCACCTCCCGGTGCGCGAACTCCCAGTCCACGTCCGGGCCGGTCAGCATGTCGAGGGTGGCGGTGAACTCCTCCTCGGCGCCCGCCAGACAGCGCCCGTCCACGTAGGCGACCGCCTCGCCGGGAATCACGTTCAGCTTGTAACCGGCGTCCAGCATGGTCGGGTTGGCGCTGTTGCGGACGGTCGCCTCGACCAGCGCGGCCGCGGGGCCGAGCTTCTCCAGCAGCCGGTCCACGTCCGTGAAGTCGGGCTCGATGCCGTACACACCGGCCAGTTCGGTGAGCGCGGCCCGTACGGTCGGGGTGAGCCTCGGGCGCCACTCGTGCTCGCCGATGCGGGCGACGGCGGCGGCGAGCCGGGTCACCGCGTTCTCCCTGTTCACCTTGGAGCCGTGCCCGGCCCGGCCGCGCGCGGTGAGCTTCAGCCAGCCGGTGCCCCGCTCCCCCGCCGCGATGGGGTAGAACTGCCGGCCGGCGCCGTCGTGGAAGGTGAAGGCGCCGGACTCGCTGATGCCCTCGGTGCAGCCCTCGAACAGCTCCGGATGCCGGTCGGCGAGGAACCCGGAGCCGTCCTCGGCGCTGGCCTCCTCGTCGGCGGTGAACGCGATGACGAGGTCCCGGCGGGGCCGTACGCCCTGCCGGGCCCAGGAGCGGACGACCGCGAGGATCATCGCGTCCATGTTCTTCATGTCGACGGCGCCCCGCCCCCACACCACCCCGTCCCGGATCTCGCCCGAGAACGGGTGCACGCTCCAGTCGGCGGCCTGCGCCGGCACCACGTCGAGGTGACCGTGCACCAGCAGCGCGTCGGCGGACGGGTCGGTGCCCTCGATCCGCGCGACGACGTTGGTGCGCCCCGGCGTCCGCTCCAGCAGCACCGGTTCCAGTCCGGCCCCGGCCAGCCGCTCGGCCGCGTACTCCGCGGCGGGCCGCTCCCGGCAGTCCCCGCCGCCCCGGTTGGTGGTGTCGATGCGGATGAGCCCGGAGGTGAACTCCACCACTTCATCGAGCGCCTGCCGGTCAGCCATACTGCTCCTCCACCGCGGCGGAGACGATCGTCGTGACCGCCTTGAACGTCCGGATCCCCTCGTACATCGTGGCGCTGGTGTACGCCACCTTCCGCTCCCCGATCCGCGCGACCCCGGGCACGACGGTCGCGGCCATCGCCAGGTGCTCGGCGTCGAACTCCACGGCGAGTGTGAACGGGCCCGCCTCGACGGGCTCGTGCCGCACCGCCAGCCGGGCGGCCCCCTTGGCGGCGGCACGGATGTCGGCCGCCGTGCGCGCCGGGGTCCGGCACACCGCGGCATACCGCGACACATGGTCCTTGACGGCGACCTTCAGCGCCTCAGGCGCGTAGCCGAGTGCGTCCTCGCAGGCCACGTCGTCCCCGGTGACGAGGACGACGGGGACGCCGTACTCGGCGACGACGTGCGCGTTGAGCAGTCCCTCGCTGGCGCGGACGTCGTTCAGCCACACCCCGGTGATCTGGTTGGCGAGGTAGGTGTGGGCGAGGACGCCCTCCATGCCGGCGCCCGCGTGGTAGCCGACGAACGCGATGCCGTCGACGTCGCCGTGCTGCACGCCCTCCACCATGGACAGCGTCTTGTGCCGCCCGGTCAGCATCTCGGTCCGCTCGTCGAGCCGCTCCAGCAGCAGGTTGCGCATGCTCCAGTGGGCCTCGTTGACGACCACCTGGTCGGCGCCGCCGTCGAAGAAGCCCTCCACCGCGGCGTTCACGTCCGAGGTGAACATCGACCGGCACCGCTCCCACTGCGGCGTCCCCGGCAGCACATCGCCCGGCCAGGTGACGCCCGTGGCGCCCTCCATGTCGGCACTGATGAGGATCTTCATACTGCGCACGTTACGCGCCGAGCGGGGACCGGGCCACGGGCCGCGCTGGCGGGTCGTGGTCCCTGCGGCTCCGGGTGAACCCTTCGAACCCTTCAGAAGCAGACCGGGCCCCGCCACTTGCCCAAGGAGCGGCGGGGCCCGTGCGTTTCCCCGGTCGTGGGCCGTCCGGCCCGGCGTCCGGGGCCGTTATGCGCCGACGAGGACGAACCAGCGGGCCGGCAGGTCGATGCGGGTGCCGTCGGCCAGGTCCTCGGTCTGCGGCAGGAACGTCTCGCCCTCGGCGAGGACCTTCAGACCGGCCTCGCCGAGCAGGCGCGGGATCTCCGGGTCGTCGGCGTCGGCCGGCTTGAGCCCGTGATGGAAGACGCGCTGCAGCTTGGGCCCCGGGCCGCCCGCCTGGGTTGCGGCGCGCCTGAGCACGTCGCGGGAGCCCGAGGTGAGTTCGACGACGAACGCGCGGCCCTCGCTGCCGATGAGCTCGGCGACGGCGGCGGCGACCGCGGGCCGTGCCTCGGGTTCGCTCTGGTGGATGACGGCCCGCATATAGACGTTGACGTCGCCGAGGCGCTCGTGCAGGGCGCGTACGGCGGCTGTGTCGGTGAGGTCGAGCTGCTGGAACTCCACGGTGTCGTCCCGGGTGGCCCGGCGGGCGTGCTCGACGGCGGCGTGCGAGAGGTCGACGCCGACGGCGCGGGCGAACCGGGTGGCGAGGTAGCGGGTCTGGGTGCCGTTGCCGCAGCCGAGGTCGACGATGGTGCGGGCCGGGTCCGCGTGGGGCAGTAGGAGGGCGGTGTGCGGCTCGGCGGACAGGGCGGGATCGCAGTCCCAGATCGCCTCGCCCGCCTCGCCGGAGGTCTCTCTCCAGTAACTCTCCCAGTTGCTGCGGTATTTGTCCGAGACGTTCATGCGCATCTCCCCACGGTTCGGTTCCGTGATCGGGATATCGCGAGGGCCCGGAGCGGGGCAAGGGGCTGAAGGCACCTTCACCGGATGTACGAACTCCGGACAACCTTCGGGGGCGCGCGCCGGAGGTCCGCGCGCCCCCTGGTCATCCTCGTCCGGCGAGAGCCTGTTCGAACCAGACGGTCTTGCGGTGTCCGGTGGCGCTGGCACCCCACTCCCGGGCCAGTCGGCTGACCACCCGCAGGCCGCGACCCGACTCGTCGCAGGGATCGGCGCCGAGCATCTCGGGCAGCCCCGGTTCGTCGTCCGTGACCTCGAACAGCAGCGCGTCGGTACGGACCACGCGCAGCCCGACCGGCTCCCTCACGGCATGCCGTACGGCGTTGGTGACGACCTCGCTGACCAGCAGCTCCGCGATCTCCACAGCCTGCGGCAGACCCCACTCGAGGAGCCGTTCGCGGACCAGGCGGCGGGCCCGGGCGACCTCGCGCGGGTCGGCGTCGAGGCGCCATTCGGCGACGTGGTCGCCGGGGATGCCGTTGAGGCGGGCCATGAGCAGGGCGACGTCGTCCTTGCGGCCACCGCGCGTGTTCAGGGCGCGGATGATGGTGTCGCAGGCGTCGTCCATGGAGGCGGCGGGGTGGGCGGCGGATTCGCAGAGCGCGGCGAGGCCCTCGCCGATGTCGCAGCCGCGCACCTCGACCAGGCCGTCGGTGCACAGCACCAGCCGGTCGCCGGGCGAGACCTTGACCCGGGTCGCCTCGAACGCCACGCCGCCGACGCCTATGGGGGCGCCGGTGGGCAGGTCGAGGAGTTCACTGCTGCCGTCCTCGGCGCGGACCAGCACGGGCGGGATGTGTCCGGCGTTGGCCAGGTGCAACTCGCCGCGGATCGGGTCGTAGACCGCGTACAGACAGGTGGCGAGGTAGTTGTCGCCGAGCCGGCGGGCCAGGTCGTCGAGGTTGCGCAGGAGCTGGGCGGGCGGGGTCTCCATGGTGGCCATGGTCTGCACGGCGGTGCGCAACTGGCCCATCATCGCGGCCGAGTTGAGACCGTGGCCCATGACGTCGCCGACCACGAGGGCGGTGCGCGAGCCGGGCAGTTTGATGGTGTCGAACCAGTCGCCGCCGATCCGCCCGAGCCGGGTGCCCGGCAGATAGCGGGTGGCGATGTCACAGCCGGCCATCCGCGGCGTGACCTGCGGGAGCATGCTGTCCTGCAGGGTGTCGGCGACGTTCTCCTGGTAGGTGTACATGCGGGCGTTGTCGAGCACGAGGCCCGCGCGGGCGGCGAGTTCGGCGCCGGTGGTGCGGTCCATGTCGTCGAACCCCGGGCGGTCGGGGCGGCGCATCAGCACCATGAAGCCGAGGACGACGTTGCGCGCCTTGAGCGGGACGATCAGCAGGGAGCGGCCGCCGATGAGCGGCCTGAGGTCACGCTTCTCGAACTCGCCGGAGATGCGGTTGGACAGCTCCTCGGTGACCCGTGGGATGAGCACCGGTTCGCCCGTGACCATGCACTTGTAGAACGGGGTGTGCTCGGGGAAGGCGAAGGCCTCGCCGACCGGCACGGTGTCGTCCCAGCGGCCCGGTTCGTCGTTGTGCTCGACCCACACGCGGAACATCACGGTCTGCGCGTCCGGCGGGCCGTCCGGGAAGCCCTCACCGGCCAGGACGGCCGCGCGCAGGTGGGTGCCGGCGAAGTCGGCGAACCGGGGTACGGCGGCGCTGGTGACCTCCCGGATGGTCTCGCCGAGGTCGAGGGAGGAGCCGATGCGGGAGCTGACCTCGTTCAGGAACTCCAGCCGCTCGCGCACGGCGGCGTACTCGAGATCCTGCTCGGCTCCGGCCGGGACGACGACCGGGGCCACCCGCTGCTGGGGGACGACGGCCTCGGCGCGGGTGCGTCCCGGGCGGCGGGGCACGCCCCAGTACGGAGTGACGGGCACCCGGTCGGACTGGCTGAACTCCAGGACCGGATAGCCCAGTTCCAGCACCTGGGAGACGATACGGCCGCTCAGCCCCGGACCCATGTTGGGCAGGATCTCGGGCAGCCGGCGTTCGAGTTCGTCGGAGGCGGGCAGCTCGGTGTGGCGGGCGAAGCCGGGCGAGATGCGTTCGGCGGTCTCGTCGTCGTAGCCGCGTTCCTCGCGCAGCCGGCCGGCGTCGGCGGCGAGCACCAGCAGCCGGGACGGTCCGGGGCCGACCAGCGGATAGGCCCACCACAGCACGTCGAGCCGCTCGCCGTCGGGCTGCCGGCCGTGCGGGATCAGGCGGGCGCGGCCGGCGGTGGCGTAGGCGGTGTGCCCGCCGAGGGAGGCCTCCAGGTCGGGGCCGAGTCCGTCGTACTCCTCGTAGGCGTCCGGCATCGCGCCGCCCTGCAGATCCTCGGAGAGGGCGCCGGAGACGGGCAGCAGGTCGGCCGCGGCACGCCCCACGGCGTCCTCCCGGCCGACGCCGAACAAACGGCGCGCGCCGCTGCTCCAGTGGGACACCAGGCCGTCGCGGTCGACGACGACCACGGCCAGCGGAATCCGACCCGCCGTACCGTCGACGCCGCGCCCGGGAGGTGTGTCCCGCTCGCTGCCACGGTCCATGGCCCCGGCCCTCTCTCCCCACGGCTGTACGCAAACGATCTGTGCCGCCCGTCACTACGGTACGGCGACGGCCGGTCGCGATGTGTGGCAATCCTGGAATTGGCTCCACCGGATCGCACCGGCGCGCAGCTCAGCGCCCCGCGTGCGCCCAGGCCCTGACGCCCGCTCAGTCCTCGTGGCCGAGCTGCAGGTCGCGTTCGGTGCGGCCGCCGCCCGCGACCTGCAGCACGGTGGCGACCGGCGGGTATCCGGCGGCGATGACGGTGTACTCGCCGGAGGAGAGGTCGACGAACCGGAACGTTCCGTCCGCCGAGGTGGTGAGGGTGTCGACGACGTTGCCGGCGGCGTCCAGGAGCGTCACGCGCGCGTCCTCCACGGGCCGTCCGCCGCTCGCCCGGACCGTGCCCCGCAGCACGGCGCCGCCCGCGAGCTCGACGTCCTGCCGGGTCTCCCGGGCGGCCTGCACGGTGACCGGGAGCGCGGCCGGGCGGAAGGCGGGGGCGCTGGCGGCGAGGGTGTACTCGCCGGCGACCAGTTCGGTGATGACGTAGCCGCCCTCGCGGCCGCTGCGGGTGGCGGCGACGACCTCGCCGTGCACGTTGGTGAGGGTGACGGTGGCGTCGCGCACGGGGCTGCCGTCGGCGGTGAGCACGCTGCCGGCGAGGCGTCCGGCGCCGCCGAGGACCACGTCGAGTTCGACGGGCCGCTCGCCGACGGTGACGGTGACGGCCTGCGGCTGATGACCGCCGGCGGCGGCGATCAGCACGTACGACCCCGAGCCCGGCGTGCTGAGCGCGTAGCGTCCGTCCTCGCCGCTCGCACCGCGCCCGATCTGCTGCCCGGCGACGTCGATGAGGGTGAGCGCCGCGCGGGGCACCACGGTGCCGTCGGGGTGCTGGACCGTGCCGCAGACGGGGATGCCGGCCGCGGCATGCGGCGAACGGGCCTGCGGGATCGGGGTGTTCACGGTATCGGGCTCTGTTTCGGCGGTGTGGTGGGACACCAGAGGTTTCTCCTTGAGGAAGAAGGCGATGAGCAGGCCGAGGACGAGCACCGGGACGAGATAGAGGAAGATCCGGGGCATCGCGTCGGCGTAGGCGCGGATGTAGGCGTCGCGCAGGGCCGGGGGCAGCGCGTGCACGAGCTGCGGGGTGAGGGACTCGGGGTCGGGCAGCGCCGCGCCCGCGTGCGGGGGCAGCTCCCTGTGCAGCGAGGAGGTCAGCCGGTTGGCGAAGAGGGTGCCGAAGACCGCGGCGCCGACGCTGCCGCCGATCTGCCGGAAGTAGTTGTTGGCGCTGGTGGCGGTGCCGAGGTCGGCGGGCCGTACGGAGTTCTGCACGGCGAGGACGAGCACGGGCATCACCAGGCCGATGCCGGCGCCGAGGACGGCCATCCAGATGCTGTAGTGCAGCCGGGGGGTGTCCACTTCGAGCCGGGACAGCAGCCACATGCCGACGGCGGAGACGGCGCCGCCGAGCACGGGGAAGATCTTGTAGCGGCCGGTGTGGCTGATGAGCTGCCCGCCGATGATCGAGGCGCCGACGATCCCGGCCATCATGGGCAGCATCAGCAGCCCGGACCCGGTGGCGCTGGCCCCGTCGACCATCTGCAGGAAGGTCGGCAGATAGCTGGCGGCGCCGAACAGGGCGACGCCGATCACGAGACCCACCAGGGCGCTGACGTCGAAGACGGAGTCGCGGAACAGCCTGAGCGGGATGAGGGGTTCGGCGGCGAAACGCTCGGCGACGAGGAAGAGGACGACGGCGGCGAGCGCGCCGGCGCCGAGTCCGAGGATCTGCCGTGAGCCCCAGGCGTACTCGGTGCCGCCCCAACTGGTCAGCAGGACCAGGCAGGTGGAGGCGGCGGCGAGCAGCAGCGCGCCGAGGACGTCGAAGCGCCCGCGGCCGGCCGGCTTGGGCAGCTTCAGCACGACGGTGACGACGGCGAGGGTGACCAGGCCGAAGGGGACGTTGACGTAGAAGCACCAGCGCCAGGAGAGATGGTCTGTGAAGTACCCGCCGAGCAGCGGCCCGGCGACGGAGGCGAGGCCGAAGGCGGCGCCGATCAGGCCCATGTAGCGGCCGCGCTGCCGGGGCGGCACGATGTCGGCGATGATCGCCTGCACGCCGATCATGAGCCCGCCCGCGCCCACGCCCTGGATCGCGCGGAAGGCGATCAGCTGGTCCATGGTCTGCGCCCGGCCGGCGAGTGCGGAGCCGAGGACGAAGACGGCGATGGCGAACTGGAAGACGCCCTTGCGGCCGACGAGGTCGCCGAGCTTGCCGTAGAGCGGCAGGCCGATGGTGGAGGTGAGCAGATAGGCGGTGATCGCCCAGGACATCCGGTCCAGGCCGTGCAGTTCACCGACGATCTTGGGCAGCGCGGTCGCGACGATCATCTGGTCGAGCGCCGCGAGGAGCAGGGCGAGCATCAGCCCGAAGAACACCAGCCGCACGCGGCGCGCGCCGGGTCCGGCGCTCTCGGCGGGTGGGGCCGCGGGGGCCCCGGGGGGCGCCGTGAGCGGCTCGTCCCGCATCAGAGTCGTCCCGCCCACGTACCGCTCCCCTCGTCGCACCTGTCACATTTCCCGCGTTAAGCGTCAACTGTGAACAACTGCGGTGAGTTACGGCATCGTTCCGGACGGGATGGATATCCACTCGAACCGGTGAAGGGGGCGAGCCGCCGGGCTACCGGAGGGCCAACACCCCTTCACCGTGCGGGGTTTGGCCCTACTTCTCGACCTCGGCGGCGAGCTTGGCGAGCACGGCGTCATAGATCCGGCCGAGGCCCTTGGGCGCGAAGGTCTTCTCGAAGAAGCCGCCGATGCCGCCGGCGCCCTTCCAGGTGGTGGTGACGACGACCCGGGACTTGCCCTCGCCGGCGGGGGTGACGCGCCAGGTGGTGACCATGGAGGAGTTGCGGTCCTTCTCGACCAGCTCGCCGTCGGTGGGCTCGCTGACCTCCAGGAGGCAGTCGCGCACCCGCTTGCTGGTGGCCTGGAGCTTCCAGTGCACGAGGGTGCCCTCGCCGTCGCCGCCCTCGCGGACCTCGTACTCGCTGAAGTGCTCGGGCAGCAGCTTCTGCCGCGTGCCGCGGTAGTCGGCGAGGGCGTCGAACACCTTCTCCGCGTCCGCCGCGACGACCCGCTCCGTAGTGGCCTCGACCTGCGCCATTGCGTTCCTCCAGGACAGTGTTTCTCGGGGTTTCTCGGGGTTCTCGGGGGTTTCTCGGGGTTGGGGAAAGCCAACCACCCCGGTGCCCGGCCGCCAAATCCGGGGTCGTCGCCGAGCTTCCTCACCAGGGCTCACACGATCATGGGAACACATGTTCTATTGTGTGCTGCAGTGCTACCGAGGAGGCGTCATGCGCTGGGAGAACCTCACGGGCGAGAGCGAACACGGCCGGGCCGCGGAGGCGGCGCTGTTCGGCGCCGACGCGGTGACGACCCGCACGTTCGACACGCCCGAGTTCCGCGGGATCACCTTCCACGAGGTCCGGGCGCGCTCGGTGCTCAACCGGGTGCCGGGCGCCTCGCGCATGCCGTTCGAGTGGACCGTCAACCCCTACCGGGGCTGCACGCACGCGTGCGTCTACTGTTTCGCCAGGAAGACGCACAGTTATCTGGACCTCGACACCGGCATCGGCTTCGACACCCAGATCGTGGTCAAGGTCAACGCCCCCGAGGTGCTGCGCCGCCAGCTCGCCTCCCGCCGCTGGCAGGGAGACCACGTGGCGATGGGCACGAACGTCGACTGCTACCAGCGCGCGGAGGGCCGCTACCGCCTGATGCCGGGCATCATCTCCGCCCTCACCGAGCACGCCAACCCGTTCTCGATCCTCACCAAGGGCACCCTGATCCTGCGCGACCTGGACCTGCTGGTCCGGGCGGCCGAGGTGACGGACATCGGCATCTCCGTCTCCGTCGGCTTCCTCGACCCCGAGCTGTGGCGCACGGTGGAGCCGGGCACGCCCGCGCCGGAACGCCGCCTGGAAGTGGTGCGCGCCCTGGGCGAGCACGGCATCGGCTGCGGGGTGCTGATGGCGCCGGTCATCCCGTTCCTGAGCGACCATCCGGAGCGGCTGCGGGCCACGGTACGGGCGATCGCGGCGGCCGGGGCCACCTCTGTCACCCCCCTGGTGCTGCATCTGCGGCCCGGCGCGCGGGAGTGGTTCATGGCCTGGCTCGCACAGCACCATCCGCACCTGGTGCGGCGCTACGAACGGCTGTACGCGGAGGGCGCCTACGCGCCCAAGTGGTACCAGCGCCGGATCACCCGTCAGGTGCACGAGCTGGCACAGGAGTACGGCATCGGGCCCACCCGCCCGGGCCTGGCCCGCCGGATCCGCCCGGCCGAGCCGGCCGAGCGCCCGGCCGCGGCCGCACCGACCCAGCTCACACTCCTGTGAGAACCCAAACGGGTCAACTATGCCTATAACGCGGTCTTCAGAGCGCCGATTCCGGGACGATCCGGCGAAAGATGTGACCCTCGCGGTCCGTCGACACCTCCGTCCCGGGAGAACGCATGAGAACACGCGCAGCCGTGCTGTGCGCAGCCGCCGCCGTGCTGGCGGGCTCGGTCACCGCCGTTCCCGCGGGAGCCGCGCCGTCGGCACACCTCAACTGGAAGAAGTGCGGCACCGGCGACTATCCGACGCTCCAGTGCGCCTCACTGAAGGTCCCGTTGGACCACGCGCACCCATCGGGCCGGCAGATCACGCTCGCCCTCTCCCGCGTCCCGCACACCGCGAAGACCTCCCAGGGGCCGCTGCTGGTCAACCCCGGAGGGCCCGGCGGCAGCGGACTGAGCCTCGCCGGTTTCGTCGCCTCGGCCCTGCCCCGTGAGGTGGCCGCCCAGTACGACGTCATCGGCTTCGACCCGCGCGGGGTGGGCAGGAGCAGCCCGGCCCTGAACTGCGCACCGGGCCACTTCAGGACGGTGCGTCCGGACACCGTTCCCGCCACGGCCGCGCTGGAGCGGACCAACCTGGCACGCGCCCAGTCCTTCGCCGCCGCCTGCGGCCGCAAGTACGCCGACGTACTGCCGCACCTGGACACGGTCAGCGCCGCGCGGGACATGGACGCCGTCCGCCGGGCGCTCGGCGCGCCGAGGATCAGCTACTTCGGCTACTCCTACGGCACCTACCTCGGCGCGGTCTACGCGAAGCTGTATCCGCGGCGGGTGCGCCGCCTGGTCCTGGACTCGATCGTCGACCCGACCGGGGTCTGGTACCAGGACAACCTCGGCCAGGAATACGCCTTCAACGACCGTCATCGCGCGCTGATGGCCTGGATCGCCCGGTACGACTCCGCCTACCACCTCGGCAAGGATCCCGCGGAGATCGAGGCCGAGTGGTACGCGATGCGGGCGGCGCTGGCGAAGAAACCGGCCGAAGGCAAGGTGGGCGCCGCCGAGTTGGAGGACACCTTCATCCCCGGCGGCTACTACGACGGTTACTGGCCCTACCTCGCCGAGGCGTTCGCGGCATACGTGCGCGAGGGCAGGACCGGGCCGCTGGTGGAGGCGTACGAGAACTTCGGTGCCGTGGGCGGCTCGGGGGACAACGGGTACAGCATCTATACGGCGGTGCAGTGCCGCGACGCCTCCTGGCCCGGCAACTGGAACCGTTGGCGCGCCGACACCTGGCGGGTCTACGGCAAGGCGCCCTTCATGGCCTGGAACAACGCCTGGTACAACGCGCCGTGCGCGTTCTGGCCCGCCGCCAGGCGCCGACCGGTGAACATCGCCAACGCCGGGCTGCCGCCGGCACTGCTCTTCCAGGCGACGGACGACGCGGCCACGCCGTACCCCGGCGGGGTCGCGGTACACCGGCTGCTCGCCCGCTCCAGCCTGGTGGTCGAGGAGGGCGGCGGCAACCACGGCATCACGCTGAGCGGGAACGCATGCCTGGACAAGTACCTGGCCGCGTATCTGACGGACGGCAGGGTGCCGCGCGGCGCGGGTCCGGGTGGCGCCGACGCGGTCTGCGCGAAGTCGCCCGACCCGAAACCGCTGGCGGCGAAGGCGGCGTCGACGTCGTCGCGCGGCTCGGCCCTGCACGGCCTGCTGGGCTTCCGCCGGTAGCCCCGGCGGGCGCCGACGGCTCCTGCGGGCGCCGGGGGCTCGTCACGCCGTCGCCGTCCGGGGCGTTGTCAGTGGGACGGTCCACCGTGACTCCTCCCCCTCGTGAACGAGGGGGCTTCTCGCTATGCCGGTGCGGCGTCGCGACGGACCAGCCCGGCCCGTAGAACGTTCAGGGCGCCCACCGTGTCCGCGTGCGCGTGGTGGCCGCACGCCTGACAGTGGAACTTGTCCTGTGTGGGCCGGTTCTCCTTGGCGGTGTGCCCGCATGCAGGGCACCGCCGGGAGGTGTTGCGGGGGTCCACGGCCATCACTTCCCGTCCGGCGCTTTCAGCCTTGGCGGTGAGGATCGCGAGGAACACCCCCCATCCGGCATCAGCGATCGAGCGATTGAGCCCGGCCTTCGCGCCGGCGCCGTTGGGCAGGAAGCTGCCTGGCTGGTCGGGGTCGGGCTTGGGGGCGGGGGACTTGCTCATGTTGCGGATCTTGAGGTCTTCGTGGGCGATGAAGTCGTGTTCGCGCACGAGGTCGAGCGCGGTCTTGTGAGCGTGGTCCAGGCGCTGACGGCGGACCTTACGGTGCAGCCGGGCCACGGTCTCCACGGCCTTGTGGCGGCGTTTGCTGCCGCGCTTGCACCGGCTGAGGGCCTGCTGTGCTTGTTCGAGCTTCGCGGCGGCCTTCTGGCCGTGGCGCGGATTGGGTACGAATTCGCCATCGGAGTCGGCGAGGAAGTTGGCTATGCCCATGTCGATGCCGATCACAGAGCCGGTCGACTCCAGCGGCACCGGCTTGGCCTGCTCGGCGGTCAGGACGACATACCAGCGCTTGCCCTCACGCTTGACCGAGATCGTCTTGACCTTGCCGACGACGACCCGGTGCTGGTGGACCCTGACGTGACCGACGCCTTGCAGGCGCACGCGGGTGACGGGGTCGTGCGGGGTGGAGTCCCAGCGGCAGCCGTCGCCGTCCTTGGGGAAGTCGACGGTGTCGAACCGGCCCACTCCACGAAAGCGTGGGTAGCCCGGCTTCTCCCCGGACTTGACACGGCGGAAGAACGCGGCGAATGCCTTGTCCAGTCGGCGCAACGTTGCCTGCTGACTGGAGAACGACCAGCGGCCCTGCCGCTCCGGGTCGAAGGCCCGGATGTCCTTGAGCTGTGCGGACTGCTGCCCGTACCGGACTGTCGTCTTGGAGATGTGCCGGTAGGCATCCCGGCGTTCCTGCAACGCCCCGTTGTACAGGGAGCAGTGATCCCGCAGCATCTCGGCGAGTGCGCCTTGCTGGCCCATGGTGGGTCGCATGAGGAATTTGTACGCACGGATCATCCAGCCCACCCCCCGTCCCGGTCCGCTTGCAAGATCCTACTACAGTTGGTGTATGTCACCACGCTGGGAACCAAAGCCCGATATTCGCACCGGACGGCACGTCGCCTACAACCTGCATGCCCACTTGGTGTTCATCACGAAGTACCGGCGCGGCGTCTTCGATGACGCCATGCTGACGCGGTGCGAGGAGATCATGCGGGAGGTGTGCGACAAGTTCGAAGTGGAACTGAGGGAGTTCAACGGCGAGGCCGACCATGTGCACCTGCTGGTGCACTACCCACCCAAGGTCGCCCTGTCCAAGCTGATCAACAGCCTCAAAGGCGTCAGCTCCCGCTACCTGCGCGCCGAATACACCGGACGGGTCAACCGGATCGGCATGGGGTCCGTGTTCTGGTCCCGCTCCTACTTCGCAGGTTCCTGCGGCGGTGCACCGCTGACCGTAATACGGCAGTACATCGAGGAACAGAAGCGGCCTGTCTGACCGCCAGAGCGCAGGCGTAGAGAACTCCGGCGCTTCGCGCCGCCGCGTCAAGGATGCGTTTCCCTCCCCGGCTGAAGCCGGGGATACCCACGCAAGATCAACGGATGGAGCCATGACCGAACCGACGCGCATCCCCGCCCCCGACGGTGTGGCCCCCGCGGCCCAGTACAGCCACGTCGTCTCGGCGACCGGCCGCTTCGTCGCCGTCTCCGGCCAGCTCCCCTTGGACGGGAACGGCAAGCTGGTCGGCGAGGGCGACCCCGCGGCCCAGGCCCGCCAGGTCTTCGAGAACCTGGAGCGCTGCCTGGCCGCGGCCGGCGCCGGCTTCGAACACGTGGTGAAACTGACGTACTTCGTCACCGACACGGCCCACCTCCCGGCCATCCGCGCGGCCCGCGCGACCCACATACCCGACGACCGCCTCCCGGCGTCCTCCGCGGTCCAGGTGGCCGCCCTGGTGGCCCCGGAGTTCCTGATGGAGATCGAGGCACTCGCGGTGGTGAGCGACTAGGCGGGCAGGGGTTTCACCGTCAGGTGGCGGTCCTCCGGGATCCGGCCGGACGACCGCCCTCGTGCCCTGCGACGTCCCGGTCCGGCGGGCGCCGCACTAGGGTGCGCCCATGGACGAACCGCCGACGTATGTCCGCCCGATGGACCTCGCCGACTGCGACCGGGTCTCCGAGATCCGCATCCGTGGCTGGCAGCACGCCTATCGGGGACTGATGCCGCAGGCGTACCTCGACGGACTCGGCGTCGCCGCGGACGCCGAGCGGCGCCGGGCCCGGTTCGCCCAGGGGGACGGCTCCGTCGTCCACCTGGTCGCCGAGCGGGCGGGAGAGGTCCTCGGGTGGGCGGCGTTCGGGCCGTACCGGGACGGTGAAGTGCGCACGGCGGACGCGGAGTTGTACGCGATCTACGTGGATCCGGCGCACCTCGGCCGTGGGTGCGGAGGGGCGTTGCTGTCGGCGTCGGTCGAGCAGTGCTCCTCGTACCCCCGCGTCCTCCTGTGGGTCCTGAAGGAGAACGCCGCCGCCCGTCGCTTCTACGAGCGCGCCGGATTCCGGCCCGACGGCGCGGAGGAGCCCTTCGACGTGGACGGGGTGCCCGTGCCGGAGGTGCGCTATGTGAAGGAACTGACCGGCTGACCCCGGTCAGGTCACCTCCCTGGGCTCCGGGATCCGCGCCAGCGCCCGCACCGCCGCCTCCGCCAGAGCGGGGTGGGCCAGGGCCTCCTTCAGGACGCGGCGGGCGCGGGGGTCGCCGAGGGTGCCGAGGCCCTCGACGCAGGCCAGGGCGACGCGGCGGTAGGGGTCGTGCGGGCGCAGCCGGCGTTCGAGGGTGATGATCAGGGCGGGCACGGACTCGGGAGCGCGCAGGTCGGTCAGGAGCCGTACCGGGTGCAGGGCGTAGGCGACGCGGAGTTCGTTGGTGGCCAGGGCCGCGGCCGCGCGGGCGGTGCGGGGGTCGCCCAGGCGGGCGAGGGCATGGGCGGCGGAGGCGCAGCGCGGGGGGTCGCGGTGGTTGAGCAGGAGCACCAGGGACTCGAACGCGCGCCGGTCGCCGGCGAGGCCGAGCCGGAACGCGGCCAGTTCCCTGGCCCACAGCGGCTGTCCGGGCGCGGTGAGCACCTCCGCGAGTTCGTCGTGGTCCTCGGTTGCCCGCAGCCGGTCGAACGCCACCGAGCCGCGCGACTCCTGCCGTAAGCGCTCCGTGAGCGATCGCAACTCTTCGTCCACGAAGTCCAGCGTAGGCGGGTGGCCGGGCCTGAGGGAGCTACATCACAAACTCCGGCCGGACTCAGGTCTGGCGCGCTCGTTACCCGCGGGTTAAGCTCAGACGAGCGAGTTACCCACTCGCGCTTTCCGCTGGCGACGGTTTGGTGACGCAGCCGTAGCAAGCGAAGTCGGTTCGGTACGTACGTGTACCGCAGTACGACCCGGCTCCGGGACAGGGCCGGTCGGATTCCCTGCCGATTGCCGACCGCGGGCGTGTGCAACGCCCGTGGCACCCGGCAGCACCGGGCGTGTGCGCTCGCAGCCCGGCAACACCCGCATCCCTTTCCGCTCCGCGGTGCGCCCCTCGGCGCACCCGGCGCGTTCCTCGTCGTCACCCTCATTCCTGGAGTCCCGCGATGGCCACTCCCCTTTCCGACTCAAGCCTGTCCCCGCTCAAGACGATCGCCGTCGTCGGCCTCGGCACCATGGGCACCGGCATCACCGAGGTCCTCGCCAAGGCGGGCCGCGAGGTGATCGGCATCGACATCAGCGAGGCCCAGGCGGCGAAGTGCGTCGCCGCCCTGGAGGCCCGCACCGCCGGCTGCGTGGAGCGCGGCCGGCTCACCGAGCAGGAGCGCGCCGACGCCCTGGCCCGGGTCCGCACCACCACCGACATCGCGGCGGCCGCCGACGCCGACCTCGTCATCGAGGTGGCCCCGGAGTCGTACGAGGTCAAGCACCAGATCTTCCGCGAGCTGGACGGCGTCGTCCGCCCGGAGACGATCCTCGCGACCGGCACCAACGCCCTGTCCGTCACCCGCCTCGCCGCCGACTCGGCCCGCCCCGAGCGCGTGCTCGGCCTGCACTTCTTCAACCCGGCGCCCGCCATGAAGCTGGTCGAGATCGTCTCCTCGGTGCTGACCGCGCCGGGCGCCGTCGCCGCGGTCACGGATCTCGCGATCGAGCTGGGCAAGGAGCCGGTCGCGGTCGGCGACCGCCCCGGTTTCGTCGCGGACGGCCTGCTCTTCGGCTACCTCAACCAGGCCGCCGCGATGTACGAGGCCCGCTACGCCTCCCGCGAGGACATCGACGCGGCGATGCGGCTCGGGTGCGGCCTGCCGATGGGCCCGCTCGCGCTGCTGGACCTGATCGGCATCGACACCGCACGCACGGTCCTGGAGGCCATGTACGCCGAGTCCCACGACCGGCTGCACGCCCCGGCCCCGATCCTGAAGCAGCTCAGCGAGGCGGGCCTGACCGGCCGCAAGTCCGGGCGCGGCTTCTACACCTACGAGGCGCCGGGCAGCGCCACGGTCGTGCCGGACGCCCTGACCCCGGCGGCGGACGCTGCGACCGCTCAGGGGCGGGAGGTCCGGTCCGTCGGCGTCGCGGGCTCCGGCACCATGGCCTCCGGTATCGCCGAGGTCTTCGCCAAGGCGGGCTACGACGTCGTGCTGGCCGCCCGCAGCGAGGAGAAGGCCCAGGCCGCCAAGGCCCGGATCGGCAAGTCGCTTTCGCGCTCTGTCGACAAGGGCCGGCTGACCGCCGAGGCCGCCGCGCAGATCCTGGACCGGATCACCCCGGCCGGGTCCTACGACTTCTTCGCCGAGGTCGACCTGGCCGTCGAGGCGATCGCCGAGGACCTGCAGATCAAGCAGCAGCTGTTCGCCACGCTGGACAAGGTCTGCAAGCCCGGCGCGGTCCTCGCCACCACCACCTCCTCGCTGCCCGTCGTGGCCTGTGCCCGCGCCACCTCGCGCCCGCAGGACGTCATCGGCATGCACTTCTTCAATCCGGCCCCGGCGATGAAGCTGGTCGAGGTCGTGCGGACCGTGCTGACGGCCGACGACGTCCACGCGACCGTCCGCGAGGTCTGCGCGAAGATCAAGAAGCATGCGGTGGACTGCGGCGACCGGGCCGGCTTCATCGTGAACGCGCTGCTGTTCCCGTACCTGAACAACGCGATCAAGATGGTCGAGGAGCACTACGCGTCCCTGGACGACATCGACGCGGCGATGAAGCTCGGCGGCGGCTACCCGATGGGCCCCTTCGAGCTGCTGGACGTGGTCGGCCTGGACGTCTCGCTGGCCATCGAGAAGGTCCTGCACCGCGAGTTCCGCGACCCCGGCCTGGCCCCGGCCCCGCTGCTGGAGCACCTGGTGGCCGCGGGCTGCCTCGGCCGCAAGACCGGCCGTGGCTTCCGCGAGTATGCCCGCCGCTGACGGCGCCGGCGGCTGGTCGCACGCGGAGACGGACTGGGGCGGACTGCTCGGCCCCGCGGACGTGCCCCCGCCCTCCTGGGGCGGGGGTGGCTCCCGGGACGGGACAACCCCCTCACCCGCGCACCGAACTGCGCACATGCAGTACGTTCGGGTCATGTCCCAGCCCGCCAAGTCCTCACGTACACCAGCTACGCCCGACGCGCCGGAAAGTGCCGCAGGCAGTCGCGCCGCCGCCCAGCGGCTCAAGATGCGCCGGGAACTGGCGGCCGCAGCCATGGAGCTCTTCGCGACCAAGGGGTACGAGGCGACCACCGTCGACGAGATCGCAGCAGCCGCCGGGGTCGCCCGCCGCACCTTCTTCCGCCACTTCCGCTCCAAGGAAGAGGCGATCTTCCCGGACCACGACGACACGCTGATCCGTGCCGAGGCGGTGCTCAACGCCGCCCCCGCGCACGAGCACCCGCTCGACACCGTGTGCCGCGGCATCAAGGAAGTCATGAGGATGTACGCGGCCGCGCCGGAGATCTCGGTCGCCCGGTACAAGCTGACCCGCGAGGTGCCGACCCTCAGGGAGGCCGAGATCGCCTCTGTGGCCCGCTACGAGCGGCTCTTCACCCGCTACCTCCTCGGCCACTTCGACGAGCACGCGCACGCGGACGACGCCAACGACGACCCGCTGCTGGCCGAGGTGGCGGCCTCCGCCGTCGTCACCGCCCACAACCACGTCCTCAGGCGCTGGCTGCGGGCGGGCGGCCAGGGGGACGTCGAGGCCCAGCTGGACCACGCCTTCGCGATCGTGCGGAAGACGTTCGGCACCGGGATCGGGGCGGGGCGCGGCACGGCCCCGCGGCCGGCGGCCGCCACGGCCTCCGTGCAGGGCGAGGTGCTCGTGACGGTCGCCCACACCGACGCGCCGCTGCACGAGGTCATGCGTACCATCGAGCAGGCCCTCAAGGAGCGCTGAACCCGCGTTTCCGAGTGTTTCCGACTGTGACAACGGCCACCCCCCGGGTGGCCGTTTTTGCACGTCAGCGCACCTTTTCACCCTCTCTCGGGGCCGCATTCGATCGATCATCGCTCATCTGTCAAGTAAAGATTTCATCTGAGGGCAACATCTGGCACTCAGTGCCTTGCCACCTGACACGCGGTGTCATACGTTGAAGGTGTCCGGGCGGCCGGCGAGCAGAGACCATTCGCTCGCCGGCTGTCCCCAAGGGCTCATGGCCCGAGCGCCCGGACGCCTGCGTCACAGGCAACCTCCCGCGCCACAAAGCGCTGCCGAAGCACCACCCAGCCGAACCGACGGCACCTTCCAAAACCCTCAGCAGCACTCCCAGCAGCACCGACGAACCCTCAGCGCCCCTCCCTCAGGGCGCTCACCGCCGGAGGCAACACCGTGACCGTGAAGGACATCCTGGACGCGATCCAGTCGAAGGACGCCACGTCCGCCGACTTCGCCGCCCTGCCGCTCCCCGAGTCGTACCGTGCGATCACCGTCCACAAGGACGAGACGGAGATGTTCGCGGGCCTCACGACCCGCGACAAGGACCCGCGCAAGTCGATCCACCTCGACGAGGTCCCCGTGCCCGAGCTCGGCCCGGGCGAAGCCCTGGTGGCCGTCATGGCCTCCTCGGTCAACTACAACTCGGTGTGGACCTCGATCTTCGAGCCGCTGCCGACCTTCGGCTTCCTGGAGCGCTACGGCAAGCTCAGCGAGCTGACCAAGCGGCACGACCTGCCGTACCACATCATCGGCTCCGACCTCGCGGGCGTGGTGCTGCGCACCGGGCCGGGCGTCAACGCCTGGAAGCCCGGTGACGAAGTCGTCGCGCACTGTCTCTCCGTCGAGCTGGAGTCCTCCGACGGCCACAACGACACGATGCTCGACCCGGAGCAGCGCATCTGGGGCTTCGAGACCAACTTCGGCGGTCTCGCCGAGATCGCGCTCGTCAAGTCCAACCAGCTGATGCCGAAGCCGGCCCACCTCAGCTGGGAGGAGGCCGCGGCCCCGGGTCTGGTGAACTCCACCGCCTACCGCCAGCTGGTCTCCCGCAACGGCGCCGGTATGAAGCAGGGCGACAACGTGCTCATCTGGGGCGCGAGCGGCGGCCTCGGCAGTTACGCCACCCAGTTCGCCCTCGCCGGCGGCGCCACCCCGATCTGCGTGGTCTCCTCGCCGCAGAAGGCCGAGATCTGCCGCAAGATGGGCGCCGAGCTGATCATCGACCGCAGCGCCGAGGGCTACAAGTTCTGGAAGGACGAGCACACCCAGGACCCGAAGGAGTGGAAGCGCTTCGGCAAGCGCATCCGTGAACTCACCGGCGGCGAGGACGTCGACATCGTCTTCGAGCACCCCGGCCGCGAGACCTTCGGCGCCTCGGTCTACGTCACCCGCAAGGGCGGCACCATCGTCACCTGCGCCTCGACCTCCGGGTACAACCACGAGTACGACAACCGCTACCTGTGGATGTCCCTGAAGCGGATCATCGGCTCCCACTTCGCCAACTACCGCGAGGCCTGGGAGGCCAACCGCCTGATCGCCAAGGGCAAGATCCACCCGACCCTGTCGAAGGTGTACTCCCTGGAGGAGACCGGCCAGGCAGCGTACGACGTCCACCGCAACCTGCACCAGGGCAAGGTCGGCGTGCTCTGCCTCGCGCCCGAGGAAGGCCTCGGTGTGCGCGACGAGGCGATGCGGGCCCAGCACATCGACGCCATCAACCGCTTCCGGAACGTCTGAGGGCCATAGATGACAGAGCGTCATCCTTCGGACACCCGGAGGGAAAAGGACCGTCCGTGGCTCATGCGGACGTACGCCGGCCACTCCACGGCCGAGGCGTCCAACGAGCTGTACCGGCGCAACCTCGCCAAGGGCCAGACCGGTCTGTCGGTGGCGTTCGACCTGCCGACGCAGACCGGCTACGACCCCGACCACATCCTCGCCCGCGGCGAGGTCGGCCGGGTCGGCGTGCCCGTCGCGCACCTCGGTGACATGCGCCGGCTGTTCCAGGACATCCCGCTGGAGCAGATGAACACCTCGATGACGATCAACGCCACCGCCATGTGGCTGCTGGCGCTCTACCAGGTCGTCGCCGAGGAGCAGGGCGCGGACATCACCAAGCTCCAGGGCACGACCCAGAACGACATCGTCAAGGAGTACCTGTCCCGCGGGACCCACGTCTTCCCGCCGGGGCCGAGCCTCCGCCTGACGACGGACATGATCGCGTACACGGTCTCCCACATCCCGAAGTGGAACCCGATCAACATCTGCAGCTACCACCTGCAGGAGGCCGGGGCCACGCCGGTGCAGGAGATCGCGTACGCGATGTCCACCGCCATCGCCGTCCTCGACGCCGTCCGCGACTCCGGCCAGGTGCCGCAGGAGCGCATGGGTGACGTGGTCGCCCGCATCTCCTTCTTCGTGAACGCGGGCGTCCGCTTCATCGAGGAGATGTGCAAGATGCGGGCCTTCGGCCGCATCTGGGACAAGGTCACCCGCGAGCGGTACGGCATCGAGGACCCCAAGCAGCGCCGCTTCCGGTACGGCGTCCAGGTCAACTCCCTCGGCCTGACCGAGGCGCAGCCGGAGAACAACGTCCAGCGGATCGTGCTGGAGATGCTGGCGGTCACCCTCTCCAAGGACGCACGCGCGCGTGCCGTGCAGCTGCCGGCCTGGAACGAGGCCCTCGGCCTGCCCAGGCCCTGGGACCAGCAGTGGAGCCTGCGCATCCAGCAGGTGCTGGCGTACGAGAGCGACCTGCTGGAGTACGACGACATCTTCGAGGGCTCGAAGGTGATCGAGGCGAAGGTGGACCAGCTGGTCGCCGACTCCCTCGCGGAGATCGACCGCATCCAGGAGATGGGCGGCGCCATGGCCGCCGTGGAGTCCGGCTACCTGAAGTCGCAGCTGGTCGCCTCGCACGCCGAGCGCCGGGCCCGGATCGAGTCCGGCGAGGAGAAGATCATCGGTGTCAACGCCTTCGAGGGCACCGAGCCGAACCCGCTGACGGCCGACCTGGACACCGCGATCATGACGGTCGACCCGGCGGTCGAGGCCCGGGTCATCGCCTCGCTGCAGAACTGGCGCGACACGCGCTACCAGCCGCCCTTCAACCACCCGCGCCCCTGCAAGGCGCTGGAGCGGCTGAAGGAGGCCGCCAAGGGCACGGACAACCTGATGGAGGCCACGCTGGAGTGCGCCCGCGCCGGGGTCACGACCGGCGAGTGGGCCGGGGCCCTGCGCGAGGTGTTCGGCGAGTTCCGGGCGCCCACCGGGGTCTCCTCCGCACCGGTGGCCGTCGCCGCCGAGCCGGGCTCGGCGCTCGCCGAGGTGCGGGCCAAGGTGGACGCCACCGCCCGCGAGCTGGGCGTCGGCAAACTGCGCTTCCTGGTCGGCAAGCCGGGCCTGGACGGGCACTCCAACGGCGCCGAGCAGATCGCCGTACGCGCGCGTGACGCCGGCTTCGAGGTGGTCTACCAGGGCATCCGGCTGACGCCCGAACAGATCGTGGACGCCGCCCTCGCCGAGGACGTGCACGCCGTCGGCCTGTCGATCCTGTCCGGCTCGCACGCCCAGCTGGTGCCGGACGTACTCCAGCGGCTGCGTGTGGCCGGTGCCACAGATATACCCGTGATCGCTGGTGGCATCATCCCGAATGGTGACGCCGAGCAGCTCAGGGCCGCCGGAGTGGCCGCCGTCTTCACCCCGAAGGACTTCGACATCACCGGAATCATCGGCCGCATCGTCGACGAGATCCGGAAAGCGAACAAGCTCGACCCCCTGGAGGTCCCCGCATGACGACCGTCAACCGCCTTCGCCCGCGGCGCTCCTGCCTGGCCGTGCCGGGCAGCAACCCGCGCTTCCTGGAGAAGGCGCAGGGCCTCCCGGCGGACCAGGTCTTCCTGGACCTGGAGGACGCCTGCGCGCCCCTCGCCAAGCCCGAGGCGCGGCACACCATCGTCAAGTTCCTCAACGAGGGCGACTGGACGGGCAAGACGCGCGTCGTGCGCGTCAACGACTGGACGACCGAGTGGACGTACCGCGACGTCGTCACGGTCGTCGAGGGCGCCGGCCAGAACCTCGACTGCATCATGCTGCCGAAGGTCCAGAACGCCGAGCAGATCGTCGCGCTCGACCTGCTGCTGACCCAGATCGAGAAGACCATGGGCTTCGAGGTCGGCAAGATCGGCATCGAGGCGCAGATCGAGAACGCCCAGGGCCTGAACAACGTCAACGCGATCGCGCAGGCCTCCCCGCGCGTCGAGACCATCATCTTCGGCCCGGCCGACTTCATGGCCTCCATCAACATGAAGTCTCTCGTCGTGGGCGAGCAGCCGCCCGGCTACCCGGCGGACGCCTACCACTACATCCTGATGAAGATCCTGATGGCCGCTCGCGCGAACAACCTCCAGGCGATCGACGGCCCCTACCTGCAGATCCGCAACGTCGAGGGCTACCGCGAGGTCGCCCAGCGCGCCGCCGCCCTCGGCTTCGACGGCAAGTGGGTGCTGCACCCGGGCCAGGTCGAGGCGTCCAACGAGATCTTCTCGCCCTCCCAGGAGGACTACGACCACGCCGAGCTGATCCTGGACGCGTACGACTACTACACGTCCGAGGCGGGCGGCAAGAAGGGCTCCGCGATGCTCGGCGACGAGATGATCGACGAGGCCAGCCGCAAGATGGCCCTGGTCATCGCGGGCAAGGGCCGGGCCGCCGGCATGCAGCGCACGTCGAAGTTCGAGATCCCCGCCAGCTAAGGAGCCCTGAGCACGATGCAGTTCGGACGCACCTACGAGGAGTTCGAGGTCGGGGCGACGTACAAGCACTGGCCGGGCAAGACGGTCACGGAGTACGACGACCACCTGTTCTGTCTCCTCACCATGAACCACCACCCGCTCCACATGGACACCAACTATGCGGAGAAGACGACGGACTTCGGCAAGAACGTCGTCGTCGGGAACTACATCTACTCCCTCCTGCTCGGCATGAGCGTGCCGGACATCTCCGGCAAGGCGATCGCCAACCTGGAGATCGAGTCGCTCAAGCACGTGGCGCCGACCTTCCACGGCGACACGATCTACGGCGAGACGACCGTGCTGGACAAGTGGCCGTCGAAGTCGAAGAACGACCGCGGCATCGTCTACGTCGAGACCAAGGGCTACAAGCAGGACGGCACGCTCGTCTGCGTCTTCCGCCGCAAGGTCATGGTGCCCACCGAGACGTACATCAAGGAGCGCGGCGGCGAGCAGCCCGGCCGCCCGGAGCTGAAGCAGCAGGAGAAGTAAGCCATGGCCCGTCTCGCCCAGACCGCCGGTCTGACCGACGTCCAGCAGGAGATCCTCTCCACCGTCCGGGACTTTGTCGACAAGGAGATCATTCCTGTCGCGACCGAGCTGGAGCACCGCGACGAGTACCCGCAGCAGATCGTGGACGGCCTGAAGGAACTCGGCCTGTTCGGTCTGATGATCCCCGAGGAGTACGGCGGCCTGGGCGAGTCGCTGCTCACCTACGCGCTGTGCGTGGAGGAGATCGCCCGCGGCTGGATGTCGGTGTCCGGCATCATCAACACGCACTTCATCGTCGCGTACATGCTCAAGCAGCACGGCACGCAGGAGCAGAAGGACCACTTCCTGCCGCGCATGGCGGCCGGTGACATCCGGGGCGCCTTCTCGATGTCGGAGCCGGGTCTGGGCTCCGACGTGTCGGCGATCACCTCCAAGGCGGTCAGGGACGGCGACGAGTACGTCCTGAACGGCCAGAAGATGTGGCTGACGAACGGCGGCACGTCGTCCCTGGTGGCCGTCCTGGTCCGGAGTGACGAGGGTCACCCCGAGGGCACGGCCCCGCACAAGTCGATGACCACCTTCCTGATCGAGAAGGAGCCGGGCTTCGGCGAGGTCCGACCGGGTCTGACCATCCCCGGCAAGATCGAGAAGATGGGCTACAAGGGCGTCGACACCACCGAGCTGATCATGGACGGCCTGCGGCTGCCCGCCGATCGGGTGCTCGGCGGCGTCACCGGCCGAGGTTTTTACCAAATGATGGACGGCGTCGAGGTCGGCCGGGTCAACGTGGCGGCGCGTGGCTGTGGCGTCGCCCAGCGCGCCTTCGAGCTCGGCGTCCAGTACGCCCAGCAGCGGCACACCTTCGGCAAGCCGATCGCCCAGCACCAGGCCATCCAGTTCAAGCTGGCGGAGATGGCGACCAAGGTCGAGGCCGCCCATGCGATGATGGTCAACGCCGCGCGCAAGAAGGACTCCGGCGAGCGAAACGACCTCGAGGCCGGCATGGCGAAGTACCTGGCCTCCGAGTACTGCAAGGAGGTCGTGGAGGACGCCTTCCGGATCCACGGCGGCTACGGCTTCTCCAAGGAGTACGAGATCGAGCGCCTCTACCGGGAGGCCCCGATGCTGCTCATCGGTGAAGGTACCGCCGAGATCCAGAAAATGATCATCGGCCGCAGGCTGCTCGAAGAGTATCGATTCCAGGGCTGATTGTCCTGATACGGGGTGTTTTCTTCGAGAAGAAGATCACACCCCGTAGATACTCTTCGGCCGTCGACTCGGCAGCCTGGCTTGCCCAGTTGCAGCCCGCGACCGGTACGATCCCCGGAAAGCCGCCGTCCCCCGTCTTGCGCGGCATCATCCGCTACGAAGGTCATCCATGCCCCACAGCCAAACCTCTGCACCTCGCGACAGCCGGGCCGGCGTACGCCTCGCGCGCGGAGCATCGCCGTGGCTTCTCCCGACCGTCGCCACCGCAGCCCTCAGCCTGGTCCGCGCCCGCCGCTCCGGCGCGGCCAGGGCCGTGGCCGTGCCCGCCACCGCGCTCGCCGCGGGCATGCTGTGGTTCTTCCGCGACCCCGAGCGCGAGATCGGCTCCGGCCGGGTGATTTCGCCCGCCGACGGTGTGGTGCAGAGCATCATGCCGTGGAAGGACGGGCGCACCCGCGTCGCGATCTTCATGAGCCCGCTGAACGTCCACGTCAACCGCGCACCCCTCGCGGGCACGGTGACGTCCGTCGAGCACATCCCCGGCGGCTTTGTTCCGGCTTTCAACAAGGAGAGCGAGAACAACGAGCGCGTAGTCTGGCATTTCGACACCGAACTCGGCGACATCGAGATGATCCAGATCGCCGGCGCGGTGGCCCGCCGCATCGTCCCCTACATCCCTCAGGGCACGAAGGTCGAGCAGGGCGACCGTATCGGTCTGATCCGCTTCGGCTCGCGTGTCGACCTCTACCTGCCCGAGGGCGTGGAGGTCGCGGTCGAGGTCGGACAGAAGACCGTGGCTGGGGTGACTCGCATTGACCGTGATTGATCCGGAGACCCAGGCGGGCTGGGTGCCCGAGGCCGACGAGGTGGACGAAGAGGAGGAGATGCCCCTCTCTCTCCGTCTGTCGATAGCGGACACCCTCACTCTGGGCAACGCCACGTGCGGGTTCATGGCGGTGTACTTCACCACCACCGGCATCCTGATCCCGCATCTGACCGGGAACGACGAGTCCGCGGGCATGGCGCGGCACAGCGCCGCCACGGCCGTCATCCTGATGCTCTGCGCGGCCGTCTTCGACCTGTTCGACGGGCTGGTGGCACGCAAGCTGCGCTCCTCGCCCATGGGCGCCGAGCTGGACAACCTCTCCGACCTGATCAGCTTCGGGCTCGCGCCCGCGTACTTCGTCCTCGTCTACGGCATGGTCGCGGACGACGCGCACCAGAGAATGGCGGCGCTGGGGGCGATCGTGGTGCTGCTGGCAGTGGTGCTGAGACTGGCCCGCTTCAGTTGCGTGACGATGAAGGACGGCATGTTCCAGGGCATGCCCAGCCCGTTCGGGGCGCTGACGGTGGTCTCCATCGTCCTGCTGGAGCTGCCCTTCGTGGCGACGCTACTGGCGATCCTGGGGACGGCGTGGCTGATGGTGAGCCGGGTGGAGTACCCGAAGCCCAGGGGGCGCCTGGCCGGGGCCATGCTCACCTGGATCGTCCTGTCGATGGGCCTGCTGGCGGCCTGGGCCTTCGACGCCCCGAGCGGTCAGCTGCTCCTCCAGACGGGCTGTGCGCTGCAGCTGGTCATGGGAGCGGTGATTCCGTTGTTCGCCACGGCTCGGCGGGTGAACAACTTCCGCGACAACCGGCGTGAGGCGCGGGCGGCGCAGTTGCCGTAGCCCGGCGTTCAGCGGAGGGCCCCGGACCGTTGGCTGGTCCGGGGCCCTCCGCTTGTGCGGGCGACCTGGGGGCTCCGCCCCCAGACCCCCGGCTTGCCCACCACACCCACCCGACTCGGTTGGCTGAGAGGTGAAGCGACAAGACCACGTCCGCCCGGGACAGTGGCTCTCCAGCCGACCGAGACGGGTGGGTGGGTGGGTGGGAAACGGGTCCCTGGGGGCGGAGCCCCCAGGGACCTCAGCCCAGGTGGTCCTCAGCGATCTGCACGGCGACCCGCTCGAGAATCGGCCCCGCGTCCGCGATGCACTTGGCCACGTCCGGCTCGACGGAGGTCAACGGGTACGCCTGGGAGATCCCCGCCCCCCGCAGCGCCTCCGGCGACAGAGCCAGCCGCCCGCACACCGCGACCACCGGCTTCCCCGCCGCCCGCGCCGCCGCAGCGACACCCGCCGGCGCCTTCCCGTGCAGCGTCTGCTCGTCCAGTGACCCCTCACCGGTGATCACCAGCGAGGCCCGCTCCAGGGCGGGTGCGAAGCCCAGGACGTCCAGCATGACCTCGATACCGGGGCGGAAGCGGGCGCCCACCAGCAGGGCGCCGTAGCCGATGCCGCCCGCCGCGCCCGCGCCCGGCGACGCCGCGTACTGCGCCGCCCGCGGCCCGACCTCGGCCTCCAGCACCTTGGCGAAGTGGGCGAGGGACGCGTCCAGGGTGTCCACGTCGTCCGGCGAGGCGCCCTTCTGCGGGCCGTACACCGCGGGCGCGCCCTTCGGCCCGGTCAGCGGGTTGTCGACGTCGCTGGCGAGCACCAGCTCCACGGACGACAGCCGCGCGTCCAGGCCGGACAGATCCGCACGCGCCAGGTCGGCCAGTCCCCCGCCGCCCGGCGTCACCGGCTCGCCGTCCTCGTTCAGGAACCGGGCACCCAGCGCGGCCAGCATGCCCGCGCCGCCGTCCGTCGTGGCGCTGCCGCCGACGCCGAACACGATCGTGCGGGCCCCCGCGTCCAGCGCGGCCCGCAGCAGCTCTCCGGAGCCGTACGTGGAGGCCGTCAGGGGCGCGAAGACGCCGGCCGGGAGGCGCTGGAGGCCGCTCGCCTCGGCCATCTCCACGACCGCGGTCTCACCGCGCAGCGCGAACGCGGCGGTCACCTCCTGGCCCAGCGGCCCGGCGACCCGTACCTCACGGCGCTCGAAACCGGCCGCGACTGCCGCGTCCACGGTCCCGTCGCCGCCGTCGGCCACGGGCAGCGCCTCGACGTGAAGGTCCGGCACCACCCGGTGCAGCCCGGCCGTCACCCGCTCGGCGACCTGCACGGCCGTCAGCGAGCCCTTGAACTTGTCCGCGGCGATGAGCACCCGACGGGTCTCGTTCACTGCAGCGTCCGCCACCTTGCTTTCCCCTTGCTCTCCGGGCCCCGCGCACGTCAGGGCCAGTCGCGCCGCTGCGACCTTAACCGGAGGAGACCCCCGTCGTCATGCCCCGACCGAAGGCTGGGAAGCCGCTGAGAGGCGGCTGGGGAAAACGGGTACACCGCAGCCATGAGCACCACAGGACCGGACCTCGCCGACCGCGTCCACGGCGGCTGGCTCGGCCGGATCGCGGGCAACATGCTCGGCAAGCCGGTGGAGCAGGGCGAGGTGTGGACCCGCGAGCGCATCGACCGCTATCTGCGCCAGGCCGAGGCGCTGCCGCTCACCGACTACCTGCCCGAGCCCGCCGACCCGGCCGACACCGCCGTACTGCGCCCGGAGTGGCGGCAGTGCGTGCGCGGCCGGATCCACGGCAGCGTGCGCGACGACGACGTGGACTACGCGATCCTCGGCCTGCACCTGCTGGAGACCTGCGGCTTCGGCTTCAGCACCGAGCAGGTGGGCGAGCTGTGGCTGCTGCGGCTGCCGTATCTGCAGACCTTCACCGCGGAACGGGCGGCGTACCGCAATCTCGCGAACGGGCTGAAGCCGCCCCTGACGGCGACGTACGACAACCCGTACCAGGAGTGGATCGGCGCGCTGATCCGCGCCGACGTCCACGGCTGGACCCGCCCCGGCGACCCGGTGGCCGCCGCCGGTCTCGCCCGCCGGGACGCGGTGCTGTCGCACACCGGCAACGGCGTCTACGGCGCCATGTGGGCGGCCGCGCTGATCGCGGCGGCGTTCACCGCGCCGACCGTGCGGGACGCCCTGGAGAGCGCGCTCGGCGTGATCCCGGCGAGCAGCAGGCTCGCCCGTACCGTACGACGGGTCATGACGCTGCACGAGACGCGGCTGCCGTGGGAGGAGACCCTGGCCACGCTGGCCGCGGAGACCGCCGGGCTCGGCTGGATCCACACCGTCCCGAACGCCGCCGTCCTCACCGCCGGGCTGCTGTACGGCGACGGCGACTTCACCCGGACCGTCGCCCTGACCGTGCGCGGCGGTCTGGACACCGACTCCAACGGGGCGACGGCCGGCTCGGTGGCCGGGGTGCGCACGGGCGCGGACGCGATCCCCGCCCGGTGGAAGGACCCGCTTGAGGACACGACCCGGAGCGCGGTGTTCGGCTTCGACGGCGTACGGATCAGTGCGCTGGCCGAACGCACCCTGCGCCTGGCGACGGCCGCCCCGTAGCCGTACGGCGGCTGGTTACCCTTCCTGAATGACCACGACTGGTGACTTCGCCGCGTACATCGCGAGCCTGCCCCGGGTCCTCGCCGGTGCCGCCGCGCTCTTCCGGGACGCCGAGGGGCGGGTGCTGCTGGTCGAGCCCAACTACCGCGAGGGCTGGGCGCTTCCGGGCGGCACGATCGAGTCGGACGACGGCGAGACCCCGCGCCAGGGCGCGCGCCGCGAGACGCTGGAGGAGATCGGGCTCGACCGGGAGCCGGGCCGGCTGCTGGCGGTGGACTGGGTGCACGGCGCGGGCAGGCCGCCGCTGGTGGCGTACCTGTACGACGGCGGTGTGCTGACGGACGCCGACCTCAAGGCCATCCGCCTTCAGGAGGAGGAGCTGCTGTCCTGGCGCCTGGTCGCCCGGGAGGAGATCACCGGCCTTCTCCCGGGCGCCCTCGGCCGCCGCGTCCTCGCCGCCCTCGACGTCCTCACCGCCGGCTCCGGCACGGCGGAACTGGAGAACGGCCACCCGGTCGCCTGACGTGGCCCGGCCGTCCCCTCAGGGCACCATCGAGGCGCTCCCGGCGCTCTCCGCACCCCGGTGATCGGACCGCAGCTCGAACCAGATGGTCTTGCCGGTGGCCGTCCGCGTGCTGCCCCAGGCGTCCGCGAGCAGGTCGAGGAGTTCCGTCCCGCGCCCGCCCTCCGCGTCCGTGTCGGCGGCTCTGCGCAGCGGGCCCGCGCTCTCGGTGTCCTCGACCTCGCACGCCAGCCGGGAGCCGCGCACCCGCAGGTTGAGCCTGAGCGGCCCGCGGGTGTGCCGCAGGGCATTGGTGACCACCTCGCTGACCAGGAGCTCGGCGGTGTCGGCCAGGTCGGCCAGGGCCCAGTCGCTCAGCTGGGCGGTCACCAGCCGCCGGGCTCGGCCCGCCGAGGTCAGGTCCCGCGGCAGGGGCCAGGAGGCGTCCCAGACCGTGGCGCGGCCACGGGGGGCGTCCAGCGGCCGTAGGGGGGCGAGCGCACGGGACCACAGGGCCCACTGCCGGGTGCCCCAGGAGAGGGTGGCGTGGGGGGCCACAGGAATCAGTCCCTTCTGAGCCGGCCATGCATGTAGCAGTCGCTACACCTCAAATATAGACGTAGCGGGTGCTACGGTAAAGGCCCGACCAAAAGTTCTTAACGGACATAAAACCCTGAGCCTGCTGCCCTACCGCCTCCAGGAGCCTTCATGCCCAGGCCGCCCGACCCGGCCAAGCGACGCAAGTTGCTCGGCCAGGTCCGCGCATATGTCATCCGCCACGGGCTGACGGACCTCTCCCTGCGGCCCCTGGCCCGTGCGCTCGGCACCAGCGACCGCATGCTCCTGTACTACTTCGGCTCCAAGGAACGGCTGGTCGCCGAGGCCCTCGCCGGTTACGAGCGCCGCCCCCTGCTGCGCGTCCGCGAGCTGCTTCAGACCTTCGGGGCACCGAGGGACGCGGCGGGGCTGCGCCGTTTCATGGAAGCGGTGTGGCACCAGTTCGGCGAACCCGACGTCCGCGCCACCCTCCCCCTCTATCTGGAGATCATGAGCGCCAGCGTGCTTCACCCGGACCGGTACGGGCCCGTCCTGTACGACATCGTCACCGAGTGGACGGACCTGTTCACCTCCGTCTTCCGTGATCTCGGCATGGACCAGGACCGGGCCCGCACGCAGGCCGCCCTGCTGACCGACGCCTCCTTCGGCCTCGTCATCGCCCCGCTGGCGAACGGCCACTGGGACCGGGCGGACAAGGCCTTCCACGCCCTCCTCGACATCCTGGAACCCGGGTGGCGGGCCGCAGCGCGACGGTGACCGGGGGCCGCCCCCGATATCCGCTCGCTCCGATCCGGACGGGCGTCCTACTCTCGGCCCATGGACGGCCTCTCCTTGCCCTCCTCAGTGGCGCAGGTGTCTGTAAGCACTTGTTTTGGCTCCAGTGATCCGGGGCAGCGCCGTCGCTTTTGCAGGAAACACCGGTGGAGTCCGCCGATCTTGCTGGTCAGGGTCGGGGGATGAGTACTCGCACCTTCCGTATCACCGTCCGCGGTGTCTTCGACGGGCTCAGCACCGACCAGCGTGCCGAACTCCTGGCCCGCGCCGCAGAGCACGATGTCCTGCGCGCGGCCTTCACACCCGAGGGGCACCTCAGTTACGACCTGACGGCGCGATCCGCCTTCACCTTCCGTTTCCTGGATTCCGGAGAGGAAGAGGAGGACATCCTGGAGGCGTCCGAACGCGCCGAAGAGGCGGCGAACGCGTGGCTGACCGAGCGCGGCTACGGCTACAAGAACCTCAGGTCGCAGGCCGAGGACCTCTCTCAGGCGCCACTGAGCAAACGGCAGCGCCGCGCCGCAGCCCAGAAGAACCCCTGAATCCTCCAGCCGCACGGTCTTGCCCAGCCGTCGAGCGTTCCTCGCCACGCGATCCTGGCCGGGCAGTGCTCGTCCCGGTGAGCATCACAGCGGGGAGACGGCGCTCAGGCCTACGCCTCGGTCGCGGGACCCCGGTACTTCAAGCTCCTTTCAAGGACTCCGTCCGGCCATCAACTAAACAAATCCTTGACTGCTCAAGCCCCTGATATGCTTGAGCAGTCAAGGAGGTAGCAATGAGTGATGCACTGGACGCGTCGCTGCGTCTCGTGAGGGCCCAGACGGCCCTGGTGAAGCGGTTCGACGCGAGTCTGGGAGGGCTGCACGGGGTGAGCCTGGCCGACTTCACGACGCTGCTGCGTCTGGGGCAGGCACCCGGCGGCCGGATGCGCCGGGTGGACCTGGCCGAGGCGCTGGGTCTGACTGCCTCCGGGGTGACCCGGGGGCTGGCGCCACTGGAGCGGATCGGGCTGGTGACGCGCGAGACGGACGCCCGTGACGGCCGGGTGGCCTACGCAGCACTGACCGACACCGGCCGGGCACGCCTGACGGACATGCTCGCCACGGCCGAGCAGATCGCCGCCGAGATCTTCGCCACGCCCCCGTGGACCAAGGAGGACATCGGCCAGATGTCCGCGCTGCTGACGCGCCTGGGCGGCACCGGCCTGCCCGGCCACACCCCCACCCCATGACTCCCGGCACGCCTCCCGACGGATACCTCATCCGCACCTTGGAGCACCCACATGAAACCAACCCCCGCCCCTGCACCGCCCCTCGCCCCGACCTCCGACACGGCCCACGCCCCAGCGGCCATCCGCACGGAGGGCCTGCGCAAGACATATCCGCGCGCGCAGGGCGACCTTGTCGCCGTGGACGGCCTGGACCTGACGATCCACCAGGGCGAGTTCTTCGGCCTGCTCGGCACCAACGGCGCCGGCAAGTCCACCACCATCGGCATGCTCACCACCCTGGTCGCGCCCAGCGCCGGAAAGGCGTGGGTCGCCGGGCGCGAGGTGAGTGCCGACCCGGTCGGCGTCAAGTCCCGCATCGGTGTGGTCTCCCAGGCCAACACCCTGGACCGCGCGCTCACCGTCGCGGACAATCTCGCCTTCCGCGGCCGCTACTTCGGCATGCCTGCCCCAGCCGCCCGCCGCCGCGCTCTCGAACTGCTGGAACAGTTCGGCCTCGCCGACAAGGCCGGCGCCAAAGCCCACCAGCTCTCCGGCGGCCAGGCCCGCCGCGTCATGATCGGCCGGGCTCTGATGCACCTGCCGGAGGTGCTCTTCCTCGACGAACCCACCGCGGGCGTCGACCCGCAGGCACGCGACGACCTCTGGCAGATCATCGCAAGCCTGCACGAGACCGGCCAGACCGTGGTGTTGACCACCCACTACCTCGACGAGGCCGAGGCCCTGTGCCAACGCCTGGCCGTCATCGACCACGGGCACCTGCTCGCCTGCGACTCCCCCGAGGCGATCAAGGCGTCCAGCGGAGCGCAGACAGTCATCACCGTCCACTACGACACCAATGCCACCCCGGCCACCGACGCCCTCCACAGCATCCCCGGCGGCCCCCACGACATGGCCGTCGACGGCCCCACCGTACGGGTCCGCACCACGCATCCCGACGGCGTCCTGGGCCACCTGCTGCGAATCGGCAGCGCGGCCGGGCTCACCGTCCGCGACGCCACCACCACACCCCCCAGCCTGCAGACCGCCTTCCTCGCCCTGACCGGACGTGACTACACGCCATGACCACCGCGTACCCCATCGCAGCCACCCCCCGCCCGCTGTCGTCCCGCCGGGCCGCCCGGCACGCCTACCTTGCGCTGACCATGCGCGACCTGCACGTCCTGGGCCGCAACCTGCCCGCACTGCTCATCCAGGTCGGCCTTCAGCCGCTGCTGTTCACGTTCGCCTTCGCCTACGTCATGCCCAGCATCGGCAGCGGACTGGGCGGCGCGACCTCGTTCTCCACGATCCTGCTGCCCGGCCTGATCGCCAGCACCCTCACGCTGCAGAGCATCATGTCCGTCACCGGGCCTCTGGCCGCCGAACTCGGCCCCGGCCGCGAGATCACCGACCGCGCCCTGGCGCCCCTGCCCGTCTGGGCCCTGGGCCTGCAGAAGATCACCTCCTCCGCGATCTTCGGCCTCGTCTCCACCCTCGTCGTCGTCCCGATCGTCTGGCTCGTCCACGCCCCCGGCAACGCGCCCCGGGCCCACATCGACAACTGGCCCCTGCTGCTGACCACACTGGTCCTCAGCGCGCTGCTCGCCTCCGCCCTCGGGCTGCTGCTCGGAACCGCGGTCGACGCCTCCGCATTCGGGCCGCTGCTCGGCCTGCTCCTGGCCGCCGCCACCATGCTGGGCTGCGTCTACTACCCGTGGACCGCTCTGCACCCCATCCGCTGGGTCCAGGTCCTGACCCTGGCCAACCCGCTCGTCTACATGAGCGAGGGCCTACGCGCCAACCTCACGCCCTCCACCGGCCACATGCCCACCTGGGCCTACCTCACCGCCCTCACCCTCGGCACCGCCGCTCTGGGCTACCTCGCCCTGCGCCGCTTCGCCCGGCGGGTGCAGACCTGACTACTGCTGTGACCGGGATGGTCCAGCGTGATCGGAAGGCGGCTCGCGGGACGAGCGCACGCGCAACGGCTGGTATTACTGGGGCATGCAGGAAGAGATTGCACGCTCCGCGATCGACACGTTCATCTCCGCGTTCAACGCCTCGGACGACAGCTATGTGACTGCCCTGCTCTCCCAGGCTCTGACCTCAGACGTGGTCTTCTGGGGGCCGTTGGGTCGCAGCGAAGGAATCGCGGCGGTCGAGCGGTTCGTGCTGGACATCCGGCGCCACCCGGCGGGGACCGGCACGATGGTGCGCTGCTCGGCGGTGGACATGCCTGACGAGTGGGCCCGGTACCAGTGGGTCTTCACCACGCCGGATGGAGGCCCCCGCCTGGCGGGAACGGACGTCGTCCATCTGCGGCGGAGCCTCATCGACCAGGTCATCGTCTTTGCGGGGGAGATCGAGCCGTCCGCCTCCCGCGCGGGCGGCCGCCACTGAAGAGGAACGTCTGGGATGCCGACCTCAGACCCCTCCACCTCGGAAACGGTGTACGGGGTACTTCCAGGTCCCGGCAACGGCGTCCGAGAGGACGCCAGGGGCGCCGACGGACGAGGGACCGATGCGCAGGCCGCAGCGACAGCAGCCGCCACCTCCTCCTTGCTCACCCCGCCAGCGCCTCCAGCACCCGATCGAGTGCCTCGCGCACGTCAGTGCGCGTGACCACTCGAAGCGGGCCCCTGACCTGCGTTCTTGACCGTCAGAGGAAGCAATTTCTTGCCGGTCGGGCCTACTTGTACCCAAGTATCCATCTGCGGGTGGACAGCGCAGTAGATCTCGTCGACCAGCACCACCGACGGCCAAGGGGCTCACCCGATACCCGTTCGCCCCGGCGATGCAGGCGTCCTACTCTCGGTCCATGAACAGCCCTCTCGTGGCCATACTCAGTGGCGCAGGCATCTCCACCGATTCAGGGATCCCGGATTATCGGGGTCCGAACGGGCTGTGGCGGCGGGATCCTGAGGCCGAGAAGCTCGTGACGTACGAGTACTACATGGCGGACCCGGAGATCCGGCGGCGGTCCTGGCAGATGCGACGCAAGAACCGCACGCTCCAGGCCGAGCCGAACGCCGCGCACCGGGCCGTCGCCGAGCTGGAGAAGTCCGGCATCCCGGTGCGGGTCATCACGCAGAACGTGGACGGGCTGCACCAGCTCGCCGGGATGCCCGCCCGCAAGGTGCTCGAACTGCACGGCAGCGCACGGAGTGTCGTCTGCACGCGGTGCCATGCGCGCGGCCCGATGGATGACACTCTCGCCCGCGTCGAGGCCGGCGAGGAGGACCCGGCGTGCCTGGAGTGCGGCGGCATCCTGAAGTCGGCGACCGTGATGTTCGGCGAACGGCTGGACCCGATGGTCCTCGGCCAGGCCATGGCCATCAGCAAGGCGTGCACCCTGTTCATCGCCGTCGGCAGCAGCCTCCAGGTCCAGCCCGCCGCCGGCCTGGTCGGCGTCGCCGCGGACCACGGCGCCCGTCTGATCATCGTCAACGCCGAGCCCACACCGTACGACGAGCTCGCCGACGAGGTCGTACGCGAGCCGATCGGCACGGCGTTGCCCGAACTGCTGGACCGCATCCGCACCGAGAGCGGCACCTAGGCTCCCGCCCGCCTCCGGCCCCCGCCGCACGGCCAGGTCACGACGAGAACGGCGCCGATCCCCGTTCGAAGTCCAGCAGCCGGCGTTTGCGGTCCAGGCCGCCGCCGTATCCGGTGAGATCACCGTTGGCGCCGACGACGCGGTGGCAGGGCACGATGATGCCGATCGGGTTCCTGCCGTTGGCCAGGCCGACCGCACGGGACGCCTTGGGGTTGCCGAGGGCGTCGGCGAGTTCGCCGTAGGAGCGGGTCTCGCCGTACGGGATCCGCGTCAGCCGGTCCCAGACGCTGCGCTGGAACGGCGTGCCGTTCAGGCGGAGTTCGAGGGTGAAGTGGGTCAACTCGCCCGCGAAGTAGGCCGACAGCTGTTCCTCGGCCTCGGCGAAGGGGGCGTCGTCGCGGCTGCCGAAGGTCTCCTCCGGCGGCCGGTGGCGCTGGTCGGTCATGTACAGGCCGCACAGGACGCCGTCGTCGGCGACGAGGGTCAGGGGGCCGCAGGGGCTGTCGATGACGGTGTGCTGTTTCATCGATGAGTCCTTGATCGGTAAGTCCTTACACGGGAAGGAAGTTGATCGGGTGGCCGTCGGTCGCCCACAGGTACTGCACGGCGTACGCCCGCCAGGGCCGCCAGGCGTCGGCGCGGGCGGTGAGCGCGGCCGGCGTGGAGGGAAGCCCCAGCTCCTGTGCCGCGCGCCGGATGCCGAGGTCGGTGGGGAGGAAGGCGTCGGGGTCGCCGAGGGCGCGCATGGCGACGACGTCGACCGTCCATGGTCCGAAGCCGGGCAGGGAGCGGAGCCGGGCACGGGCCTCGGCCCAGTCGGACTCGACGCCCAGGTGGAGGGAACCGTCGGCGAGTTCGCGGACCAGGGTGGTCAGGGTGGTGCGCCGGGTCCGGGGCATCGCCAGGGTGTCGGGATCGACGGCGGCCAGGGCCTCGGGGGACGGGAAGAGGTGGGTGAGGCCGCCCTCGGGGTCGTCGAGGGGCTTGCCGTGCGCCGTGACCAGGCGGGCCGCGTGGGTGCGGGCGGCGGCCGTGGAGACCTGCTGTCCGAGTACGGCGCGGACGGCGAACTCGGCCTCGTCGACCGTGCGCGGCACCCGGCGGCCGGGCGCCTTGTCGACCAGCGGGGCGAGCAGCGGGTCGGTGCGCAGCCGGTCGTCGACGGCGACGGGGTCGGCGTCCAGATCGAGCATGCGGCGGCAGCGGCTGATCGCCACGGGCAGGTCGCGCAGATCGCTCAGGGTGAGGCGGCAGGCGATGTGGTCGGGGCGGGGCGTGAGGGCGACGATCCCGTGGCCGTACGGCAGGCGCAGCGTGCGCCGGTACGCGCCGTCGCGCCATTCCTCGACGCCGGGTACGGCGGTGGCGGCGAGGTGGCCGAAGAGGTTGGAGGGGTTGAGCGGGGCGCGGAACGGCAGCCGCAGGCTGAGCCCGCCCGGCGTGCCGGCCCCGCACTCCGGCGCGCGGGCGCGCAGCTCGCTCGGGGTCAGGGCGAAGACCTCGCGGACGGTGTCGTTGAAGGTGCGGATGGAGGAGAAACCGGCCGCGAAGGCGATCTCCGTCATGGGCAGCGCAGTGGTCTCGATGAGGAGCCGCGCGGTCTGGGCGCGCTGGGCGCGGGCGAGTGCGAGGGGGCCCGCGCCGAGTTCGGCGAGCAGGTGCCGCTCCACCTGGCGGGTGCTGTACCCGAGCCGGTCGGCGAGTCCGGGCACGCCCTCGCGGTCCACGACGCCGTCGGCGATGAGCCGCATGGCACGGGCCACCAGGTCGGCGCGCTGGTTCCACTCCGGGGAGCCGGGGCTGGTGTCCGGGCGGCAGCGCTTGCAGGCCCGGAAACCGGCCTGCTGGCAGGCGGCCGCACTCGGGTAGAAGGTCATGTTCTCCGGCTTGGGCGGGACGACGGGACAGCTGGGCCGGCAGTAGATCCGGGTGGTCAGGACGGCCGTGAAGAACCACCCGTCGAACCGCGCGTCCTTGGACTGCACGGCGCGCACGCAGTGCTCCCGGTCGAGATGCGTCGCTGTCTGCATGCGTCCAGCATCCGCCAACCGGGGCCGCGACCGCTGGCGGAAATCCGACACCAGCGTCCGCGGGCCTGGCGGGGTTCCGATCCGGCCGGACTCACGGCATGGGTGTCCTGGGCGCGGCGGTCTGCCGGAATCCGGCGATCCACTCGGCGGTGTGGCGCAGCCCGCCGAACGTGTAGAAGTGGACCTTCACGGCGCCGTGCCGCTCGGGGTCGTAGCGGTGGGCGAGCGCGTGCAGGAAGCGGTCCGGGCCGGTCGTACCCATGAGGTTGGTCAGCGAGAAGCCGTACTTGCGGGCGACGGAGGCGCTGGTGGCGACGCCGAACCGGGTGGCGTAGCCGAGCAGCCGCCGTACGCCCGCCGGTCCGGGCACACCGATGCGGACGGGCAGCCGCACGCCCCGGGAACGGGCGGCCTCCAGCCAGCCGAGGACGGGCTCGACGTCGAAGCCGAACTGGGTGATGACGTCGCCGCCGAACCGGTGGGTCCCGAGGGCCGCCGCCTTGTCGGTGAGCGCGGACCACAGGATGCCGTCGGCTATCGCGGGGTGGCCCTCCGGGTAGCCGCTGATGCCGACGTGCCGGACGCCGTGGCGCTGGAGCAGACCGGTGCGCAGGACGGCGAGGGCGTCCGGGTAGGGGCCCTCGGGGCGGGCGGGGTCGCCGCCGACGACGAAGACGTTCTCGGCGGTGCCGTCCTCGGCCAGCCCGGACAGGAACTCCTCCAGGGCGGCGCGGGAGGGCAGGCGGCGGGCCGAGATGTGGGGCACGGGGACGAAACCGAGCCGCTTGACCGCGCGGGCGGCCGCCAGCCGCATGCCGAGGTCCTCCCCGGCGAGGAAGGTGATGTTGATCCGGGTGCCCGGCGGGATGCTGCCCTGCGCCTCCTCCAGCCGGGGCACGTCCTTGCCGGTCATCTCCAGCGAGAAGTCGTCCAGCAGCGCGGCACCGACCGCCGGGGGGACGGTGAGAGCGGGGTTCATCGTGCTCCTCGTACGACGGCGATCGGGACCCCGGCCGATGATGTCACGCGCGCCGCGAGGGCCTCCGCGCGGGGCCGGGCCGGGTCGGGCCGGCCCCGCGGTGGGCTGCCGTTCGCACGGGCGAGGGCCCGGTGTCAGTGGCGTCTCCTGTACGAGCCGCGGCGCCTCCACCTACGTCGTCCATCGCTCCCGGGCCGGCTCGGGTGCCGGTGCCCGCGGCGCGCTTATGGACCGGTGACCGGGACCGGCTTTGGCCCTGGTGAGCGGACCATGGCGGCGGCAGAGTGGTGCTCCCGAACCCGAGGAGGTCCCTGACCATGCGTTTCCGGCACGCGGACACCATCTGGGCCACGTTTCCCGAACTGGCCTCCGGCGCGCTGTACGCCGACGGCGTCGGCGCCGCCGTGGACACCGGTCCGCGCGCCGCCGAGCACACGGCCCGCGCCCTGGCCCGGCTGGCCGGTGCCACCGAGGGTGAGTTCCCCGAAGTGCTGGCCTGGCGGCGGACGTTCAGCCGGACGGGGCTCAAGCCGACGCAGTACCGGTGCGCCTCGGAGTCGCTGCTGCGCCGGCTGCGGAAGCAGGGGACGCTGCCGCGCATCCGTCCGCTGGTCGACCTGTGCAACGCGCTGTCGGCGGCGTACGCGATTCCGGTGGCGGTCCTCGACCTGGACCGGATCACCGGGCCGCTGCTGGAGGTGCGGCCGGCCGGCGGCGACGAGACGTACACGGCCTTCGGCGGGGACGTCGAGCGGCCCGCGCCCGGCGAGGTGATCTTCGTCGACTCCGCCGGTCGCGCACACGCGCGGCGCTGGACCCACCGGCAGAGCGGCCACTCGGCGGTCGGCGGGGACACCCGCCGGGTGCTGGTGGTGGCCGAGGCCATGCACGACGGCGGCGCGGAGACCGTACCCGAGCTGCTGAAGACGCTGGAGGCGGAGGTGGCGGCGCACTGGGGGGCCGCCACGGAGACGGCCGTACTCACTCGGGCCACGCCGGACTTCGTCTTCGGCGGCTGAACCCGGCGCGTGACAGCATGAGCACGGTGGACGAAGAGCGGGGGGTACCGGCCGGCGCGGGCGAACTCCCGGGCCGCGGCTCGGACTTCCTGCAGCTGGCGGCCGGTGACGTGCCCGTCGGCGGCAAGGCCGAGTGGCTGGCCGGACGGCTGCGGCAGGCGATAGCGGACGGCCGTCTGGCGGTGGGCAGCAGACTCCCGCCCACCCGGGTGCTGGCCACCGAACTCCATGTCTCCCGCGGCGTGATCACCGAGGCCTACCGCCGCCTCGCCGAGGACGGCCACCTGGAGGGCCGCCGCCGCGGGGGCACAGTGGTGGTGGCGGCACCGTTCGCTCCGGCACGGGGCGCCCATGGCGGCGGGGCTCCGGCACGAGGCGCCCGCGGCAGCGGGGCTGCGGCGCAGGGCGCCACCCGGTCCGAGCCGTCGGGGACCGGCATGTCCGGCACCCTACGGCGAGGTGCGTCCGGCGGATTCCCTCGCAGGCCGTCCGGGAACGTTCCTGCCCCCGCAACCGCAACCGCACCCGACGCACCGTCCTCGCGCGCCCCCGGTGCGGCGCCCCCCGGTACGCAGACGCCGTTCCTCCGGGCGCCCGGTGCCGATGTCTTCGACGCGTTGCGGGAGGCACCGGCCGGCGTCGACCTCACTCCCGGGCGGCCCGACCTCGCCGCCTTTCCGCGTACCGCCTGGCTGCGGGCCGAACGTGCCGTGCTCGCGGAGCTGTCCGCCGAGCACCTCGGGTACGGCGACCCCCGTGGCGCTCCCGCGCTGCGGCGGGCCGTCGCCGACTGGCTCGCGCGGATGCGGGGCGTTCGGGTGGAGCCGGACGAGGTGCTGGTCGTGGCGGGCACCGCCCAGGCGCTCACGCTGCTGCACCAGGTGCTGCGGGCGGACGGCATCGACGCCGTCGCGGTCGAGGACCCCGGCTCGCTCGGCGGGCGCCAGCATCTGCGCAACGGGGGGCTCGACACCCCGCCGGTGCCGGTCGACGGGGACGGGGTGCGGGTGGACGCCTTGCGCGCGTCCGGCGCCGGCGCGGTGCTGCTCACGCCGGCCCACCAGTTCCCCACCGGCGTGGTGACCAGCGGCGAGCGCCGGCGTGAGCTGCTGGGCTGGGCACGCGACGGCGGGCTGATCCTGGAGGACGACTACGACGCGGAGCACCGCTACGACCGGCCGCCGGTCCCCGCGCTGCGGGCCCTGCTGGCCGACCGGGTGTGCTACATGGGCAGCGTGTCGAAGCTGCTCGCTCCGGCGCTGCGCATCGGCTGGCTGGTGGCCCCGCCCCGCTACCGCGCGGACCTGGTCGATGCCAAGCGGTTCAACGACCTGGGCAACGCGATGCTGCCCCAGCTGGTGCTCGCGGGGCTGATGGAGTCCGGTGGGCTGGAGCGGCATCTGCGGCTGTTGCGGCGGCGGCACCGCGAGCGCCGCGACGCGATGATCGCCGCGCTCGCCGAGCATCTGCCCGGCGGGACCGTGCACGGCGCCGCGGCGGGCCTGCATCTGACGGTCACGTACACCGCCGACGTACCCGACACCGAGCTCGCCGCCGCCGCGCTGGCCCGCGGCGTGAAGTGCCAACCGCTGTCCTGGCACCGGCAGTTGCCGGGTCCGCCGGGCCTCGTCCTCGGCTACGCGGCCACCGCACCGGGAGTCATCGCCGAGGGCGTGGCCCTGCTCGGCCGGACCCTGCGCGAGCTGTCCGGCCACGCTGCTGCGCCCGGCCGGAGTGGTGGGTTCACTGGCCCATCGCCGTGCGGGTCGCGGTGAGCAGTTCCGGGAGGCCGGGGGGTTGGAGGACGCTGTAGTGGTCGCCCTTGAGGTGGACGACTGTGGGCGGCCGGGTCGAGTACGCGGCGTGGGACTCGACGAAGGAATAGTCGTCTCCCTGGGCCTTGAACAGGGTGACCGGTGCCTCCACCGTGCGTTCGGTCAGCTCGTGGAAGGTGTAGTCGAACTCGTAGGTGAGGCCGACGATGCGGGTGATGCGACGGATCGTGTCCTCGTCCAGGGACGGCAGCAGACCGTGGACGTGGGCGACGAAGGTGTCCTCGTCCTGGGTCCGGGCCAGGCAGGCGTCCACGGCGGGGCCGTGGATCGTGCCGGCGAAGACGGAGAAGAGGATCGTGACGTACGCCGGGTCGTCGTACGACGCCTGCCGGCCATCGGCGCCTCCGTCCCCCTGGTGGACCTTGGGATTGCCGGGGCAGATCAGGAACAGGTGCTCGACCTTCTCACCGGTCTGCTCCAGCTGCCAGGCCGTCTCGAAGGCGGTCCGGGCGCCGAAGGAGTAGCCCCACAGAGTGTAGGGGCCGCTCGGCTGGATGCGGCGGATCTCCGCGAGGTCCGCGGCGGCCATCTCACGGATGGTGCGGTACGGGGTCTCGCCGGCGTTGATGCCGTGCGCCTGGATGCCGTAGAACGGGCGGTCCAAGCCGGCCTCCTGGCCCAGCGGGCGCAGGTTCATCGGGTAGCCGCCGAGGCCGGGCCAGCAGAAGACCGGAGCGAAGCCGCCCTCCTTGGCCAGGGGAATCATCCGGGAGACCCGGGTCGTCGCGTGGTCGTCCATGCGCGCGGCCAGCTCCCGCAGCCTGGGTGTCTCGAAGAGGACCTGGAGCGGCAGACGGGTGCCGCGGAGCTTGTTGATCCGGTTGACCAGGGCCACGGCGCTCAGCGAGTTGCCGCCGCAGGCGAAGAAGTCGTCCTCGCGCGACACGTTCCGGTACGTGAGCGTCGCGCCCCAGACGTCCGCCAGCCACTGCTCGGTCGGCGTGGCGGGTGCCACGTACACCCCGGTCCGCCCGGCGGCGACCACCTCGGCGGATTCGGCCAGGGCCTTGCGGTCGACCTTGCCGTTGGCCGTCAGCGGCAGCGCGTCGAGGACGACGACGCGGCTGGGGAGCATGAAGTCGGGCAGGGAGCGGGCCAGTTCGTCGCGGATCATCTCGGCGGGCCCCTTGGTGTGCACGGCGTCCTCGCGCATGCCCTCGTCGGCCACCTGCGCGTCGCTGACCCGGCCGCCGAGGAAGAAGTACGACGGGCCGCCGGGGATTCCGGCCGAGCCGAGGATGTCGTCCAGGCGGCGGGCGGCGGGCAGCGGATGCCCGGATCTGGAGGAGTAGCCCGAGGACATGAAGCCGAAGCCCGGGGTGCGCTGGAAGTGGTGCAGGCGGGTGCCGAGGGCGATGTACCGCAGCCAGGGCTCGGCGGCCCGGCTGACCGCGCTGATGCCGAAGCTCGCACGGGCGTACACACCCTGGTTGATGGCGATGACGTGCCGGGCCTCGATCAGCTCGTCGCCGATGCGTTCCAGCGTCCCGTCACGGTAGCGGTACTGACCTGCGGGCAGGCCCTGGACGCGGGCGGGGTGCGCCTGGACGTACAGCTCGGTGGGGTCGTGGCGGGGGCGGCCGTGGTTCGCGGTGATCTCGAAGGTGCCGAGGTAGTGGTCTTCCCCGGCGACGTCCAGGTGGTCCTTGACCGGTGTGAAGTGGCCGAGCGGGGCGATGGTCAGGCCGTGGGCGGCCAGTACCGCCTCGAACACGCCGACCATGTGCCCGGTCTCGAGTTCCAGCACTTCCTGGATGTTGGTCGTGTAGACGGGTTCGATCGCCCGCCGCTTGCCGAGGAAGTGCACCAGCAGCCCGCCGTCCGGGCAGTGGCCGGTGCCGTCGCCGACGCGGACCAGAGTGTGGTCGACCGGGTGGTAGTAGTGCACACCGGGCGCCAGGCCCGCGACGCCGCCGGACTCCACGTACAACTGAGTGGCGTACAGGGCGCCCGGCGAGGCGTAGGAGTACTTCGGCAGCAGCCGTTCCTCGCTGCGGAACTGGCCGAACCAGCGCAGGATCCCACCCAGTTCGGCCGGTGCCAGTTCGCTCAGCGGCCGGGAGTGTGCCGGGACCGGCCGGGGTGCGAGCAGGTCGAGGAGGTCCTCGCGGGTGACCGGGCCGCCGTCGTAGAAGCGGTAGGTCTTGCGGGCGAAGGTCTCCCGGCGCTGCTCGGGGGTCTCCGTGTGGCCCGGCAGGGCGATGGCGGGGCGGCCCTCGAGTTCTGCCGGCTCGCGCAGGCCCGGGTTGGACAGCTGCGCCCTGACCTGGAGTTTGGACGCCTTGGACTGGTGGTGGGCGCCGTGTGAACCCTGGTCCATGACGGCCGCCGTACGGGGGTCCAGCTCGACGCACGCGACCAGGGCAGGGTGGCCGGTGCGGGGGTCGTCGGTGACGACCGCGGCGGCACGGCGCACCCAGATGTGCTCCTCGATGCGCGAGGCCACCTCCTCCGGCTCCACCCGACAGCCGCGCAGCTTGACCTGGTTGTCGGTGCGGCCCGTGAACTGCAGGGTGCCGTCCGGGTTCCGCAGGCACACGTCACCGGTGCGGTACAGGCGCTCGCCCGGCTCGAACGGCGAGGCGACGAAGCGTTCCAGGGTCTGCTCGGGGCAGCCCAGATAGCCGCGGGCCAGTTGGGCGCCGCCCAGATACAGTTCGCCGGCCACGCCGGTGCCGACCGGCGTCAGGTTCTCGTCCAGGACGTACGCCGAGACGCCGGTCACGGGCACGCCGATGGGCACGGTGCAGGACGTGCCGCCGTCGAGGGCGGCGGGGTCGACCTCGTGGGAGGTGGCGTTGATGGTGGTCTCGGTCGGCCCGTAGAGGTTGACCAGGGACACGCCCGGCAGCCCCTGGAAGAAGTCGCGGGCCAGCTTGTGGGTGAGCACCTCGCCGCCGGAGAAGACGCGCCGCAGCGAGGTGCAGGAGGAGAACTCCTCGGTGTCCAGCAGCGCCTGGAGCAGCGTGGGCACGCACTGCAGGTGGGTGACGCCGTGGCGGCGCACGGCCTCGACGACGGCCTGCGGATCCCGGTGGATGCCCGGGGCGCCCATGACGACGTGGGCGCCCGCGGCCGGGGCGAGGATCTCCCACTGGGCGGCGTCGAAGCTCATGGGCGTCTTCTGCAGGATGGTGACCTGCGGTCCGAGATGGCCACGGGAGCAAAGCCAGCGGAGCTGGCTGACGATGGCCCGGTTCTCGATGCCCACGCCCTTGGGCCGGCCGGTGCTGCCCGAGGTGTAGATGACGTAGGCGAGATGGCCGGGCTGCCGGTCGCAGGCGGCGCGGTCGCCCGGGCCCGGCGCCGCCTCGGCCGGTGTGAGCACCACAACACCGCGCGGGGCGACGGCCGTCAGCCGCTCGCCCAGGTGTTCCTGCGTCACGATGACGGGGGCCCCGGAGTCCTCGATCATGTGGCGCAGCCGCTCCTCGGGGTAGTCGGGGGACAGCGGCAGATAGGCGGCGCCCGCGCCGAGGATGCCCCACACCCCGGTCATCAGGTCCAGGGACGGCTCGGTGAACAGCCCGACGCAGGTGTCGGGGCCGACGCCGAGCCCGGCGAGACGGGCCCAGAGGTCCCGGCTGCGCCGGTCGAGTTCGCGGTAACTGAGCCGCCTGTCGCGGAAGGTGACCGCCGTGGCCTCCGGGCGCAGTGCAGCCTGACGGGCCAGCAGATCGGGCAGGCACCGGCCCGTGAGGGGCGTGCCGGACATCAGTGCGCTCGCAGTCTTCATCGCATCGTCCCCGCGTCGTTGTGCTCGTTGACTGGCCACGGCCGGCCTGGGGCGGGGGCTCCTGAAGATCTCCCGAGCCCGTAGGGGCCCGGGACGGCACATGTGCGGGAGGTGTTCGGGAACGGCGACCGACGGCATCGGGGTCGGTCGCGACCACCCGCTCGGCCACGCATCCCAGGAGCGGGAACCGCGCAACCCGTGACACCTGTGCAGGACCGGCCACCGTGACGAGGATTGCTCTCGTCCCCGGAGGGGTCCGTCGGAACTCGCTCAACGCCTCCGTTCTGGCCACCGTGCGCCGGCTGCCGGCCGTGCGGCGGACGGGGCGAGTACGACTTCGACACCCTGTCGGTAGAGCGACTCCCACTGTACGGCCGGGGCGTCGAACAGGCATGTGGAACCGACGGGGCCAGGGGACTCGCGCGGAACGCGGACGTGCTCCGCGTCGGCACACCCTCCTCGTACGAAGGCGAGTTGCCGGGCGTCGTCATGCCGCCCGGTGGACGAAGCCGCGGTCAGCCAAGTTGCGCGGCGAACGCCTCGTACGCCCGGTCGTCGAAGAGGACGAAGCGGACCTCCTCGACCGCCGTGTCCGTGGCCCGTACCGTCTCCACCGCGATCCGGGCGGCATCCTCCATCGGCCAGCCGTAGATACCGGCGGAGACGGCGGGAAACGCGACCGTACGGGCACCGAGTTCGTCCGCGACCCGCAGTGACTCCCGGTAGCAGGAGGCCAGCAGCTCCGACCGGTCCTCCTGTCGGGTGAACCGGGGACCCACGGTGTGGATGACCCAGCGGGCGTCGAGTTCGCCCGCCGTCGTGGCGACCGCCTGGCCGGTGGGCAGGCCCTTGCCGTAGTGGGAGGCGCGCAGGGCGCGGCACTCCTGGAGGATGGCGGGGCCGCCGCGCCGGTGGATCGCGCCGTCGACTCCTCCGCCGCCGAGGAGGGAGGAGTTGGCCGCGTTGACGATCGCGTCGGCGCTCTGCCGGGTGATGTCGCCCCGGACGAGGGTGATGGTGGTCATGTCTGCCTCAGTCTTCGCCATACGGCCTTGGCCGCGTTGTGCCCCGACATGCCGTGCACGCCGGGGCCCGGCGGGGTGGCCGAGGAGCAGATGAAGACGGCCGGATGAGGGGTGTGGTACGGGAACAGGGACAGTCTGGGGCGCAGCAGCAACTGGAGTCCGGACGCCGCGCCGCAGGCGATGTCGCCGCCGACGTAGTTGGCGTTGTGGGCGGCCAGCTCGGCGGGGCCGGCGACGGCGCGGGCGAGGACGCGGTCACGGAAACCGGGGGCGAAGCGCTCCAGTTGGCGTTCCATGGCGTCGGTGAGGTCGCCGGACCAGCCGTTGGGCACATGGCCGTACGCCCAGAAGACCTGCTTGCCCTCGGGGGCGCGGGTCGGGTCGACGATGCTGGGCTGCACCGTGATCAGGAACGGCCGGCCGGGGGCACGGCCCTCGCGGGAGGCGGCGCGCAGGGCGGTGGAGATCTCGTCCTTGTTCGCGCCGATCTGCACGGTCGTGGCGGCGCGGGCCTCGGGCGCGGTCCAGGGCACGGGGCCGTCCAGGGCGTAGTCGATCTTGAAGACGCTCGGGCCGTAGCGGTAGTGCGCGTAGGTGTCGCCGAAGCCGGCGATGCGGGCCAGCGCGGTGGGCGAGGTGTCGAAGACGTACGCCCGCGCGGGCGGCAGGTCGTCCAGCCGCTTGACCTCGTAGTCGGTGTGCACGGCGCCGCCGAGGTCCTTCAGGTGGGCGGCGAGGGCGTCGGAGATGGCCTGGGAGCCGCCGCGGGGCACCGGCCAGCCGCGGGCGTGGGCGGACAGGGCGAAGACCAGGCCGATGGCGCCGGTGGCCAGACCGCTGAGCGGCGCGATCACATGGGCGACCAGGCCGGCGAACAGGGCCTTGGCCCGCTCGTCCTTGAAGCGGCGCAGCAGCCAGGTGGAGGGCGGCAGCCCGGCCAGGCCGAAGCGGGCCAGGGTGACGGGGTCGCGCGGGAGCGCGGTCAGCGGCAGGGACATGAAGTCCCGCACGAGGGTGTCCCAGTGGCTGAGGAACGGCTCGACCAGTCGTCGGTACGCGCCCGCGTCCCGTGGGCCGAAGGAGGCGGCGGTCTCGGCCACCGAGCGGGACAACACGGCCGCGGTGCCATCGAGGAACGGGTGCGCCATCGGCAGTTCGGAGTGCAGCCACTGCAGGCCGTAACGGTCCAGCGGCAGCGCGCGGAACGCCGGTGAGTTGATGCCCAAGGGGTGAGCGGCCGAGCACGGGTCGTGCCGGAAGCCGGGCAGGGTCAGCTCCTCGGTGCGGGCGCCGCCGCCCACGGTGGACTTCGCCTCGAACAGCGCGACGGAGAAGCCACGGCGGGCCAGCTCCACGGCAGCGGTCAGTCCGTTCGGTCCCGCACCCACCACGACCGCATCGAGCATCGACGGCACCTTCGGACCCCTTCGTCAGCCGATGGCCACTCGGGGTCAGGATATGCCGCAGGACCGACATTCCCTCGGGCCGGGTGGCCTGGGGCCGGGAGAGCGGGCCGGTGCCGGGGGGCCGGGGCGACCGGTGCCGGGTGGACTGGTGGCCGGGTGGGTCGGTGCCGGGCGGTCGGGGGGCCGGCGGGGTCGGCGCCCGGTGGCCGGGAGGCCGGGTGGGCCGCCGCCGGGTGACCAGGAGGCCGGGTGGGCCGGCGCGGGGCGGTCGGGGGCCGGGAGGGTCGGCGCCCGGTGGCCGGGAGGCCGGGTGGGCCGCCGCCGGGTGACCAGGAGGCCGGGTGGGCCGGCGCGGGGCGGTCGGGGGGCCGGGAGGGTCGCCGCCCGGTGGCCGGGAGGCCGGGACGGTCGCCGACGGGTGGCTCGGTGCCTGTTGGCCGGGGGATCCTTTGCCGGGGGCGGGTCCGTCGTGGCTCGTCGCTGGCCCGGGGTCTCAGCTTCACTCGAACGGCGGTGGCCCCGTCACGGCGGGGCCGCACCGCGAGACAGCCCCGCGCCGGGCGCGCCTCGCGGCGTCACGCCCCCGCGCGCAGCAGCCCTGCCACCCGGCGCGCGGTCGCGGCGTCCCGGGCCGCGGTGAACGGCAGTGCGTTGCCGCCGGTGATGCGGAACGGCTCGCCGTCGCGGGTGAGATGGGTGCCGCCCGCCTCCTCGACCAGGAGCAGCCCGGCCGCGTGGTCCCAAGCCGCCTCCCAGGAGAACCCGACGGCATCCAACTCGCCCCGGGCGATGGCGAGATACTCCAGGCCCGCCGAACCGCAGGGGCGCGGGGCGAGGCCGTCGGTCCACAGGACGCTCAGGGCGCGCTTCTCCTCGTCGGTGGTGTAGTCCGGGTGGGAGGTGGCGACGACGAGGTCCCGGCCGGGCGCGGCCGGGCCCGCGAACAGCCGCTCGCCGTCGAGGAAGGCACCCTGACCGCGGACCGCGGTGGCGAGCTGGTCGCGCGCCGCGGCGTAGGTCCAGGAGGCGAGGACGACGCCCCGGTGGGCGAGGGCGACCAGGGTGCAGAACCCGTCGTCTCCGTGTACGAACTGTCGGGTGCCGTCGACCGGGTCGACGATCCAGACCGGTGCGTCACCCTGGAGCGCCGCGTAGGTCGCCGGGTCGGCGTGCACCGCCTCCTCGCCGACCACGGCCGAGCCGGGCAGCAGCGCGCCCAGGTCCGCGGTCAGCCGCAGCTCGGCGAGCCGGTCGGCGTCCGTCACCAGGTCGTGCGGGCCGTTCTTCTGGTCCACCTCGTGCTCGGCGAGGCGGCGGAAGCGCGGCAGGATCTCGGCCGCGGCGGCCTTGCGGACCGCCTCCTCCACGTCGGCCGAGCAGCGGGCGAGAAACTCTTCGATGGTTTCCGTCATTGCTTCGATCATGCCTCCATGAGAGCACGTCCCTCTGACAATCCCCGCCCGCCCGGTGCACAGCGGGTGGAATCGGGATGAAGAACGGGTTCCGGATGATCAGTCAGCGGCCGACGGCGTACCCCTGCATCCCGCGCGGGTTCGCCGCCGCGGAGAGCACGCCGCTCTCCGGATCCCGGGCCACCGCGCACAGGCGCCCCTCGGACCAGGCGGGCCCGACCGTGACGTCGTGGCCGCGCCGCCGCAGTTCCTCGATCACGTCCTCGTCCATGCGGGACTCCACGGTCACGCTGCCGGGACGGCGGCCGCGCGGGTAGAAGGAGCTGGGGAAGCTGTCGTTGTGCCAGTTCGGGGCGTCGATGGCGCCCTGGAGGTCGAGGCCGCCGCGGACCGGGGTGCGCAGGGCGACGGCGAGGAAGAAGTGCAGCTGCCACTGGTCCTGCTGGTCGCCGCCGGGGGTGCCGAACGCCAGGACCGGCACGCCGTCGCGCAGGGCGAGGGACGGGGTGAGGGTGGTGCGCGGGCGGCGGCCCGGGGTGAGGGAGTTCGGCAGCCCCTCCTCCAGCCAGGTCATCTGCAGGCGCGTGCCGAGCGGGAAGCCCAGCTCGGGCACGACCGGGTTGGACTGCAGCCAGCCCCCGCTGGGCGTGGCCGCGATCATGTTGCCCCAGCGGTCGACGACGTCCAGGTGGCAGGTGTCGCCGCGGGTCGTGCCGTCGGCGGCCACCTGCGGCTCGCCGGGGAGCTGGGCGGCCGTCGGCTCTCCGGCGCCCATCGGGTCGAAGCCGCGGTCGGCGCCGGTCTCCACGCGCGCGTACGCCTGCGCCGGCAGCCGCGGGACGCGTCCGCCGGGGCTGCCGGGCCGCAGCTCCCAGGAGGCCTTGGCGCCGACCAGGGCCCGCCGCCCGGCGTTGTAGCCGTCCGACAGCAAATCGGCGACCGGCACCTTTGCCGCGTCCCCGTACCAGGCCTCGCGGTCGGCCATGGCGAGCTTGCAGCCCTCGATCAGCAGGTGGACGTACTCGGCGGAGCCGTGGGGGGGCAGCTCGGGCGGGAGCAGGGCGAGCTGCTGGAGCAGGGCGGGGCCCTGGCTCCAGGGGCCCGCCTTGCACACGGTCCAGCCGTTCCAGTCGTAGGTCACCGGTGTCTCGTAGGTGGCCGACCAGCCGGCGAGGTCGGCCTCGGTGAGCGTGCCGGTGTGCCGTGCGCCGCTGGTGTCCGTCGTGGGCCGCCGGGACTGCCGTACCAGGGCCTCGGCGATGAACCCGGTGCGCCACACCTCGCGCGCGGCGTCGATCCGGGTCTCCCGGTCGCCGCTGCCCGCGGTCTCGGCGAGCAGCCGCCTCCAGGTGGCGGCGAGGGCGGGATTGCGGAAACGCTCGCCGGGCCGGGGCGTCCGCCCGCCGGGCAGGTAGATCTCCGCCGAGGAGGTCCACTCGGTCTCGAACAGCTCCCGTACGGTCTCCACGGTCGCGCCGAGCTTCTCCACCGGCGCGTGCCCGTGCTCGGCGTATCCGATGGCGTACTTGAGCACGTCGTCCAGGGATTTCGTGCCGTGGTCGCGCAGGAGCAGCAGCCAGGCGTCGAAGGCGCCGGGTACGGCGGCGGCGAGCGGCCCGGTGCCGGGTACGAGGTCCAGTCCGAGCCCCCGGTAGTGGGCGACGGACGCTCCGGCCGGGGCCACGCCCTGCCCGCACAGCACGCGCACCTCGCCGCCGGCCGGCGCGAGCAGGATCGGCACCTCGCCGGCCGGCCCGTTGAGGTGGGGCTCCACGACGTGCAGCACGAACGCCCCGGCCACGGCGGCGTCGAAGGCGTTGCCGCCGTCCTCCAGGACCGCCATCGCCGACTGGGAGGCCAGCCAGTGGGTGGAGGCCACCATGCCGTATGTCCCTTGAAGCGTGGGGCGAGTCGTGAACTGCATGTCTCCTCCGTCGGCCGCCCGGACCCCAAGCCTCCCCCACGGCCTCCACCCGGAAACGGCCGTCACGTGTGGAAGAGTCGGACGCCACTGCCCACGCCGGCCCTACGCTTCAGGAGACGTTCGATGTCCGATGAGATCACGCTGCGCCCGGTGACCGCCGACGATCTCGACCTGTTCGAGCGCGAGTTCAACGGGCCGGAGGGGACCGGCCCGTACCAGTGGTTCGGCTACGGTTCACCGGCCGGCCTGCGCCGGCAGTTCGCGGAGACCGGCCTGCTCGGACCCGACGGCGGCGTGCTCTCCGTGGCGGAGGCGGGCCGGACGGTGGGCCGGGTCGAGTGGTTCCCCGGCACCTGGGGGCGGCCTGCCACCTCCACCTGCTGGACCCTGGCGATCGGCCTGGTACCGGCCGCGCGCGGCCGCGGCATAGGCACCCGGGCCCAGCGGCTGCTGGCCGAGTACCTCTTCGACCACACCAGGGCCGAACGGCTCCAGGCCTGGACGGACTGCGCCAACCTCGCCGAGCAGCGCGCGCTGGAGAAGGCGGGCTTCGTCAGGGAGGGCGTGCTGCGCTCGGCACAGTGGCGCGGCGGCCGGTGGCACGATCAGGTGATCTTCTCCATGCTCCGCGCGGAGCGGCCCGGCGGCGAACCGCGGTGAGCGCGGGTCGCCGAGGTGAGCGCGGGTCGCCGACCGGACACACGGTGTCGTGCCGGGCGCAGGCGGCCGGGTAGGTCGTGGCCTTCGGCCGGCTCGTCGCGTACGCCACCGTCCGCGCCTGACCGGGCGACGTCGGCGCCCGCCGTCGGCTCGCGGTGCAAAACGGGCGGAACGGGACGTCGTGAGCGGACTGTCGTAACCGGCCGTGCACGCTGCGAGTTTCCGCTTCCGCCCCACAGGGAGTCGTGTGACACTGGCGTCCCACATCCACCCTGCGGACCCCTGCCGTACCCCCTCCCCCACACGAGAAGTGCGCCGTGCGTTCTCTTCCTCTGCCGCTCGCCCTCACCGCGCGGATCTCGCCGGTCGCGGTCCTCGCCTGTGCCGGCTGGGCACTGACCTCCGGTCCGGCCGCGTCCTCGGCCGCCGCGGGGCACGACGCGGCCCAGAAGACGTCCAGCCAGTCCGCCTCCTCTTCGTCCTCCGACCCGTCCTCCACCGCGGGGGCGAAGGCGTACAGCACCGCACCCTCGCCCTGCACCGGCGTGCCCGCGGCGACCGTGAAGTCCCTGGTGCCGGGCGCGAACACGTCCGGCAAGGAGATCCCCTCGACCGACGCCAAGCTGCGCCGCACCTGCTCCTGGAACGCGCTGCAGGGCTACGACTACCGCTGGCTCGACGTGTCGTTCGAGATCAGCGGGTCGGACCAGGAGGCGACACAGGAGTACCAGCAGCGGGTGCAGGAGAAGAGCGGCGGCGGGGCCGTGCCGGGGCTCGGGAACAGCGCGTACTCCGTCGTGAACCTCACCACGCAGGACAAGCAGCAGACGCGCGAGGGCGTGGTGCTGGTCCGGGTGTCCAACGCCCTGGTGATCGTCACCTACAACGGCAGCAACTTCGACACGAAGAAGGCGCCCGGCACGGACGAGATCAACAAGGGGGCCATCCAGGCGGCGCGGGCGGCGGTGGGCGCGCTCGGGGGCGGGCAGTCGCAGTCGACGTCCGGCTGACCGCCCCCGGCTCCGCTACGCCGTCGCCTCCCTGCGGCCGGTCAGCAGCGTGAGGGCCAGGTAGAGCACCAGGGAGGTGCCGAGGCCCACCGCCCAGCCGTAGTCGGCGAGGGAGGACAGCGCGGGGATGGGGCGGCCGTCGATCAGGGGCTTGAAGCTGGCGCCTCCGACCGCGAGGACGCCGCCCGCGAGGAACGCCACGACCGCCCGCCAGTTCCAGCCGGCCGCGTACCAGTAACGGCCGCCGGTGCGGTACAGGTCCGCGAGGTCGAGGCGGGTGCGGCGCAGCAGCCAGTAGTCGGCGACGAGGATGCCCGCGACGGTGCCGAGCAGGCCGCCGACCAGACCGAGCCAGGTGAAGATGTAGCCCTGCGGATCGGAGTACAGCTTCCACGGGAAGATCACGACGGCGAGGACGGCGGTGATCAGGGCCCCGGTGCGGAAACTCACCTTCCGCGGCGCCACGTTGGAGAAGTCGAACGCCGGGGAGACCAGGTTGGCCGCGATGTTCACGGAGAGGGTGGCCACCAGGACCGTCACGAGGGCGTAGAGCAGGCCGACCACGTTGTCCGTCTTCGCCGCCAGCTGGACCGGGTCCCAGACCGGCTTGCCGTACACCGCCTGCGAGCCGGAGGTGACCAGGACGGACAGGAACGCGAAGAGGGTCATCGTCGTCGGCAGGCCGAGGGCCTGGCCCCAGGTCTGGGCCCGCTGGCTCCTGCCGTAGCGGGTGAAGTCCGGGATGTTCAGCGACAGGGTCGACCAGAAGCCGATCATGCCCATCAGGGACGGCCAGAACAGCTTCCAGAAGTCCCCGCCCCAACCGAGCTTCGAGGGCTGGTCGAACAGCGGGCCGACGCCGCCCGCCTTGCTGCTCATCCACCACAGCATCACGAACGCGCCGACGAGCACGAACGGCGCGGCCCAGTTCTCGAACCGGCGGATGGTCTCCATGCCCCGATGGATGATCGCGACCTGGAGCACCCAGAAGATCGCGAACGACAGCCACATGGTCCAGGCGTAGCCACCGACGTGCGCCGCGTTCGACCAGCTGGCGCCGATCAGCTTCCCGGCGAGGAAGTAGATCGCCTCGCCGCCGATCCAGGTCTGGATGCCGAACCAGCCGCAGGCCACCAACGCCCGTACGACGGCCGGGAGGTTGGCCCCGCGCACCCCGAAGGAGGCACGGGCGAAGACCGGGAAGGGGATGCCGTACTTGGGGCCGGCGTGTCCGGTCAGCAGCATCGGCACCAGCACGATCAGGTTGGCGAGGGCGATGGTCAACACCGCCTGCTTCCAGTCCATGCCGACGGCGATCAGACCGGAGGCCAGCGTCCAGGAGGCCGTGTTGTGGGCCATGCCGACCCACAGGGCGGAGAAGTTGTACGTGGTCCAGGTGCGCTTCTCGGCCGGGACCGGGAGCAGGTCCGCGTTGGCGTACGGACCGCTGGGCGGCGGAGTGCCAGGAGCGAGTTCCACGCGCCCGTCGGGGAGGGTGACTTGACCGGACAGGGGTATGGCCGTGGGAGCGGTGTCGGTCATGGGCTGGCCAATCGGGGTGAGGTGGGTCGGGAGACGCCGTGCGGGCACCAGCCCCCTCCCCGGGGAGGTGGGGAGGGGAGACCAAGGGGGGCGGTGGGGGGCTCTAACTGCAGGGTGTGGATCAGGCGTTGACGGCCGGGATCACCTTCGTGCCGTAGGCGTCGATGGTGGCCTCCTGCGCGTCGTGCATGTCGTACACCGCGAACTGGTCGACGCCCAGCGCGCGGAGCGCGGTCAGCTTCTCGATGTGCTTCTCGGCCGGTCCGACGACGCAGAACCGGTCGACGATCTCGTCGGGCACGAACGCGGTGTCGGGATTGTCGGCCCGCCCGTGGTGGGAGTAGTCGTACCCTTCGCGGGCCTTGATGTAGTCGGTAAGTTCCTCGGGAACCTGGGCGGAGTGCTCGCCGTACTTGGCAACCAGGTCGGCGACGTGGTTGCCGACCATGCCGCCGAACCAGCGGCACTGTTCGCGGGCATGCGCGAGGGCCTCGGGCGAGTCGTCGGCGGTGACGTACGCGGGGGCCGCCACGCAGATGGTGACCTCGGACGGGTCGCGCCCGGCGGCTGCGGCGGCGTCCTTCACCGCCTTCACCATGTACTCGGTCAGATACAGGTCGGACAGCTGGAGGATGAACCCGTCGGCCTCCTCGCCGGTCATCTTCAGCGCCTTCGGGCCGTACGCGGCCATCCAGACGGGGAGCCGGGCGCCCTCCCTGATCCACGGGAAGCGGATCTTCGTGCCGCCGAGGTCGGCCTCCTCGCCGCTGCCCAGCGCCCGGATGACCTTCATCGCCTCGCTGATGCGCGCGAGGGTGTTGGGTTTGCGGCCCGCGACCCGCATCGCGGAGTCGCCGCGGCCGATGCCGCAGACGGTGCGGTTGCCGAACATGTCGTTGAGGGTGGCGAAGGTGGAGGCGGTGACCTCCCAGGTGCGGGTGCCCGGGTTGGTGACCATCGGGCCGACCTTCAGCTTCGAGGTGTTGGCCAGGATCTGGCTGTAGATCACGAACGGCTCCTGCCAGAGCACGGCGGAGTCGAAGGTCCAGCCGTACGTGAAACCGTTGCGCTCGGCCCGTTTCATCAGGCTGACGACACGGGAGGCCGGCGGGTCGGTCTGCAGGACGAGTCCGAAGTCCATGGCGCCACTCCTCGTTCGATTAGTTGAGGTACTGACAGGTGGAGCGCGGGGTGAAGGCGCCGTGCCCGGCGTGCCCGGTGTACTCCCGCTCGCTGATGACGACTTCGCCGCGCGAGAGCACGGTCTCGACCCGGCCGGTGGTGCGCCAGCCCTCGTAGGCCGAGTAGTCGACGTTCATGTGGTGGGTCTCGGCCGACATGACCTGCTCGGCGTGCGGGTCGTAGATCACGATGTCGGCGTCGGCGCCCGGGGCGATGGTGCCCTTCTTCGGGTACAGCCCGAACATCCGGGCCGGGGTCGCGCAGGCGATCTCGATCCAGCGGCGGCGGGAGATGTGCCCGTCGACGACGGCCTGGTGGAGCAGGTCCATACGGTTCTCCACGCCCGGCAGGCCGTTGGGGATCTTGGAGAAGTCGCCGCGGCCCAGTTCCTTCTGGCCGGTGAAGCAGAAGGGGCAGTGGTCGGTGGAGACGACCTGGAGGTCGTTCGTCCTGAGGCCCCGCCACAGTTTGGCCTGGTGTTCGCGCGGCCGCAGGGGCGTCGAGCACACGTACTTCGCGCCCTCGAAGTCCGGCTCGGCGAGGTTGTCGGTGGACAGGAACAGGTACTGGGGGCAGGTCTCGCCGAAGACGTTCAGCCCCTCGTCGCGGGCCCGGGCCAGCTCGGCCACCGCCTCCATCGCCGAGACGTGCACGACGTACAGCGGGGCGCCGGCGACCTGGGCGAGCCGGATGGCGCGGTGGGTGGCCTCGGCCTCCAGCAACGCCTTGCGGACCTCGCCGTGGTAGCGCGGGTCGGTCTCGCCCCGGGCGAGGGCCTGCCCGACCAGGACGTCGATGGCGATGCCGTTCTCGGCGTGCATCATGATCAGCCCGCCGTTCTCGGCGGAGCGCTGCATGGCGCGCAGGATCTGGCCGTCGTCGGAGTAGAAGACCCCCGGGTAGGCCATGAACTGCTTGAAGCTCGTCACTCCCTCCTCGATCAGGAGATCCATCTCCTTGAGCGTCTCGTCGTTCACGTCGGAGACGATCATGTGGAAGGCGTAGTCGATCGCGCAGTTGCCCTCGGCCTTGGCGTGCCAGGTGTCCAGGCCCTCGCGCAGGGTGTGGCCGACGCTCTGCACCGCGAAGTCGACGATCGTCGTCGTACCGCCCCAGGCGGCGGCCCTGGTGCCGGTCTCGAAGGTGTCGGAGGCGAAGGTGCCGCCGAACGGCAGCTCCATGTGGGTGTGCGCGTCGACGCCGCCCGGGATGACGTACTTGCCGGCCGCGTCGATGACCTTCTCGGCGGTGAACGCCTCGGCGGCGGGGGTGCCGGAGGCGGCGAGGGCGGCGATGCGGCCGTCTTCGATGAGGACGTCGGCGTGGATCTCGTCGGACGCGGTGATGACGAGACCACCGCGGATGACGGTACGGCGGGTCATGGGGCCCTCTCCTTCGTGGTCGCGTGCGGGTACGTTGTGGCTGGTCGCGCCCGCGCGGCGGCAGCCGCAGATCGAGCACAGACCCGCGCCCCTTTGGGGCGCCTTACGGCGCCGTCAGCGGTGTGTACGCCCCCGGCGCCCGGTCCCGGTAGAACTGCCAGCGGTCGCGGACCTCGCGGAGTTTGGCCAGGTCCAGGTCGCGGACGACCAGTTCGGTCTCCTTGTCGCTCGCGACCTCGCCGACGAACTGGGCCTCGGGGTCCACGAAGTAGGTCGTGCCGTAGAAGTCGTTGTCGCCCAGGTCCTCCACCCCGACCCGGTTGATCGCGCCGACGAAGTACTCGTTGGCGACGGCCGCCGCCGGCTGCTCCAGCTGCCAGAGGTAGCGGGACAGGCCGCGCGAGGTGGCGGAGGGGTTGAAGACGATCTCGGCCCCGGCGAGGCCCAACGCCCGCCAGCCCTCCGGGAAGTGGCGGTCGTAGCAGATGTAGACGCCGATCCGGCCGGCGGCCGTGTCGAAGACGGGCCAGCCGCTGTTGCCCGGGCGGAAGTAGAACTTCTCCCAGAACCCCTGCACTTGGGGGATGTGGGTCTTGCGGTACTTGCCGAGGTAGGAGCCGTCCGCGTCGATCACGGCGGCGGTGTTGTACAGCACGCCCGGCTGCTCCTCCTCGTACATCGGCAGCACGAGGACGATGCCCAGCTCGCGGGCGAGGGACGAAAAGCGCTGGACGGTGGGGCCCTCGGGGATCCGTTCGGCGTACTCGTAGAAGGCCTTGTCCTGGACCTGGCAGAAGTAGGGGCCGTAGAACAGCTCCTGGAAGCAGAGGACCTGGGCGCCCTGCGCGGCCGCGTCGCGCGCCGCCTGTTCGTGGACCTGGATCATGGATTCCTTGTCGCCGGTCCACGCGGTCTGGAACAGGGCGGCACGGATCACTCGGCTCATCGGGACCTCCGGTAGCTCGGTGTGCCGTGAGCGTAGAAAGCGAGCGAGGTCCGTTCGACGGGCAGCGTGTCACGTCTGCGGGCCGTGCGCGTGCCACCGTGTCACGCCTGCCAAGTCCCATGTTTCACCGCCGTTTTCCCAGGTCGTCGCATGTTTCACCCCTGTTGCGCGTCGTGCGCGAGGAGCGCGATGTGCACGGAGGCCGCCTGTTCGAAGTCGTCCAGGTCGACGCCGAGGCGGGTCTGTATGGCCTCCAGGCGGCGGTAGAGGGCGGGCCGGGAGACATGGTGGAGCTGGGCGGTGCGGGACTTGTTGCGGCCGGTGGCGAGATAGGTCCGCAGGACGTTCAGCAGCTCCGGTTCGGACGCGCACAGCAGCCCGTCCAGTTCCCGCTCGGCGAAGGACTGCACCTGCGGGTCGTCGCGCAGCAGCCGGATCAGTCCGCGCAGGTGGACGTCCTTGAGGCGGACCACGGCCGGCAGGTCGAGGACGGCCGAGGAGTCGGCGACGGCGTCGGCGACATGCCGGGCCTCGCGCAGTCCGGCGGGCACCTCGTCCCAGCCGGTACGGGGTGCGCTGGCCGCGACCAGGGCCCCTGGCCCGGCGCGCAGCCGGGCCGCGAAGTGCGCGGTGAGGGCCTCGGCGTCCTGGTCGCGGGCGAGGCTGAGCAGCACGGCGGCCCGCCCGTCGGCGAGTTCGGCGACCAGCCCGGACATCCCCAACAGGCGCAGTACCCGGTCGAGTTCGTCCGGGGCGCGGCCGAGCACGACGAGCGGCACGAAGGTGCGCCGGTTGACCGGCAGCCCCGCCGCACGCGCCCTGGGCAGCAGCCGGCCCGCCGGTACGACACCGGAGAGCAGGTCGGTGAGCAGACTCTGGGCGGACTCCTCCTCCCAGGAGTGCGCGGAGCCGCCGCCGAGCATGCGGTGCAGGACCAGCGCCTCGGCGGCCCGGTCGGCGAGCAGCCGCCCGGTGGCCGTATCACCCCGGTAGCCGCACAGCAGCAGCCGGCCCCAGCGCTCCCCGCGGCCGCCGAGCTCGGCGCTGATCCAGCCGCCGTCCGCGCCGGCGGAGGCCTGCCGGGCGACCCGTTCCCAGTCGCGCAGCACGTCGTCCACCGCGGACCGCTCGCCCGCCGTGGCGAGGACGCGGTGGGCGAGGTTGGTGACCACGACCGGGCAGCCGCTGTGCCGGGCGACCTCGTCGAGCAGGCGCTGCAGCGGGGCACCGGCCGTGATCAGGGCGGTGAGTTCGGTCCGTACGGTCTCCGAGAGGCTGACGGCGGCGAACTTCCGCCGTACCAGCCGGGACTGGACCTCCTCGGTGAGTTCGGCGAACGGGAAGGGCCGGTGCAGGACGACCATCGGCAGTCCGCACCGCTCGGCGGCCCGGCGCATCACCTCCGGCGGCGTGGGGAAGGCCCGCCCGAGGCCGAGTACGACCGCGGCGGCCTCCGCCCGGTGCAGCGACTGGATGTACTCGGCCTGCCTGGCCTCGTCGCCGGCCAGGAGCACCCCGGTGGTGAGCACCATCTCGCCGCCGCTGAGCATCACCCCGACGTCGGCGGCCTCGGCGACATGCACCCAGCGCACGGGCCGGTCGAGCTGCCCGGCACCGGCCACCACCTCGGGCTCTCCGGCGAGCACCCGCTCCAGGGTGAGCACCTGGCGGACGGAGAGCGCGGGTTCCCAGCCGTACCGGGATTCCAGGGTGGTGGTCATGGCCGTACACCGTTCTCTAGTACGTACTCCTGAGCGAGCGTTCCAGGATGGCCGCGCCCTCCTCGGCCTCCGCGACGGTGAGCGACAGCGGTGGGGCGATGCGCAGGGCGCTGGTGTCGTGGCCGCCGCCCTTGCCGATGAGCAGCCCGCCCTCGCGGGCCGCCTCCAGCACGGCGGCGGCCGCCTGCGGATCGGCCTCGTCGGTGCCGGGCTTCACCAGCTCGATGCCGATCATCAGCCCGCGGCCGCGCACTTCCCGGACGCGCGGCAGCTGGGCGGCGACGGCCCGCAGCCGCTCGATGAGCAGGCCCCCGACCCGGCGGGCGTTGCCCTGGAGGTCGTGTTCCAGCAGATACGTCAGATTCGCCAGCCCGGCGGCCATGGTGAGCTGGGTGCCGCCGAACGTCGAAATGCTGTTGGCGTCCAGGCAGTTCATGATCTCGGCGCGGGCGATCACCCCGCCGATCGAGGAGCCGTTGCCGATGCCCTTGGCGAAGGTGACGATGTCCGGCGGGCCGCTGCGCGCATGCGCCTGCCAGCCCCAGAAGTGCTCGCCGGTGCGGCCCCAGCCGGTCTGCACCTCGTCGGCGATCCACAGGATGCCGTGCTCCTTGAGGACCTCGCGGAAGGCGGCATAGAGCCCGTCGGGCGGGGAGGTGAAGCCGCCGACGCCCTGGATCGGCTCGGCGATCAGCGCGGCGGGCGGGCGGGTGTGCCCCAGGATGTCCTTCAGGTCGGCGACACAGGCATCGATGAACGCGCGGTCGTCCAGCTCGGCGAAGGGACCCCGGGTGCGCACGCCGCCGTGCACGTACAGGGTCTGCAGCGGGGACAGCGAGGTCGGCGACCAACTGCGGTTGCCGGTGATGCCGACGGTGCTGAAGGACCGGCCGTGGTAGCTGTTGCGCATCGCCAGGATCGTGTTGCTGCGCCGGTGGGCGGTGGCGAGCAGCAGGGCGGTGTCGTTGGCCTCGGTGCCGGAGGTGGTGAAGAAGACCCGGGCGTCCGGGATGCCGCTCACCTGGGCGATGCGCTCGGCGAGTTCGACCATCGGCCGGTTGAGGTAGAGGGTCGAGGAGTGGATGATCCGCCCGGCCTGCTCGGCGACCGCCTTGGTCACCTCGGGCAGCGCGTGCGCGGTCATGGTCGTCAGGATGCCGCCGAAGAAGTCCAGGTACCTGTTGCCGGCGGAGTCCCAGACGTGGCGGCCCTCGCCGTGCGTGATCTCGATCGGCTCGTCGTAGTAGAGGGCGAGCCAGTCGGGCATGACCTGGCGGTGGCGGGAGTAGAGGTCGTTCACGGCTGCACCAGTCCTTCGTAGGCGTCGGGGCGGCGGTCGCGGTAGAAGGCCCACTGCTGCCGCACTTCCTCGATCAGGTCGAAATCGAGGTCACGGACGAGGAGTTCCTCGGACTTGTCGCTCGCGACCTCGCCGACGAACTGCCCGCGGGGATCGACGAAGTAACTGGTCCCGTAGAAGTCGTTGTCGCCGTACTCCTCCTGCCCCACCCGGTTGATGGCGGCGACGAAGTACTCGTTGGCGACGGCGGCCGCGGGCTGCTCCAGCTGCCACAGGTGGGCGGAGAGCCCGCGGTGCGTGGCCGACGGATTGTAGACCAACTGGGCGCCGTTGAGGCCGAGTTGCCGCCAGCCCTCCGGGAAGTGCCGGTCATAGCAGATGTAGACGCCGACCTTGCCCACCGCGGTGTCGAAGACCGGCCATCCGAGATTGCCGGGCTTGAAGTAGTACTTCTCCCAGAAGCCCTTGACCTGCGGGATGTGGTGCTTGCGGTACTTGCCGAGGCAGGTCCCGTCGGCGTCGATCACGGCGGCGGTGTTGTAGTAGAAACCGGACTGCTCGACCTCGAAGACCGGGACCACGACGACCATGCCGGTCTCGCGCGCGAGCTCCTGCATCCGCCGCACGGTCGGCCCGTCGGGCACCGGCTCGGCCCAGCGGTAGTGCTCCGGCTCCTGGACCTGGCAGAAGTAGGGCGAGTTGAAGACCTCCTGGAACCCGATGATCCCGGCACCCTGCCGGGCCGCCGCACGGGCGTGCTCCTCGTGTTTCGCCACCATGGACTCGGTGTCGCCGGTCCAGGTGGCCTGGACCAGGGCGGCTCGTACGACGTTGGCCATGAGCTGCTCCTTCGACGGGACCGTCAGAGCCTCTACGCCCGTAGAGCAGGCGGTAGAGGGACGAAAGTAGGCCTCCGGGAGGCCCTTGCCAAGACCATCGTCGTCAAACCACGGAGTCGATCGCGTTTCCTGACTCCTGTGGGTGAGCGAGAGGGTCGCTCGAAGTGATGAAACGGAGCATACCCGGGCGAAGTGCCGGATTGCCGGTCACGTCGTGTGCCCGGCCACCCGCAGCGCGTGCACGAGGTCCCAGTGCCGCTCGTCGGAGACGGACTGGGCGGCGTGCAGCAGCAGCGGCACGAGCCGGTGCGGATCGGGTACGACACTCCGGGCGGCCTCCTCCGCCGTACGCACCCGCACACAGGCGTCCAGCAGAGCCCCCGCCTCCCGCCGGCGCCCCGCCTCCGCCAGCCGCAGCACGGCCGCGCCGATCTGCTCCGCCGGGCGGTCCACGCCCTGCCGCAGCAGCTGGCGTCCGTCGGCCTCCCGTCCGGCGGCGGTGAGCGCGTCGGCGGCGGCCACCAGCCGCTCCGCGGGCAGCGAGGCGGTCTCCCACAGCAGCGTCGCCCAGTCGGCGCCGAGCCCGGCGCGGTGCAGCGCCTCGGCGAGTGCCGGGAACCGCCCGGGAGGCCACTGCACGACCTCGACGAGCAGCACATGCGCCTCACCGCTGCGGCCCTCGGCCCGCAACCGCGCCAGCCGCTCCACGACCCCGGCCACCGCGGCCACCGCCTCGGCGTCCACCACCTCGGCGGGCGCCGCCGCGGGCTCGGCCGCCTGCCCGGCCCCGGCGAACCGCGCCCCGCGCGGCGTACGACGCGCGGGCGCCTCCGGCACGACCGGCGGCGGCGCCGCCTGCGGCAGCACGACACCAGCGGCCGCCCCCTCCTCCACCATCCCGGCGAACCGCGCACTGCCCCGCCGACGCTTGCGCGGCTTGGCGGGCGACGCGGGCTCGGTTGCCGGGGTGCCGACGGCACGGCGCTCGACCGGAACGGCAGGAGAAGCGGGCGGGGCGGCTTCTGGGGCCTGACCGGCGTGAGGGGATGGCGGTGGAGGGGCAGGGTGCGCGGCCCGAGCGGCCTCCGGAGAGGGGGACATGGTTTGCGCAGCCTGATCGACGCGGAGGGAGCGCGGGGTGGGGTGCACGGGCTGACCGGCGCGCGGAGAGGTGGAGGCACCTCGGGCTGCCTGTCCGGCGCGGAAGGAAGGCGGGGCGGCGTGCACGACCCGAGCGGCCTCCGCAGAAGGCGAGACGGCTTGCGCGGCCTGATCGGGGTGGGGAGCCGGAGAGGTGGCTTGCGGCGCCCGGACGGCGCCGGAAGGGGGCGCGGCAGCAGGGGCGGGCGAGACCGGGGCTGGAGCGGACGCCACAGCGTACGGAGTTCGAGTCGAGCCCCCAGCGTGCGGGCTCGGATCGGGGACTACGTCACGCGGGGCCAGGGGCGGTCCATCAGCATGCCCGGACGGGACGGGCACGACGGCGTGCGGAGCTCGAGCGGAGCCGTCCGCAGGCGGGGGCGGAGAGGGCGGGGCCGGCCCGTCCCCTCCGTCGCGCCACGGCGGCCCGGGCTCGCCCCCTTGCCGTACCCCGCCCGAGCCCCGCGCTCCCCACCGCTCCTCCTCCGCCGCCCGGCCATCGCGCCCGGCCCCCGGAAAACGCCGCGCCACGGGGGACCCGTCCGCTTCCCCGCCGGCCCCGGCCCAGAGCGGCACGCTCGTACCGCCCCCGTGCTCCCGCGCCGGCGCCCGTCGGTCGAGTTCGGCCAAGCGGTCCCGGAGTTCGGCGCAGCGGGCGGTGGCGCGTTCGTGGTCGTCTCGGGCCCAGGCGAGGTCGAGGCGGAGGGAGCCGGGGTCCTCGGTGGTGGACGGGGTGGACAGCAGGCGGGTCAGTTCGGCCTGGCGTTCGGCGGCGTAGCGCTGTTCGCGGAGCATCACGTCAAGGCGGTCGAGCAGGGCGTCGCGCGCCCTGGGAAGGGCGTCGTACGCCGTGAGCGCCGACCGGTACAGGACGCGGGCCCGCTCCCGCTCGGCGGCAGCGGCGGCGGTGCCGTACGCCGTGGCGAGGTCCTCCAGCAGCGCCTCCACCACGTCCCACGGCAGCACCTCGCGCCCGTCCAGGCAGGCTCGCATGCCGTCGGGGTCACGCCGCCAGAAGACCCCGCTCCACCCGTCGCCCGGGTCCAGCCGCGCCAGCAGACCGTCCAGGTAGCTCGCGAACTCCCGTACTCCGCTGGGAAGTCGATCCACGACCATCGCTCAGCTCCCGCCCGACCGCCGGCACTTTCGGTGGGTAGGCAACACGAGTCGTGTTACGGCACTGCTACACAGAGTTTTCCGGCAGAGCGCGGGCGCCTCATCGCGGGCCCCCGGCCACTGCGCGGACCCGGCGCCTCACGCGACCACGAGGGCGCACCGCGCGACCAGCTCGTCCATGGACAGCCCCAGGACCCCGGCCAGCGCGGCCACGGTGAAGAACGCGGGTGTCGGAGCCCGGCCCGTCTCGATCTTGCGGAGCGTCTCGGCGGAGACACCCGCCTGCGCGGCGACCTCGGTCATGCTCCGGTCGCCGCGCGCCTCGCGCAGCAACCGCCCGAGCCGCTCGCCGCGTTCGCGCTCTTCGGGCGTGAGAGGGGTACGCACCATGGACCCATTCTAATACCGGCTCGCACGACCCTCCCCATTAAAATACCGGTATAGTAATTGGCATGGTGGAACTGAAGACGGACACATCGATCGACGCGATGCACGCGGCGGGACAGGTCGTCGGGCGGGCCCTGACGGCCGTACGACGGGCCGCGGACGTGGGCGTCTCACTGCTGGAGCTGGACGAGGTGGCACGGGAGGTACTGCGCGAGGCCGGGGCTTCGTCGCCGTTCCTCGGCTACCGCCCCTCGTTCGCGCCGACCCCCTTCCCCGCCGTGATCTGCGCCTCCGTGAACGACGCGATCGTGCACGGCGTCCCCACCCGCTACCGGCTCCGCGACGGCGACCTGGTCTCGATCGACTGCGGCGCCACCCTGGACGGCTGGGTCGGCGACTCCGCGATCAGCTTCACCGTGGGCCGCCCGCGTCCGGCGGACATCCGTCTGGTCGAGACCGCCGAGCGGGCTCTGACCGCGGGCATCGAGGCGGCCGTCACCGGCAACCGCATCGGCGACATCGCGCACGCCGTCGGCCGGGTCTGCCGTACGGCCGGCTACGGCATCCCGCACGGCTTCGGCGGCCACGGCGTGGGCCGCCGTATGCACGAGGACCCCGACGTCCCGAACGAGGGCCGCCCGGGGCGGGGACTGCCGCTGCGCCCCGGCATGGTCCTGGCCATCGAGCCCATGCTCATCGCCGGCGGCCAGGACGACTATGCCGCGGCGAGCGACGGCTGGACCCTGCGGACGACCGACGGCTCCCGCGCGGCCCACGTGGAACACACGGTGGCGATCACGGAGTCCGGTCCCAGGATTCTCACGGCACGGGAAGCGCCCTGAAAGCCCCTCTCCGCAGGCGAACATGCCCACCCCACCAGTTCGTGTCATCGTGGGCATGAACAGCCCCCACCCGGTTACCCGGCGGAGCCAGTCGTCAGCGAAGGAAGCGCATCGCCATGACCAACGGCTACCCTCCTGACCCCTTCGGCGAATTCCTGGCCCGCTTTTTCGGCGGCCCGCCCAGCGGAGCGAAACGCCACATCGACATCGGGCGCCTGCTCAGCCAGCCGGCCCGCGAGCTGGTCAGAGGGGCCGCGCTGTATGCCGCCGAGCACGGCAGCCGGGACCTGGACACCCAGCACCTGCTGCGCGCCGCCGTGGCGGCCGAGCCCACCCGGAGCCTGCTGAGCCGCGCCGGCGCGGACCCGGACTCGCTGGCGTCGGAGATCGACGACCGGGCCGGTCCGACCCAGCACCCGCCGGGCGAGGTGCCGCCCCCGACCTCGCTCTCGCTCACCCCGGCCGTCAAACGCGCCCTGCTGGACGCGCACGACATGGCGCGGGCGAGCGGCGCCGGGTACATCGGCCCGGAGCACGTCCTGAGCGCGCTGGCCGCCAACCCGGACTCGGCGGCCGGCCACATCCTGCACGCGGCCCGGTTCTCGGCCGACTCCCTGCCGCCCGAGGCCCCCGAGTCCGTCCCGGTCCGCGTGGTGGAGCGGCAGCGCGCCACCGGGACGCCCACCCTGGACAAGTACGGCCGAGACCTGACCGACATGGCCCGGCAGGGCCGGATCGACCCGGTCATCGGCCGGGACACCGAGATCGAGCAGACCATCGAGGTGCTGTCCCGGCGCGGCAAGAACAACCCCGTCCTCATCGGGGACGCGGGGGTCGGCAAGACGGCCATCGTCGAAGGCCTCGCCCAGCGGATCGCCGACTCGGACGTCCCGGACATCCTGGCGGGCCGCCGGGTCGTCGCCCTGGACCTGACCGGTGTCGTCGCCGGCACCCGCTACCGGGGCGACTTCGAGGAGCGCCTGAACACCATCGTGGAGGAGATCCGCGCCCACTCGGACCGGCTGATCGTGTTCATCGACGAGCTGCACACCGTCGTGGGCGCGGGTACCGGCGGCGAGGGCGGCGCGATGGACGCCGGCAACATCCTCAAGCCCGCCCTGGCCCGCGGCGAGCTGCACATCGTGGGCGCGACCACGCTGGAGGAGTTCCGCAGGATCGAGAAGGACGCGGCGCTGGCCCGCCGGTTCCAGCCGGTTCTGGTGCCCGAGCCGACGGCCGAGGACACCATCGAGATCCTGCGCGGGCTGCGCGACCGGTACGAGGCCCACCACCAGGTCCGCTACACCGACCAGGCGCTGGCCGCCGCGGTCGAGCTGTCCGACCGGTATCTCACCGACCGGCGGCTGCCGGACAAGGCCATCGACCTGATCGACCAGGCGGGCGCCCGGGTGCGGCTCGGCGCGCGCACCAAGGGCACGGACGTACGGGCGATGGAGCGCGAGGTCGACCAGCTGGTGCTGGACAAGGACCAGGCGGTCGCCGGCGAGGACTACGACAAGGCCAAGGAGCTGCGCGACCGGATCGGCGAGCTGAAGCAGCGGATCGCCGAGGCGAGCGGCGACGACAGGGTCGACGAGGGCCTGGACCTGGAGGTGACGGCGGAGGCCGTCGCCGAGGTGGTGTCCCGGCAGACCGGCATCCCGGTCAGCCGGCTCACCCAGGAGGAGAAGGAACGGCTGCTCGGCCTGGAGGAACACCTGCACGAGCGGGTCGTCGGCCAGGAGGAGGCCGTCGCCGTGGTCTCGGAGGCCGTACTGCGCTCCCGTGCGGGGCTCGCGAGCCCGCACCGGCCCATCGGCAGCTTCCTGTTCCTCGGCCCGACCGGCGTCGGCAAGACCGAGCTGGCCCGGGCGCTCGCCGAGGCGCTGTTCGGCAGCGAGGACCGCATGGTGCGGCTCGACATGAGCGAGTACCAGGAGCGGCACACCGTCTCCCGGCTGGTCGGTGCGCCGCCCGGGTACGTCGGCCACGAGGAGGCCGGGCAGCTCACCGAGGTGGTGCGCCGGCACCCGTACTCGCTGCTCCTGCTGGACGAGGTGGAGAAGGCCCACCCGGACGTCTTCAACATCCTGCTGCAGGTCCTGGACGACGGACGGCTGACCGACTCCCAGGGCCGGACGGTGGACTTCACCAACACGGTGATCGTGATGACCAGCAACCTCGGCTCCGAGGCGATCACCCGGCGCGGTGCCGGGATCGGGTTCGGGCCGGGCGGGGCGGACGCGGACGAGGAGGCGCGGCGCGAGCGGATCCTGCGGCCGCTGCGCGAGCACTTCCGGCCGGAGTTCCTCAACCGCATCGACGAGATCGTGGTCTTCCGGCAGCTCACCGGCGAGCAACTGCGGCGGATCACAGACCTGTTGCTGGAGGGCACCCGTCGGCTGCTGGACGGGCAGGGCGTCACGGTCGCGTTCACGGACGCGGCCGTCGACTGGATCGCCGAGCGCGGCTACCAGCCGGAGTACGGCGCCCGGCCGCTGCGCCGCACCATTCAGCGGGAGGTGGACAACCAGCTGTCCCGGCTGCTGCTCAACGGCACGATCACCGAGGGCAGCCGGGTGACGGTGGACACGCGGGACGGACGGCTGGACTTCCGCACGGAGGAATCCCAGCCGCCCGCACCGGAGTTGTGAGGCCTACGGCGCCGGGTCCACCACCATCGCCGAGCCGCCGCCGCGCCGTACCTTCTCGGCGGCGGCCAGCCACTTGCCGCCCGGCAGCCGTTGCACGCCGGTCGCCGCGCCGATCTCGGGGTTGAGCGAGAAGGAGTGCCCGATGGTCTCCAGCTGTTTCCTCAGGTCACTGTTGTAGAGGGCCGGTTCGAGCTCCGTCTTCGCAGCGTTGCGCTGGCTGGCGCGGGGTGCGGCGATCGCGTCGACCAGCGGCAGATGCCGGTCGAGGAACTCGGTGAGGGTCTGCAGGACAGTGGTGATGATGGTCGCGCCACCGGGTGAACCGAGCGCCACCACAGGCCGGTTGTTCCTGTCCAGCACGATCGTCGGGGAGATCGAGGAGCGCGGCCGCTTGCCCGGGCCCGGCAGGTTCGGGTCGTGCACGGCCGGGTTGGCCGGGGCGAAGGAGAAGTCGGTCAGCTCGTTGTTGAGCAGGAAGCCGCGGCCGGGCACGGTGATGCCGCTGCCGCCGGTCTGCTCGATGGTGAGCGTGTAGGAGACGACGTTGCCCCACTTGTCGGCCACGGTCAGATGCGTGGTGTTCTGGCCCTCGTACGTGGTCGGGGCCGCCGTACCGCCCTGGCCGCAGGCCGCCGGGTGGCGCGGGTCGCCGGGGGCGAGCGGGCTGGTGAGGACCGCGTCGTCCTTGATCAGGCAGGCCCGCGAGTCGGCGTACCGCTGGGACAGCAGCTCTTTGGTCGGTACGTCCTCGAAGGCGGGGTCGCCGACCCAGCGTCCGCGGTCCGCGAAGGCGATCCGGCTGGCCTCGATGAAGTGGTGCAGGTACTGCGCCTCGCTCGCCTTCGACAGGTCGGTGTTCTCCAGGATGTTGAGGGCCTCGCCGACCGTGGTGCCGCCCGAGGAGGAGGGGGCGATGGAGTACACGTTCAGGCCGCGGTACGACGTCCTGGTGGGCGCCTGGAACTTGGCCCGGTAGACGGCGAGGTCCTTCTCCTCCAGCTTGCCGGGGCGGGCGTTCCAGCCGGAGGCGGGGTCCACGGGCGGGTGTTCGACCGTGTTGACGATGTCGTCACCGATGTCCCCGCGGTAGACGGCGCCGATGCCCCTGCGGCCCAGTTCCTCGTAGGTGCGGGCGAGTTCGGGGTTCTTGAAGGTGGAGCCGACGACCGGCGGCTGTCCGTTCGGCAGGAACAGCTTCGCGGTGTCCGGGAAGTAGCGGAACCGGGTTTCGTTGGCCGCGGTCTGCGAGCGGAAGGTGTCGTCCACCGTGAAGCCGTCGCGGGCGATCCGCTCGGCCGGCTTCAGGACCGTGCCGAGCCGCTTGCTGCCCCACGCGTCCAGCGCGGTCTGCCAGGTCGCGGGCGTGCCGGGGGTGCCGACGCTCAGGCCGCTGCTGACGGCGTCCGCGAAGGCGAGCGGCTTGCCGTTCTCCAGGAACAGGTCGGAGTCGGCGCTGAGCGGCGCCGTCTCGCGGCCGTCGATGGTGTGCACCGTACGGGACCTGGCGTCGTAGTAGACGAAGTAGCCGCCTCCGCCGATGCCGGCGGAGTAGGGCTCGGTGACGCCGAGGGCGGCGGCGGTGGCGACGGCCGCGTCGACCGCGTTGCCGCCGTGTCGGAGTACCTCGATGCCCGCGGCGGAGGCGTCGGCGTCGACGCTGGCCACCGCGCCGCCGTAGCCCACCGCCACGGGAACCTTGGTGGGCGTGCCGGTCGTTGTCGCGGCGGGCGGTGCCGCCGCCCCCACCGACACCAGCGCGGCCGAGACCGCCAGAACCGCCAGTTTCCGCGTGCCAGGACGACCCATCCGAACCTCCCGTCGGGACAGTCCGCGCAGCGTAACCAGATTGCCGTAGTACCGACAGTACGCCTGGGTGTCCTGCCACACGACCGTCACGTGTCGAACACCGGTACGTAGCAGTAGCCCGGGACCGCTACCATGCGCGGCCATGAACGACGACCTGCGCAACATCGTCCTGGGCCTGGTGGCGACCGGCATATCGGCCTCGCTGGGCTGGCTCGCCCGTACCTATCTGTGGCGGCGCAAACTGCGGCGCAGGCAGGCGTTCTTCGGGTTGCCGGACCACTCGGAGTCGCTGCTCGTGGTCAACCGCGCGGCGGGCGGACCGGAGCTGTCGGTGAAGCGCTACGACGTGTTCGCCCTGCTCGAACTCTCCGCCCTGATCAAGGAATGCCACGCGCGCGCCGAGGTCGTGGCGCACGACGCGACCCAGCAGGGCTTCGGCGAGCGGACGGAGTTCTGCGTCGGCGGGCCCTACTCCAACCGCCGGATGGCGGCCCACCTCTCCTCGCTGCTGCCGGGTGTGTGGGTCAACACCGAGACCGAACCGGTGGCGGACCGGGGCATGTTCCGGATCGGCGGGGAGCAGTACCGCATGGAGCGCGGCCGGAGCGAGTACGTCCTGCTCGCCCGGCTCACCGCCAACGGGCAGGAGGACTCCCGACCGGTGTTCCTCTTCTGCGGTCAGCGGGCCGTCGACAACCAGGCCGCCACCCGCTATCTCGCCCGCCACCACGAGCGGCTGCACCGCAAGTACGGCACCGGGTCCTTCGTACTGCTGCTGAAGGTGGTCAACTCGCAGGCGTACGGCCCGGACGTGGTCGAGCTGGTGGCGGACGTGACGCGGGCGGCACGCACTCCCCTGCCCGAGACGGCCTCTGCCGATGCGGCCGCCTAGTCGTGCAACAAACTTTACTGGTACGTAACTTACCGACGGGTTACTTACGGTAAGGGCGTCCGGTTACCGTCGGGTCACTTTGCATGCGAACAGTTGAAGGAGTGACCCGTGATTCAAGGGGTTGGCGCGAAGCGCCATCGAATAGGGCGGTGGCGGGCGACGGGTGGGCACGGTCGCACCACTCTGCGCACCGCCGCCGCAGGAGCCGTCTCGGCGGCGCTCATCGCCACAAGCGTCGTCGGACTGGCGCCCGCCGCGCAGGCCGGCACCCCGAGCGTCCGGTTCGTCGACATCACCGGCGACGGCGGCACCGTACTGAAGGCGAACGTCGTCACGCCCGCGGGCGCCGACGGCTCGCACAGCTACCCCCTCATCGTGCTGCCCACGAGCTGGGGCCTGCCCCAGGTGGAGTACCTCGCCCAGGCCCAGAAGCTCGCCGACGCGGGCTATGTGGTGCTCACCTACAACGTGCGCGGTTTCTGGCAGTCCGGCGGGCAGATAGAAGTGGCCGGTCCGCCGGACATAGCGGACGCCTCCAAGGTCATCGACTGGGCCCTCGCGAACACCCCGGCCGACCCGCGGCACGTGGGCATGGCGGGGGTGTCGTACGGCGCCGGGATCAGCCTGCTCGCCGCCGCGCACGACAAGCGCATCAAGGCCGTGGCCGCGCTCAGCGGCTGGGCGGACCTGATCGACTCGATCTACTCGGGCCGCACCCAGCACGTCCAGGCGGCGGCCCTGCTGGACGGGGCGGGCACCCTCACCGGCCGGGAGAGCCCCGAACTGCGGCAGATCTTCGACAACTTCTACGCCTCCAACCTGTCCAAGGAACAGGAGATGATCGACTGGGGGCGGAAACGTTCCGCCGCGACCTATGTCGACCAGCTGAACAAGAACGGCGCGGCCGTCATGCTCGCCAACGCCTGGGGCGACACGATCTTCCCGGCCAACCAGTACGCCGACTTCTACCAGAAGCTGACCGTGCCCAAGCGGCTCGAACTGCGCCCCGGCGACCACGCCACCGCCGAGCTGACGGGCCTGTTCGGGCTGCCCAACGACGTCTGGACGGACACCGAGCGCTGGTTCGACCACTATCTGAGGGGCGCCGACAACGGCATCGACCGTGAACAGCCGGTCCAGCTGAAGTCCCGTAGCGCGGGGGGATACGAGGGCTACCCGGACTGGAAGTCGGTCGCGGCCACGCGGCGGAAGCTCGCGCTGCCGGGCTCCACCACCATCCACGCGAACGTCGACTCCGGCGCGGACGGCGGGATCGTCTTCCTCTCCAGCATCCTCGACCAGGTCGCCCAGGTGCCGCCCATGGCCGCCATCCCGCTGCTGCCGCGCCGCTGGGCGGCCGTGTGGCAGTCGGAGCGGTACGGCAGCACCCAGAAGGTGCGCGGCACGGCCGCCCTGCACACCACGCTCACGCCGACCGCGGAGAGCGGCACCCTCGTCGCCTACCTGTACGACGTGGGGCCGCTCGGCATCGGCAAGTTGGTCACCAACGCGCCGTACACCTGGCACGGGCGGACGCCCGGCGAGCCGTTCGACGTCGACCTGGACCTGTTCTCCACGGCCTACGACGTCCCCGCCGGGCACCGCCTCGCGCTGGTGGTCGACACGGTCGACCCGCTGTACATCGAGCACAACCCGTCCGGCGCGCAGCTGACCTTCTCCTCACCCCTGGACGACCCGTCGTACGTGTCCGTCCCGCTCGGCGAGCAGTGATCTCCGGCTGCCGCCGGACGAGCCTGGCCCGTGTGAACTGCCGCCCCCTGGGGTCTCGCAGCATGCAGAACGGCACATCTTAGTCGAGGTTGGCGGTGATGAACTGCCCGGCAGGGAGGAACTCCTCCCCGCCGGGCGGGGCATCAGCCCGGTGCACGTGAACCGGCCGGTGTCGTAGGCGGGATACCGGCTCAGGCCTCGGCGATCTCCGCGTACAGCTGGGACAGTTCGGGCACGCCGCTCGCGGCCCAGCCCTGCCCGGGGCCCGTCACCTCGACCTCACGGCCGGAGGCCAGCCGTACGACAGGCTCCCCGTCGGGGCGGATCAGCCAGGTGGCACCGGGTACGGTGCGCACCACGACCGTGCCCAGATACAGTCCCGCGTCATTGCCCAGCCAGGGCAGCGTCTCGGCGTCGTCGCGCCAGCGCGGGACCAGCTGGTCCAGGGCCTCCAGGGAGGCCGGGGTGTCGTCGAGACGGACGCCCGCCCGGGCCGCCTGCGAACGGAGCAGTTCGCACTCGGACAGCAGCGCGGCGATCCCCTCCGGGTCGGTGGGGATGGCCGCGTCACCGTTCTTCTTGTGCCGGTGGCCCAGGAACGGAAGGTTCATGCACTCCAGCGTCGCATCAGACGTCGAGGTCGACCACCACCGGAGCGTGATCGGAGGCACCCTTGCCCTTGCGCTCCTCGCGGTCGACGTAGGCGTCCTTGACGGCCCCCGCGAACGACGCGTTGCCGTACACCAGGTCGATGCGCATGCCGCGGTTCTTCGGGAAGCAGAGCTGGCGGTAGTCCCAGTACGTGAACGGGTGGTCGTACTTCAGCGGGCGCGGCACCACGTCGTTCAGGCCGGCCTCGCGCAGGGAGGCGAGGGCGGCGCGCTCGGCGGGGGTGACATGGGTGGAGCCCTCGAAGACGGCCGGGTCGTAGACGTCGTCGTCCGTCGGCGCCACGTTGTAGTCGCCCAGCACGGCGAACGGGCGGCCGGCGCCCGCGTCACCGGCGACGGCCGCCTTCAGGGCCTCGAACCACTGGAGCTTGTAGGCGTAGTGCGGGTGCTCCACCTCGCGGCCGTTGGGGACGTACACCGACCAGACGCGGACCGGGCCGCAGGTCGCCGAGATGGCCCGCGGCTCGGTCACGCCGTCGAAGCCGGGGTCGCCGGGCAGGCCCTTGACGACGTCCTCGATGCCGACGCGGGAGAGCACCGCCACGCCGTTCCACCGGCCGGTCGCGTGGACCGCCGACTCGTAGCCCACCTCGCGCAGCTGGTCGAACGGGAACTGCTCCTCGGCGACCTTGGCCTCCTGCAGGCAGAGCACGTCGGTGCCGCTGCTCTCCAGCCAGGCCAGCAGCCTCGGGAGGCGGGCGGTGATCGAGTTCACGTTCCAGGTGGCGATGCGCATGCCTCACAACCTACCCGGAGCCACTGACAACGGGCTCGGACGGCGACGGGCTCAGACCTCCGCCGACGCTCCCGGGGTCAGCCGCTGGTGGTCCGTGCCGCCCAGGGCGCCGATCTGGCGGTCGTAGATCGGGCGGGCCAGGTCGGTCAGCAGGGCGTCGTGGACGTCGTAGGCGCGCCGCGGCCTGACCTCGCGGACGTAGTCGATGACCTCGGAGATCTTGTTCCAGGGGGCCATCACCGGGAGCATCAGCGTCTCGACGGGATGGGCGGGGACGGTGAGGGCGTCGCCGGGGTGGAAGACCTTGCCGTCGTCGATGAGGAAGCCGACGTTGGTGATCCGCGGGATGTCCGGGTGGATCACCGCGTGCAGTTCCCCGTGGACCTGCACGTCGAAGCCGGCCGCGGTGAAGGTGTCGCCGTGGCCGACGGTGTGCACCCGGCCCGGAAAGGCCGACGTGATCCGTTCGGCGACCGACTTCAGCGTCCAGATCCGGGCCGCGGGGTTGTTCTCCATGGCGGCCCGGAGCCGGAACTCGTCGAAGTGGTCCGGGTGCTCGTGCGTGATCAGGATGGCGTCGGCGCCGAGCGCGGCGTCCTCCTCGCTGAACCCGCCCGGGTCGATGACGAGCGTCCGACCGTCCTTGTCGAGGCGGACACAGGCGTGGGACTTCTTCGTGAGCTTCATGTCACCCCATCCTGCCGCCTGCGGCGGCACGGGGCGCACTCGGCACTCGCCCGGCGTTCACCCGGCGCTCACTCGGCGGGCGTGGTCTCCTCCAGGATGACCTCCCGGGCCACCCGGAACGCGCTGTTCGCGGCCGGCATCCCGCAGTACACGGCCGCCTGCAGCAGCACTTCCCTGATCTCGTCCGGGGTGAGCCCGTTGCGCAACGCGGCCCGAGTGTGGACGGCCAGCTCCTCCAGATGACCGCCCGCGACCAGCGCGGTCAGCGTGACGCAACTGCGGGTCCGGCGGTCCAGGCCCGGCCGGTCCCACACCTCGCCCCAGGCGTAGCGGGTGACGAACTCCTGGAACTCCCCGGAGAACCCCTCGGACTCGGCCAGCACCCGGTCCACGTGCGCGTCGCCGAGCACCTCCCGGCGGATCTTGAGCCCGGTCTCGTACCGGTCGGGCCGCGCGGCCGGCTGCGCCGGTACGGCGGCCGGGGCTATCTCGGCGACCGGTACGGCCGCCGGCGGCATGGCCGGGGCCGGGACGACCGCCGCCGACGGCAGGACCGTCTGGCCGGTGTCGTAGGGCTGCTGCCAGGCGGTGGAGAAGTGGTGCACCAGCAGGTCGGTGACGGCCGCAGGCTGCTCGACCGGGACCAGGTGGGAGGCGCCGGGGACGACCGCGAGGCGGGCATCCGGTATGCCGGCGACCAGGGTGCGAGCCTCGGCGGGCCCGGTGACCTGGTCGTCGGCGCCGACGAGCACGAGCGTCGGCACGCCGACCCGGCCCAGCTCGGCCCTGACGTCGAAGGATGCGAGCGCCTCGCAGGCGGCGATGTAGCAGCCCGGGTCGGTGGTGCGGACCATCTGCACCGCCCACTCGGTGATCGCCGGCTGAGCCGCGGCGAAGGAGTCGGTGAACCAGCGGTCGGGCGAGGCACGGGCGATCGGGTCGAGCCCGTTGGTGCGGACGATCACCCCGCGCTGCCGGAACTCGTCGGCGGTGCCGAACCGGGGCGAGGCCGCGACCAGGGCCAGCGAGGCGAGCCGCTCGGGATGGCGCAGGGCCAGCTCGATGCCGACGGCACCGCCCAGCGCACAGCCCGCGTAGCCGAACCGCTGCACGCCGAGCGAGTCCAGCGTGGCCAGCAGCCGGGTGGCCAGCTCGGCGACGGATCCGGCCGGGCGGGCGGGCGCCCCGCCGTGTCCCGGCAGGTCGAACCGCACAACCCGCCACTGCTTGGCCAGCTCCGGGACCTGGCGGTCCCACATGTGCCATGTGGTACCCAGTGAGGGACCCAAGATCAGGACCGGAGCGTCTTCTGGCCCGTCAAAGCGGTATTGCAGGGTGTTCGGGGGTGTCTCACTCACGCCCCAGACCCTCTCACGTCTCACGGACGCCCCTATAACGCAGGGGCGCGGGAAACCGGTCTGACCAGGTTGAAGACCTCTCGGGCGGCATACCGCTTGAGGCATCGGATGATCTCACGCCGGGTCTTGCCCTCCTGGGTGCGGCGTTCGAAGTACGCCTGAGTGCGCGGGTCGTGGCGCAGCCGGGTGAACACGATGCGGTGCAGGGCGGCGTTCGCCTGACGGTCGCCGCCGTAGTTGAGCCGACGCGTGCTCCGACGGCCCGACGAATACTCGACGGGGCTGACTCCGCAAAGGGCAGCAAAGGACGCCTCGGTGTTCAGCCGCTCGGGGTTGTCTCCCATGGTGATCAGCAGGGCGACTGCGCTGTCCGGGCCGATGCCCACCGGTACGAGCAGCTGTGGGGCGTGGTGTTCGACGAGCTGGTCAGGCGTTGGTTCAGCTCATCGATCTGCCCGGTGAGCTGTTCGATGCGCTCGGCGAGCATTCTCAGGGTCATGTGGGTGGCCTGGGCCACCGCGTTCTCGCCGTCCTCGCCGTCGCCTGGCCCGAGGCGTGCGCAGGTGCGGAACAGCTCGCGGTTGCCCAGGCTGGAAAGTCGTTCCCGCAGTGCGGGATCGGCGATGACCAGGACGGCTTTGAGCTGGTTGATCGCCTGGGTACGGGCCTTGACCGCGGAGTCCTTGGCGAGCTTGAAGATCCGGGCGCCGTGCGCCGGTCCGTCGCCGGACGTGGCCCGGGCCCGGGCGCGACCGCTGAGCACGGCTCGCGCGGCGGCCTGAGCGTCGAGCGGGTCCGACTTCCCGAGCAGTCGGCGGGCCGAGCGGTCGGGCCGGTTCACTTCGAAGACCTGAATCTGCTGGGCCAGCAGGTAGCGGGCCAGGCCCGCGCCGAAGGTGCCGGTGCCCTCCACACCGGCCCGGCGCACCGTACCCCGCTTGCGGGCCCACACGAGCAACTGCCGGTAGCCGGCCGCCGTCGCGGGAAAGGACTCCGTTCCCAGGATCTTCCCGAGCGGGGAGATCACGGCGGCAACATGCACCTCGCCGTGCGTGTCCACGCCCAGGACGACCTCGCGCCGAACGGGCGGATCCGTGCTCGAGGAGGTGCTGCGCTGTCGGGTCGTCATGATGGTTCGCCTCCGACGTGGGTGACGTGCTGGCTGGGGTGGATGGCACCGGCCTGCTCGGGCGGTCTGAACCGTGATGGCGCCTGAAGATCGGCAAGGCCCCTATTGGGACACGCCCTGTGGCTCGGTACCAGCAGTCGCCATCCCGCAACGACAGTCGACAAGCCAGTGACTGGACACTCCGGTCATAGATCTCATGAGTCAGACCCCCGTCCGGGACGGCACTGCGCCACCGTCCCATCGATCCCGGCACAACGGCGTGACTCGATAACTGCCGGATGGCTTCGAACGAACCGGCGCTCAACCTGGCCTGGACCGGCTGACAGTACGTTGACTCTTCGTCCACTCGTGACCGACCTTGACGGACAGCCGTGTGGTCCGCCATCCCGGCAGTCCTTCGTCGGCCATGGCAGGAACGCCCTCAGACCCCTCCCTTGTAAGCCGCTGGCCACAAATCCTGTAGGCACTGCGCGAGATCCTCGCCGGCTTCCCCTCGACTCGGCCACGAGGTGGATGCCTAGGCGGTCCCGGCCGAACTTCACGACGAGTGGCCGGTCTTCGATACCTCTCCGAAGGCTCCATGGCCGACTCCTCAATCCGAAACCCACTGAGGACGACCGTCGGCTTCCCCCCAGAACCGGGTTGTCGGCGACGGCTGAAAAGTGGACCAGTAGCGGAGAACCCAAGCGTCGGCAGTGGCTCACAATTCAGCCGTCGCCGACACCGGATCACCTCGGGCCCAGTGATTACACCACCACAGGGGACATGACCGACCGCCCAGCAAAGTGAGTTTCGACGCTCCCGAGCCGGCAGCGACCGGAACTGGTGAGCCGGTCGACGATTGCGGTGGTCTACGCCCGGCCAGGCGAAGGCGGGTGGACCGTGCGATGAGGCAACGCTCAGGACCTGTCAAGTCGCCTCATCACCACGGCTGCGGCCACTGCGGCGAAGAGCAGGGCCGCACGGGGCGGCCGTGGACGTCATCGGCGTGGAACCCAGTCAGATCCTCTGCTGTCCCGGTCCGCCCCACCACCACGCCTCGGTCGTCCAGCACCGCGACTGCCGGCCGTCCAGGGCGGACATCCCGGCCGGGACCGGCACCAAAGACAACTCATAGCTGCTTGGGAGGCGCCTACCGAGTCGGCGTCTTCACCATTCACTGGGTGATCCATAACGCTGGCTTCCTGGTAAGAGCCCTGCGGCTACGAGAGACCGACACGCGCGGACGACCCCTGTCGCGCGCGGCTCGCCGACGGGTCACAGGGCACCGGCCCTGGCGGGCAGGTCCTGTTCGGCCCAGACGACCTTGCCGTCCGTTGCGCAGCGGGAGCCCCACCGGCGCGAGAGCTGGGCGACCAGCTGGAGGCCGCGGCCGTGCTCGTCGAGATCGCCGGGATGGCGGGAGCGTGGCTGGCCGGTGTTGCTGTCGAAGACCTCGCACGTCAGCACCCGGTGCTGGATGAGCCGTAGGCGGCTGGGTCCGCCGCCGTGGCGGATGGCATTGGTGACCAGTTCGCTGACGATCGACTCCACGGACGTCACGAGCGGCTCCAGACCCCATTCCCTGAGCTGACGGGCGGCCAGGTGCCGGGCTGTCGTGACGGTGACCGGCTCGTTCGGCAGGTCCCAGGAGGCGACCTGGGTGGGCTCGAGCGCGCGGGTCCGGGCAAGGAGCAAGGTGACATCGTCGGCCGGTGTGTGACTGCGCAAGGTCTCCATCACTCGCGAGCACATGTCCTCCGGGGATGCGCCCGGCTGTGCCAGGGCGGCGCCCAGGCGGCGCAGGCCGGCGTCGATGTCCTCGTCCCGGGACTCGACCAGCCCGTCGGAGTAGAGGGCGAGCACGCTTCCTTCGGGCAGTTCCAGTTCCACGGACTCGAAGGGGACCAGGCCGAGACCGAGGCCGAGCGGGGCTCCGGCGGGCAGGTCAGGGACGGTGACCCGGCCCTGTGCGCCGACGATCAGGGGCGGCGGATGCCCGGCCCGCGCCATGGTGCACCGCCGGGTGACCGGATCGTAGACGGCGTACAGACAGGTGGCGCCCACCACCGCGGGGGCCTGGTCGGTGTCGTCGGTGTCCTCGTCGTTCAGCCGCCGGACCGTGTCGTCGAGGTGTGTCAGCAGTTCGTCCGGGGGCAGGTCGAGGTCCGCGAGCGTGCGCACGGCGGTGCGCAGCCTGCCCATGGTCGCCGCGGCGTTGATGCCGTGTCCCACCACATCGCCGACGACCAGGGCCACCCGGGCACCGGACAGCTCGATCACGTCGAACCAGTCACCGCCCACGCCGTGGTCCATGTCCGCCGGCACATAGCGCGAGGCGACCTCGACGGCGGCGCCGCCCTGCACCCGGTGGGGCAGCAGGTCGCGTTGCAGCGTGAGGGCCGCGGTGCGCTCGCGCGCATACTGCAGGGCGTTGTCCAGGCTGAGCGCGGTCCGGGTGACGAGCTCCTCGGCGAGGAGCAGGTCGTCCTCCTGGAACGGCGTCTGTTCCTCGGAGCGGCCGAACAGCGCCAGGCCCAGCACGCAGCGCCGCGCACGGATGGGCACGACCATCAAGGAGTGGACGCCGCTGTCCCGCACCTTCTGCGCCCGCACCGGGTCGTGGTCGACCCACGGACCGGCCTGGGTGTCGAGCACCGGCTCCAGGTGAGACCTGCCCGTGCGCAGGGCGACGGCGAACGATGAGCTCGGGTGGGTGTGGATCACCTCTTCCCGCACCCACGGCAACTCCAGGAGTCCCAGGTCGATGGAGGCCAGACCAGCACGGCGCAGCAGCGGCGGGCGGCTGCTCGTCGTGCCGATCCGTGCCGAGGGTTCCACGCCAAAGGGAACCGACTCGACCAGATCGACGAGGGCGTGGTCGGCCAGCAGGGGCACGGCGAGCTCGGCCAGTTCCTGCCCGGTCTGCATGACGTCGAGGGTGCTGCCGATGCGCGTACTCGCCTCGCTGAGGATGGCCAGGCGTTCGCGCGCCCGCCGGTTCCCGGTGACATCCACGGTCATGGAGCACACTCCCAGGGGCGTGCCGTCCGCGTCCTGGAGGCAGAAGAACGAGGCCGAGAACGCATGTTCACGGCGCCCGTCCGACAGCGGCCACGCCCGGTATTCGTGGACCATGGTGGTACCGCTCTGCAGCACCTGCTGCATCACCACCTCGAGCGCTTCGGCCTCCACGGCGGGCAGCGAGTCCTTCAGACGGCGTCCGAAGCGCCGGTCACGGGGAATGCCGTCGTGGCGCTCCATGGCGTCGTTCACCCAGGTACAGCGCAACTGTGGGTCATACACCACGATGCCGATCGGTGCATGGGCTAGGAGCGACTCACGCACCGGTCCGTTGGCAGGCTCCGAGGACAGGGCGCCTATGTCGGTCACGGATACCAGCCACCGGGTTCCGGCGTCCTGTCCCCACAACAGCGAGACCCGCAGCGACATCTTGAGCGTGTGGCCGTCGCGGTGGCGGACCGCGGCGGTGCCGGACCAGCCACTTTGGGCACGGCGCTGCTCGGCGAACAGCGAAGCCATTCGGGCCTCCTCAGGGGGCGGTAGCACGTGCGCGGCGGATCGGCCCACCACTTCCGCGGCCGAGTACCCGACAAGTCGCTCAGCGGCCTGCGTCCACGCCGCCACCGTCCCGTCCGCATTGATCACCGCTATCGCCGAGTCCGGTATCTCGCCGGGGCTCACCGGCTTGGCGAGTGGCGTGTGGTCGGTATGCGTCATCGTGGTTGATCCCCTTCAGTTCGGAGGTGAGGGAGTGCCGGCATGTGGGCGCGGCCGCCCGGTCTGTAGCCGTGGTGGACGGTGATGGGCAGGAGGCGGAGCCCCCGGGGGTAGCGGGAGCCTTTGCGGTGCAGCGGGCGACCTCCGCCGCTGCCCTGTGACCCACAGCCCGGCATCCGCCACCTTTGCACCATTTTGCCCACTTCTGATGAAATAGTCAGATACGACCGCTTCATCGTCAAGGCCCCCGAAACTGATCGTTCAATCAAATGTGGCCATGCAAGCGCGACGGGGAACGCGGGGCGACCTCTGTCGCCGCTGCAATCACTGACCCCTGGGCGGCGAAGTTGGGGTCCGGCGAGGTTCAGGCTGGACAATTCGCAGCGGCAGCGCGATGATGAATTCATCAGAACTGGTGACCTTGTGTGCGGTGTATGCCGATGTCAGCCTCACCCAGGAATCGATTCGAACGCCGTCGGGCCGAGACCCGGCAGGCACTCGTCCGCGCCGCGCGGCAGCTCCTGGCCGATTCGGGCGATACGAGCGCCAGCATCCGAACCATCGCGGAACTCGCCGACGTGGGCTTCGGCTCGTTCTACAACCACTTCACGTCCAAGCCGGACCTGTTCGACGCAGCCGTGGCCGATGCACTGGAGGAGTTCGCCCGAGCCGTCGACAAACATCTGTACGGCGTCGACGACCCCGCCGAGCGCCTCGCCGCCGCTATGCGGCTCAGCGCACGCATGGCCAGCTCACACCCGGAGATCATGCGGATTCTCTGCCACAGCGAGCTCGGCCGCATATGCGCCGGCTGCGGACTGGCTCCGCGCGCGAGACACGACGTGGAGCAGGGCATGACTTCTGGCCGCTTCACCGTGGTCGACCCGATGATCGCCTTGACCGTGCTGAACGGCAGCCTGCTGGCGCTCCTGCAGCTCTGGCTCCATCAGCCCGAGGCCGACAGGGACCATGCAGCCGCAAAGATGGCCGAGACGCTCCTGCACATGCTTGGCGTCTCCGCGGACGAGGCCCGTGACCTCGCCCGGCGACCCCTTCCCGCTGCGGCGTGAAGACGATGTGCTGTCTGCTGGCGACGCGGCTTCACAGTCGGATGGACAGGTGGCGGGGGCCGCGGAGCATGGCGTTCTGGCGGTAGGGGGGCAGGTCCTCGACCAGGCGGGCGCTGCCGAGGTGGAGAAGCGGCGCGCTGAGCGCGATGTATGCCTCGATCCGGGCAGGGTCCGCCGTAGCAGAGGTGGATACCGCTGCCGAAGCCGAGGTGTTGGTTGTCTGGGCGGGTGAGTTCGAACCGGTCGGGTTCGTGGAACCGCATGGGGTCGCGGTTGCCTGAGGTCAGCACCAGAATGACGGACGCGTGTTGCGGGATCTTGGTGCCGGCGACGTCGATGTCGGCGTGCGGCATGCGCTCGCGCATGTGGACCGGGGGCTCGCTACGCACCAGTTCCTCCACTGCTAGCGGCAGCAGTTCGGGGTCGCGGCGCAGCCGGTCCAACTGCTCGGGATGCGGTGAAGCCCTCCTCGCGCAGCGCCTCCGCGGCTCTCAGCCCGGCCAGCGACGCGCCGACGATGACGATACGGCCGTCTTTCAGGTCACCGGGCACCGGTGCTCACCTCTTCCCCGAGGAGGATCGCCTGCACCGGGCACGCGGCCGCGGCCTGACGTACCCGCTCCACCTGGTCGTCCGGGACGGCCGTGGCGTACAGCAGCCCCTCGTCGCCATGCAGCTCGAACGCCTCCGGGGCGAGGAACACGCACTGTGCATAGCCCTGGCAGCGTGTGAGGTCGACAACGGTCCGCATCTCCACCACGCCTTCCTCCGTTGTCACACCCCCCTCCTCTCCAGCATGGGGCCAGAGCCGAATCCCTGCATGCCTTGTGATGGAGAGCCGGTATTCGGGCCGGCAGGGTGAGGGGGGAAGGAGACGAACTCCCGGCAACCACCTCCCAGTTGCTGAGAGGCGTTCAGGTACATCCCTTCGGCCAGGTGGTCCGGGTGACCCGAGTCACTGTCACCGCCGCCCCATTTCCATACGTCGTATGGTTATCCTGGCAGGGTAATTCCATACAACGTATGGAACTGCTTGACGGACAACGCCACACAACGCCAGGCGCCACACATCGCCTGCAAAAGCAGCCGTTGGTGCAGACCGCACCAACCGGAAGGAAAGACCATGAAGAAGCTCACGAAGCGGATTGCTGCCGCCGTTTCCTCCGTGGCGGTCGCGGGTGTCGCCGTTGTCGGTGCCGGGGGCACCGCTTCGGCCGCGACTCCCGCCTCCGTGCACGTCCAGCGGTCGGCCGAGGTCAACCCCACCGACTACCGCTGGGACCACGGCGTGGGCTACCTGATCGAGCAGGGCTACTGCTGGGACGGAAAGCGGGGCTGGCACCACGACGACCATGTCGCCGGCTCCCTCTGGCACAGCCGCGACGGTCGCTGCTACCGCTGGGACGATGAGCGGCGCGGATGGAAGTCCGACAGGTCCTACCGGCACGACTGGAACCGCTACGAGAGCGACGGCCGGGGCTGGGACCACCACGACTGGAACCGCGGTCACCGGGACTACTTCGGCTGGGACCACTACTACCGGAACCACGGTGGCTGGGACTCCTACGGATGGGACCACTACGACCGGAACCACGGTGACCGGTAAGACAGGTCCCGCCTGTGCCCTGAGCGGAGGCTGTACCCCTCGCCTTGATGCCTGTCGGCGGCAGGGATGCGACCGCTGGTCACGGATCAGCGGTCCCCTGCCCGCCGCCCGGGCGGGTGATCCAGCGAGGGCCTGCTCCCTGCTCCCCTCTGAACCTGCCTGCGGCACCACCTCGTGCCACAGGCGCGCGTCGCCCCACTGCCGCGACGCCACGACCCGCGCGGTCCGCCGATACTGTCCGGCGCCCGGGCCCTGCTGAACACCTCCTGATGCGATGCGTGCTTGTCGCCACGAGCGCCGGGGCGCAGCCGAGGCAAGGGGGGTGCCTTGGAGTGAATGCCCATGGAGTCTTCGAGGACCGTGGTTCGGGCCGTGACCGCGCAGCTCGTCGTCTCGCGCACCTACTCACAGCCCTTGTGCATGCGGCTGCGGTACGAGCCTGCTGATCCCTACGTCGTCCGTGCCGCCTTTTTCATCCACAGCCACGAGCCGGTCGAATGGGTCCTGGGACGTGACCTTCTGGCCGACGGCCTGAACGGTTGCGCAGGTCATGGCGACAGCCGGATCTGGTCGGCCGCCAACCGTGGTGACCCCGCGATGTACATCGCTCTCGGGTCTCGCGCGGGCACCGCCCTTGTCGAGGTCCCCGTACACGACGTCAAGACCTTCCTGGAGCGCACGGAGACCGTGGTGCCACGAGGCACCGAGTCGGAGCGCATCGACTGGGACGCCGAACTGGCATACCTGCTCTCGCAAAGCTGACCACTGATCATCCATGCTCAGACAGAAAAGGATCGACTGTCCATGTCCCAGTACCAGCTTCGTGTCTACACGCTGTGCAGCCGCAAGGCGCTCGTCGCCTACGCGAACATCTGGTCCAAGCACATTCCCGGCATGGCGAAGCACCGGATCACCACGCACGGTGTCTGGACGGTACCCGCGGCTCCCGGCAGTGAGACGCCCCAGCTGTACGCCCTCGTCTCCTACCGGGACGGCGACGACGTGCAGGAGCGGCTACTGGCGTATCTGGCCAGCCCGGAATTCCGCGCCGACATGGAGGGCTTCGACCTCGGCCAGATCGTCGGCGTCACCGAGACCGCACTGACGCCCACCGCCGACTCACCCTTGCGCTGAGGGTTCTCGCGCGACCGGATGCTTCGGCCATGGCGGCCGGCGTCCAACGGGTCTCGTTGCAAGGCAGTTCCCTCGGCGCCGGACATGAGGTGCGGCCGGTGCAGATGACGCGAGGGGGTGCGTGGGATGATCAGGAAAGCGTCGTCGTCGGTGAGTCGCCCTGCGGTGTATTCGAGCAGGTCGTGGTGAATGTGGTGCAGCAGCGCGTCGGGGCTTGAGGCGGGGAAGAAGGCAACCCGTTGGCGAGCGGGTAGAAGGCTCCGGCGGGTGAGCGGGCTTCGATCACGCCGTCGGTGTAGAGCAGCACCATGTCACCAGGTTCCAAGGTGAACGGGTCGGTGCTCTCCTTCCGGACGCAGAGGGCGCACAGGCCCAACGGGGGCGCGGGCCGGCGGGAGTACAGGACGGTCACCTGATCTCCACAGATCAGCCGGGGCGGGGGATGGCCGCAGCTAAGCTTCTCGGCCTGCGGGCCCTGATCGGGGATGTCTAGCAGGGCAGCGGTGATGAAGTGCTCGTGGGCGTCGTGCACCGCGCCGCCCTGCTCTGCCACCACACGAAGACGGCCACCAGTAGGGCGCCGACCGCCAGCATGCCCCAGGTCGCGGCCGGGCCACAGCCGTTTGTCTCGGCGTTCGAGAATCCGTAGACCAGGCAGAACAGCCCGATGGTGACCAGCACGGTGCCGGGGACATCGAGCTTCGAGGACGTATCGCGCGGGGTGCGGTGCAGCAGGGCCGCTCCACCGACGAACGCCACCCCCGCGAAGATCACGTTGACGTACATGGTCCAGCGCCAGTCCAGGTACTGGGTCAGCACGCCGCGGTCACCTTCTGCCCGGCCAGGTCGGTGACCCGGCCGCCGAGTAGCAGCAGGCTGCCGAAGGCGAGCGCGTAGGCGGTGACCACCCACTGCCGAGAGGCGTCGGAGAAGCCCAGGTCGTGCTGGGCGGACGGCAGGGCGATGTTCACGATGGTGCCGTCGAGGACACCCATCAGCATGGACAGCGAAACGACCAGCAGAATCCACCAGCGCCCCTGATGCGAGCGATCGGGCACATTCTCAGGTGCGGTCTCGGCGCCGCGAGCAGCGGCGGTGGCGTTCTGGGACATGGGGGGCAGCCCTACAGACAGCGGTGGGGGATGGAGGAAGAGAGAAAAAACGGATCGAGAGATCGGGTAGGGCTCATCCGGTACGGGGCGCCACTTCGGTTCACGGGCGGGAGCAGTCGGCGGCTGCCCGCCTCAGTGAACGGAGGCGCGGTTATGCAGCTCGACGAGGCCGACGATTTCCTGCCTCAGAAAGGTTTACGAACACGCGCCCTTTGCACGCAGCGTCGGCATAGGGCTGCCGTGCAGGATTTGTGGAACCACCCCGCCGGGCGGTCTTCCCCGATGTCACGGGGGTGGCTCCACCGTGTCGCAGCCCTGGCGTCGCCCGACTGCGGGCGCGGCTCAGGTGCGAGTGCCTGGGGCACAGCGCCTCAGGATGATCGGGTCAGCGGTCCGTGCCCTGGCCGTCACGATCGCCGGTGAGCCGGCTTTCCAGGCCCGTGATCAGCGTGTCCAGCACGAGGCGGAACATGTGGTCCTGGTCAGGGCCTTCATGCGCTGCAGCCGCAGGGCCGGGATATGCGTCCGCGGCTTCCTCTTCGTCGATGTCGGGGCCGGGGGGTGTGAGGTTCGCCCACTGGTGGAGCGAGCCGTTGAGTTCGGCGCTGAGGACACCGACTACGACGGCGACCATCAGCGCGGCGATCTCCGAGACCTCTGACTGCGGCACACCGGCAGCGGCCACGATAGCGGTGAGTGCGGTCCAGAACGGGTCGTTGGGCTGGATGAAGTCCGGCTGGTGGCTGAACGAGTACGCCAGCAGCTTGGGGTGACGGTGCGCCAGGGTCCGGAAGTCCGTGGCGAGCAGGCGGATCCGCTCCTGCCAGGGGGCGTCCTCCAGTGTCACGGTGCGGAACTGGGCGCCCACCATTCTCGTCACGCCGCGCAGCACGGCTTCCTTGTTCGGCACGTGGTGGTACAGCGACATCGGGTTCGCGTCGAGCACGGTCGCGAGCTTGCGCATGGTGAGCGCCTCGACCCCGTCCTCGTCGATGAGCCGCAGGGCGGCGGCATAGATCCCGGCCTCGGTCAGAGGCACGTCTCTCTTCCTCGTTCCCCGCGGGGGACGTCTCACCTTCTTTTCCATACCTCGTACGGTACCCGTTCCGTACGAGGTATGGAAATGAGCTTCACCACAGCCCCACCTGGGCTCCCGGGGTTGCACTCCACTTTCCGTACCGCGTATGGTTCCAATTCCATACGGCGTATGTTTCCGTACGGCGCCACGGCATCGACCTACGCAGCGCGCCCTTGCCCATCCCCCTCCACCCCCTCCGCAGAGGAGCAAGACATGACCACGAACACCGCGAACGACCTTCGCCCCATCCGGTCCCCGCGGGGGATCCCCCTCCTCGGCAACACGCCGCAGATCCCCGACACCAACCCGGTTGCGTACTTCGGTGAGCTGTCCAAGCAGTTCCCCGAGGGCATCTACGGCATGGACATCGCCGGCATCGAGCAGGTCTTCGTCTACGACCCGGACCTGGTGGCCGAGGTCAGCGACGAGACGCGGTTCTTCAAGCAGATCGACAAGACGCCGCTGCACCACATCCGGGACTTCGCCGGCGCCGGCCTGTTCACCGCCCACCAGCACGAAGAGGAATGGGGCAGGGCACACCGGATCCTGCTGCCGGCCTTCAGCCAGCGGGCCATGAGGAACTACTTCGGGCAGATGCTGGAGATCGCCCAGAACCTGGCGGGCAAGTGGGAGCGCCGGGAAGGGAAGCCGGTCAACATCACCGACGACTACACCCGCCTGACGCTGGACACCATCGCCCTGTCGGGGTTCGGCTACCGGTTCGACTCCTTCGACAAGGAGGAGCTGCACCCGTTCCTCAACGCGATGCTGGGCGCGCTGACCGAGTCGATGCGGCGCTCTCAGGAGCTGCCGATGATGACCAAGCTGCGCAGGGCCGATGCCAAGAAGTACGGCGAGAACATCCAGGTGATGCGCGAGCTGGTCGAGAGCGTGATCAAGGAGCGCCAGGAGGGCAAGGGCAGCGCTGAGGACGACCTGCTGGGCCTGATGCTTGAGGCCACCGACCCGGAGACCGGCAAGCGGCTGGACGTCGACAACGTGCGTGACCAGGTGCTGACGTTCCTGATCGCCGGGCATGAAACCACCAGTGGTCTGCTGTCGTTCGCCACGTACTCGCTGATGCGCAACCCGCATGTCCTGGCCCAGGCGTACGCCGAGGTGGACCGCCTGCTGCCCGGCGACACCGTCCCGGACTACGACACGATCATGCAGCTGGACGTCATCCCGCGGATCCTGGAGGAGACCCTGCGCCTGTGGGCTCCCATCCCGATGATCGCCAAGGCGCCCATCGACGACACCGTCATCGGCGGCCGCTACGAGCTGAAGAAGGGCACACGGGTCAGCATCCTGGAAGGCCCGCTGCACACCCACCCCAAGGCGTGGGACCGTCCCGACGAGTTCGACATCGACCGCTGGCTGCCGGAGAACCGCGCCGCGCAGCACCCGCACGCCTACAAGCCGTTCGGCAACGGCGTTCGTGCCTGCATCGGCCGCCAGTTCGCGCTCACCGAGGCCCGCCTGGCCCTCGCGCTGGTGCTGCAGAAGTTCAAGTTCTCCGACACCAGCGACTACGCGATGGACGTGCGGGAGGCGCTGACGCGCAAGCCCGGCAACTTCGAACTGATCGTCCGCCGTCGTCAGGAGCACGAGCGCACCGTCTTCGGCGCCGCGGACCTGCAGACCGACGACACCCAGGCCCAGGCAGCGGTCAGCGGTGTGGGGGTGAACCTGACCGTCGCCTACGGCTCCAGCCTGGGTTCGTGCGAGGACCTGGCCCGCACCATCGCCGACCGCGGCGAGCGCTCCGGCTTCGGCACCACCCTGATCAGCCTGGACGAGCTGGGCGACAACCTGCCCACCGAGGGCCTGCTCGCCGTCGTCGCCGCCAGCTACAACGGCAAGGCCCCCGACAACGCCCAGCGCTTCGACGACCTGCTCGCCGCCGGACTGCCCGAGGGCTCACTGTCCAACGTGCGGTACGCGCTGCTGGGCGCCGGCAACACCCAGTGGGTGGCCACCTACCAGGCATTCCCCAAGCGGATCGAGGAAGGTCTGCTGGCCGCCGGCGCCACCCCCATCGTCGAGCGCGGCATCGCGGACGCCGCCGGTGACTTCGACGGCATGGCCACACGGTGGATGGACAACCTGTGGGCCACCCTGGCCGAGGAGTACGCCGCCGACACCTCCCAGGCCAGCGGCCCCCGCTACCAGGTCCAGCTGCTCACCGAGTCCGACGTGCGCCCCGCCATCGTCTCCGAGCAGGCGTACCCGCTCACCGTGGTGACCAACGAGGAACTCGTGGCCGACGCGACCGGCCTGTGGGACTTCGCCATCGAGCCGCCGCGCCCGTCCGCGAAGTCCATCACCGTCGAGCTGCCCGACGGCGTCACCTACGACACCGGCAACCACCTGGCCGTCTTCGCCAAGAACGAACTCGCCCTGGTGGAGCGCGCACTGAGGCGGCTCGGCGTCGACTACGACCAGGTGCTCCGGCTGGAGCAGCCGGCCGGTGGCCGCACCCACCTGCCGGTCGGCACCCCGGTCACCGCCGGCATCCTGCTCACCGAGTTCCTCGAACTGCAGGACGTGGCCACCCGCTCCCAGATCCAGACGCTCGCCGAGCACACCGAGTGCCCGTGGACCCGGCCGCAGCTCCAGGCCTACACCGCCGACACCCAGGAAGCCGAGGAGCGCTACAGCAAGGAGATCCTCGGCAAGCGCATCTCCGTGCTGGCCCTGCTGGAGCGCTTCCCGGCCGTCGAGCTGCCGCTGGCGGTGTTCCTGGAGATGATGGGCCCCATCCGCCCGCGCTTCTACTCCATCTCCTCCGCCCCGCAGGCCAACCCGCGCCACGTCCGTCTCACCGTCGGCCTGCTGGAGGGCCCGGCCCTGTCCGGCGACGGCCAGTACCGCGGCACCTGCTCCGCCTACATCGCCGGCCTCCAGCCCGGAGACGTCGTCTACGGCTACGTCCGCGTCCCCTCCCCCACCTTCGCCCCGCCCGCCGACCCCGCCACGCCCCTGATCCTCATCGGCCCCGGCACCGGCATCGCGCCGCTGCGCGGTTTCCTGGAGGAGCGGGCGACACAGCACGCCAACGGCACCCAGGTCGGCCTGTCCCAGGTCTTCGTCGGCTGCCGCCACCCCGAGCACGACTACTTCTACAAGCAGGAGATGCAGAACTGGGAGCAGGCCGGCATCGCCCAGATCCACACCGCCTACTCCGCGGTGACCGGCCACCCGGCCCGGTTCGTACAGAACGCCATCGCCCACGCCGCCGACACGGTGTGGCAGGCCATCCAGGACGGCGCCAACATCTACGTCTGCGGTGACGGCCGCCGCATGGCCCCCGCCGTCCGCGAGGCCCTCGCCGCCATCCACCGCCAAAAGACCGGCAGCGACGACGAGACCGCCCAACAGTGGCTCGCCCAGCTCGAAGCGGACGAGCGCTACCAGCAGGACGTCTTCGCCTGACCGCCGCACGCCGTCAAGGCGCGCCGACCCCCAGCCGCCGGGAGGCGTGCGGCCCCCTCCTGCCACTCCGCACGCCTCCCGGCCACCACCAGCCCCTCACGCACCCCATGGCACCCAGCGTCCCGGCTCATCGGGCGGTGCCGGTCACAGAAAGCAGACCTTCATGGACACCATGCTCGCCGGACGCTTCCACCTGGACAGCAAGAAGTTCGCCGTGGAAGAGGTCCCGATCCCCGTGCCGGGCCCGGGCGAGGTCCTCATCGAGGTCAAGGCCGCCGGCGTCTGCCTCTCCGACGTCCACCTCCTCGACGGCTCCCTCGTCCCCCTCTTCGCCACCTCCGACACCATCACCGTCGGCCACGAGGTCTCCGGCGTGGTCCACACACTCGGCCCCGACCTCAAGCGCGGCCTGACCCCCGGCACCCGCGTCACCCTGGAGGCCGGCAAGACCTGCGGCACGTGCGCCGGATGCGTGCGCCACCGCCCCTGCACCCAGATGCTCACCGCCGGCATCGACTACGACGGCGGCTGGGCCCAGTACGTCATCGCCCGCGAGGACACCCTCATCCCCATCCCCGACAGCCTCCCCTTCGACCAGGCCGCGATCATCCCCGACGCCGTCTCCACCCCCTACGCCGCCGTCGTCGCCACCGCCGGCGTCCGTCCCGCCCAGTCCGTCGGCGTCTGGGGAGTCGGCGGAGTCGGCGCCCACAACGTACGCCTCGCCCGCCTGGTCGGCGCCGCACCCATCATCGCCATCGACCCGCTGCCCAGCGCCCGCGAACGCGCCCTGGCCTTCGGCGCCGACCTCGCACTCGACCCGGCAGCCCCCGACTTCACCGACCAGGTCCGCGCAGCCACCGGCGGACGCGGCCTCGACTTCGCCTTCGACTGCGCCGGCGTACCCGCCGTCCGCGACCAGGCCGCCTCCGTACTCGGCCTCGGCGGCTCCCTCATCCTGGTCGGCATCACCCCCCGGCCACTGACCATCACCGAGGGCCTGACCTTCAACTACCTGCAGAAGCAGGTACGCGGCCACTACGGCGGCTTCCCCGAGTCCGTCTCCGAGCTGGTACAGCTGACCGCGGCCGGCCGCCTCGACCTCGCCCCCTCCATCACCGACCACATCCCGCTCATCGAAGCCGCCGACGCCGTCCACCGACTGGAGAACAAGACCGGCGACCCGATCCGCCTCATCCTCGTCCCCTGACGCCCGTCAGCAGGACACCAAGCCACCCTGGGCAGGGGTGAGTGGGCGCCGGTGCGTGAGGGAACACCGGCGCCCACGGCTTCCCGGCAACCGCGGAGAGACAAAACCATGCAGACGACCGACACCCCGGGCCGTACTCCGCAGCGCAAGGACGCTCACTCCAACCACAGGCGCATCCTCGCCACCGCCCGGCAGAAACTGCGGGAAGACCCGGACACGAGTCTCGACAGCATCGCTCAGGCGGCCGGCGTCGCCCGGCGCACCTTCTACGGACACTTCCCCAGCCGGCATGCGCTGATCGCCGACCTGACACAGGAAGCAGGCCATGAACTCCGGCAGGCGTTCGCCAGAGCCCGTACCGCGGATGCCGACCCGGTCGAGGCGATGACACGGATGGTGCTGGCGGCATGGACGGTGGGCGACCACTACCGCATGCTCATCACCTTGGGACGGCGCCACCTGGGAGAGGACGCGATCCGCACCGGCCCGCGCAGAAGCCGTCGCAACCCTACGGCGCGGTCAGCGCGAAGGCGTCTTCGCGGACCACCTTCCAGCACCCGTGCTCGCCCAAGCACTGGAGGCACTCATGCTGGCCCTCGCCGAGGAGAACGCCGCATGCCCGTGGACCGACCCCACGGGCGAGGCCGCGGCAACCGCGTTCCTCGTCGCCGCCGACGTAGCACCACAGAGGGCCGCGCTTCAGGTGCAGGAGATCATCGGGCGAGATCGGGCAGCGGGCGCCGGGTGACCTCGTGGGCGTCGTCCGCAGCGAGGCCGAGCATGCGCAGGACCATCTCGGCCAGGTCGGAGGCGGCCTCGTCGCCGTCGAGGTCCGGGCGGTCCAGCCGCAGAGCCACCAGGGACAGCAGGGTGCCGCCCAGGGCGGACAGGGCGGTGGTCGCGTTGCCGCAGGTGAAGCGGCCTGAGGCGATGCCGATCTCCAGGTCGCGCAGGGCGCGTGGGGCGAGGCCGCTGTCGGAGTGGATGTGGGCCAAGCCGCGGTCGCGCAGGATTCGCATGAGTTCCGGGTGGGAGTCGGCCATCCGGGCGGTGAGCCGGAAGCCGGCCGCGACCAGCTCGGCCGGGTCGTCGATGCCTTCCACGCGCGCATCGATGACCTGCCCGAACTCCTCCAGGGCGTCCGACACCGCCGCGTCGAACAGCTCCGTCTTCGACTCGAAGTGGTTGTAGAAGGACCCGAAGCCCACATCGGCGCGCTCGGCGATGGCCTGGATGCTTGCGCTGGTGTCCCCGGTCTCCGCGAGGATCTGCCGGGCCGCACGGACGAGCGCCTGACGGGTCTCGGCACGGCGTCGCTCGAAGCGGTTCTTGGGCGGGGCTGACGTCGGCATAGCGCCCAGTGTAACCGTCGCAACGATGACCCTGCCATTACTGATGAGATCCTCAATTATTTGGGCTGCACCTATTGACGGAGAGAAACGGCAGAGTTGATGATTTCCTCATTACGGCAGTGTTGCTTGGAGGACACCATGTCCCACATCCCCGTTAACAAGGGCGGTCCTCTGACGCCCCACCAAGACCTCCACAGTGAGCAGGGCGCCCTACGCGGCGAACACCCCGGCCGCTCCCGGAACCCCGTGATCAAAGTGGCGGATCTGGCCTGGCTGGAGTTCGAGAAGCCGGACCTGGACCGGGCCGAGGTGTTCGCCCGCGACTTCGGCTTCGCGATCGCCGCCCGCACCGATCACGAGCTGTGGCTGCGCGGCACGTTCGCGGGCTCGCCCTGCATGGTCATCCGGCGCGGCCGCGCCTCCCGCTTCCTCGGGCCGGCGTTCCGCGCGGCCGAGCGGACCGATGTGGACCGGCTGGCCGCTGCCGTCGGCCACACCGTCCGGGACATCGACGTCCCCGGCGGCGGCCGGTCGGTCGCCCTGCTCGATCCCTCGGGACTCCCGGTCCGGGTGGTGCACTGCGCCGAACCGCTTCCCGCGCTGCCCGGGCAGCAGCCGCTGATCCTCAACACCGGCATCGAAGGCCGTCGTACGAACACCACCCAGCGCCCGCCCCGTGAGCCGTCCCGCATCCAGCGCCTCGGCCATGTGGTGCTGGAGACGCGGACGTTCACCCGCACGCTGGACTGGTACCTGGACACCCTCGGGATGATCGTGTCCGACTTCCTGTTCCTGGACGGGCAACGCCGGCGCGGGCCGACCATGGCGTTCATCCGCTGCGACCAGGGCAGCCTGCCCGTGGACCACCACACCCTGGCCCTGCATCTCGGGCCGGGCACCGGTTACGTCCACTCCGCCTACCAGGTCACCGACCTCGACGCGATCGCCGCCGGCGGGGAGTACCTGGCCGAGCGCGGCTACCAGCGCAGCTGGGGCATCGGCCGGCACATCCAGGGCAGCCAGCTCTTCGACTACTGGCGCGACCCCGACCACTTCATGCTGGAGCACTTCGCCGACGGCGACCTGTTCTCCTGCGACCTCGAACCCGGATGGGCACCGATGTCGGCGAGCGGCCTGGCCCAGTGGGGGCCGCCCGTCACCCGCGACTTCCTGGGCGCCAGCCCCTCCCCCGCCAAGCTCCGCGAGGTCATGACGGCCCTGCGCGACGACAACGAACTCGACCCCGCACGCCTGCTGGGCCTGATGAAAGCGATGAGCTCATGAGCACCAACGTGCTGCGCACCCCCGACGGCTGGTGGGCCGTCCGAAACGAGCGCGCCGTCCGCATCGAGACCAAGGCGGTCACCACCGCCGAACTGCTCGCCGACCGGGCCGCCGTCCAGGAGGCCACCGCCTCCGACGAGAGCGGCACACCCGTCGCCGACCTGGTGGCACTGCCCCCGGTCACCACCCCCTGCCGGGTGGTCGCCCAAATGGTCAACTACCGCAGCCACGCCAAGGATTCCGGGTTCACCGGCGACATACCGCCCACCTTCTTCCGCAAGGCGTCCGGCTCGGTCAGCGGCCCGCACGACACGATCGTCCGCCCGGCACACGTGAACTTCCTCGACTACGAAGTCGAACTCGGCCTCGTCATGGGCGCCACGCTCCCGGTGGGCACGGTTGTGGAGGAGCAGGACCTTCCTTCGTACGTCGCCGGGCTCGTCCTCACCAACGACGTCAGCGCCCGCGACGTCCAGCTGACCAAGACCCAGTTCTACGAGAGCAAGTCCTACCCGACCTTCACGCCGACGGGTCCGTACCTGGCCCTGCTGGAGCCGGAGGACTTCGACCGTCTGATCGACCTGCGACTGCGGCTGTCGGTGAACGGCGTAACGCGTCAGGACCGCACCCTGGCCGACATGATCGTGCGGCCCGCGCAGGCGCTCACCCTGCTCGCCCGCTTCCAGACCCTCGACCCGGGCGACCTGCTGCTGACCGGTACGCCCGGCGGCACCGCCCTCAAGGCCCCGCCCAAGCCGGTCGAGAAGATCGCCGCGCTGCTGCCGCCCGCGCTGAAGTGGAAGGCGTTCTTCAACGGCCAGGCCAAGAACCCCCGGTATCTGCGCGATGGTGACCTCGTCACCGCCTCGATCGCCACCCCCGACGGGCGGATCGACCTGGGCGAGCAGCGGACCGCTGTGGCGGACGCGACGTGAGCGCCGCATCCCGGAGACCGGTAGTGATCATCGGCGCGGGACCCGTCGGAGTCACGGCCGCGCTCCTGCTCGCCCGGCACGGAGTGCCCAGCCTGCTCCTCGAACGCCACCGGGACGTCTACCCCCTGCCGCGCGCCGTCGTCGTGGACGACGAGGTTCGCCGGATCCTGCAGAGCGTAGGCGTCCACGAGGAGTTCGCCTCCATCGCCAGGCCGGCGCCCGGGTTGCGGCTGCTGGACGCCCGGCGCCGTGTGATCGCCGAGTTCCCACGGTCCCTGCACGGCCACCACGGCTTCCCGCAGACCAGCATGTTCGACCAGCCAGAGCTGGAACGGCTGCTGCGTGACGCCCTGGCCCGTCGCCCCGAGTGCGAGGTGCGGAGCGGGGTGGAGGTCGTGTCCGTCAGCCAGGACACCGACGGAACGGCTCCGGTCCGGGTCACCTTCCGCCGCGACGGCAGCGACGAGGACGAGCACGTGTGGGCCGACGCCGTCCTCGGCTGCGACGGCGCGGGCAGCGTCACCCGCGACGCCATCGGCGCCGTGTGGGAGGACCTGCATTTCGAGGAGAGCTGGCGGGTCATCGACGTGCGCACCAGCCTCCCGGTGCGCACCTGGGAAGGCGCCGAGCAGATATGCTGCCCCACCCGCCCGGCCACCTTCATGCGAGTCGGCGAGGACCGCTACCGCTGGGAGTTCCGGCTGGCCGAAGGTGAGACCTTGGACGGCCCGGAAGGGCTGGAGCAGTTGCGCGAGCTGGTCGCCCCCTGGGTCGACCTGCCGTCCGCTGCCCACGGGGGCGGGGGCGACGACTTCGAGGTGATCCGGCAGGCGCAGTACACCTTCCGGGCCCGCCTCGCCGACCGCTGGCGCCGGGGGCGCGTCTTCCTGCTGGGCGACGCGGCCCACCTCACCCCGCCCTTCATCGGGCAGGGCCTGTGCGCGGGCCTGCGCGACGCCCGCAACCTCACCTGGAAACTCGCCCGCGTCCTTCAGCAGGGCGCGGACGACCGACTGCTGGACACCTACCAGCAGGAGCGCAAGCCGCACGCCCGCCACGTGATCCGTGTCGCGGTCGCCGTCGGCTGGGCCATGACCGGCGGACAGGACCGCGGTGCGGCCATCCGCCGGGCCGTGGTGGGCGCGGCCTGCCGCATCCCCGGTGTGACCGCGGCGGTGAGCCGCGACCTCAGTCCCGCACTGGCCGCCAATCCGCTGGTACGACGCCGCCCCCGGCTGACCGGCCGCTCCCTGGCCGGCACCTTCTGCCCGCAACCCTGGGTGATCGTCGACGGCAGGCGAGAGCGCCTCGACGACATCCTCGGGGACTCCTTCGCCGTGCTGACCGCCCTGCCGCCCACGGCGCGGATGACGGGCGTGGCCACGGCCCTGGGCGCATCCGTGATCCATGTCGGCGACCTGGACGACGACGGCACGCTGGCCGCCTGGCTGGCACGCGGCCGGGCGGACGCCGTCCTACTGCGACCCGACCGCGTCGTGATGGACACCGTCCCCACCGGCACCGGCGACTTCACCGACGCCGCCGCCTGGGCCCCCCTGCTGCACACGGCCCGCCGCCCCGCCGAAGCCCGGCCCGCACCCTGACGAGGAACACCACACCATGACCACCCCGCACTCCACGCCCTGTCCTGAGCCCTTCCTGCCGCCCGACCCCCAAGCGGCCGCCGGCAGCCGCATCGCGGACTTCGCCCGCTGGGCCGCCCGACACCAGGGCGCCGAAGGGATTCCGGACCCGACCGACTACCAGGCCCTGCACCACTGGTCCGTCACGGACCTGGAAGGATTCTGGGCCGCGGTGTGGGAGTACTTCGACATCGACGCCACCACTCCGTACGAGCGGGTGCTGGCCGAGGAAGCCATGCCCGGCGCCCGCTGGTTCCCAGGCGCCACCCTCAACTACGCCCACCACGCATTGCGCAACCTGCATCCGGACGCCCCCGCGATCACCGCACTGGACGAGACCGGAGCCGCCTACGAGATCACGGGCCGGCAGCTGCGCGCCCAGGTCGCCTCCGTCGCGGCCACCCTGCGCGACCTCGGCGTCGGACACGGCGACAGGGTGGTCGGCTACCTGCCCAACACCCCCCACGCCGTCATCGCCTTCCTCGCCACAGCCAGCCTGGGCGCGGTGTGGTCCGTGTGCGGCCAGGACTACGCGCCCAAGGCCGCCGCCGACCGCTTCGCCCAGCTCGAACCCACGGTGCTCATCACCGCGGACGGCTACCTCTTCAACGGCACCCGTCACGACCGCCGCGCCGCCTCCCTCGACCTCGCCGCCGCCCTTCCCACGCTCAAGGCCACGGTCCTCGTGGATCACCTGGGCCTCGCGTGGCCCGCGACCCGGGCCGCGAGGCTGACGGTTCCCTGGGAGGACGCGGCCGGCCGCACCGAGTACCTCGCCATCACCCCGGTTCCGTTCGACCACCCGCTGTGGATCGTCTTCTCCTCCGGCACCACCGGGCTGCCCAAAGGCATCGTCCACGGCCACGGAGGCGTCCTGCTGGAACACCTCAAGATCCTCGGCCTGCACTGCGACCTGGGCGTCGGGGACCGCTTGCTGTGGTACACCACCACCCACTGGATGATGTGGAACCTGGTCGTCTCCACCCTGCTGACCGGTGCCGCCACCTGCACCTACGACGGCAGCCCCGCGCCGGTGGCGCGCCCGGACGTCCTGTGGGAGCTGGCGGCCCGCCACAAGGTCACCGTCTTCGGCACCAGTCCCCAGTACCTGCTGGCCATGGCCAAGCTCGGCGTCGACCCCGCCGTGCACGACCTATCGGCGATCCGCGTCATCGGCTCCACCGGCTCCGCCCTGCCCGCCTCCGCCTACCCCTGGGTCCGCGACCACGTCGGCGCAGGCGTCCAGCTCGCCTCCACCAGCGGCGGCACGGACGTCGTCTCCGGCTTCGCCGGCAGCGCCCCCACCACCCCGGTGTGGGCGGGTGAACTGTCGGCTCCCAACCTCGGCGTGGCGCTCGCGGCGTACGACGGCACGGGACGGCCGGTCGTCGACCAGGTCGGCGAACTGGTCGTCACCCGGCCCATGCCGTCCATGCCGCTGTACTTCTGGAACGACCCCGACGGCAGCCGCTACCGAGACGCCTACTTCTCCGCCTACCCGGGCGTGTGGCGGCACGGCGACTGGATCACCCTCACCTCCCACGGCTCGGTGATCGTGCACGGACGCTCCGACGCCACCCTCAACCGCAACGGCGTACGGCTGGGCAGCGCCGACATCCACGACATCGTCGAACGCCTCCCTGAGATCGCCGAGGCCCTCGTCATCGGTGCGGAGGAACCCGACGGCGGCTACTGGATGCCGCTCTTCGTGGTCCTCGCCGACGGGGTCGGTCTGGACGAGTCCCTGGGCGAGAAGATCCGCGACGCGATCCGCACCGGCGCCTCCCCCCGCCATGTCCCCGACGAGATCCTCGCCGTACCGGCCATCCCGCACACGAAGACCGGCAAGAAGCTCGAGGTCCCGGTCAAGCGCCTCCTCCAGGGCGCACCCGCCGAGCAGGTCCTCAACCCCTCCGCGGTCGACAACCCCGACCTGATCGCCTACTTCGCCGGCCTGGGAGCCGAACGCCGCCAGGCCCGCCGTCCACACACCCCCGAAGGCGTCTCGTGATCCTCTCCGCCTCGCTGACCTGTCTCATCGCGTTGATCTTCGCCCTGCTGGGCACGGCCAAGATCTTGGCCCTGGGTCCGATGCCCGAGCTGGCCGCCCACGCCGGCTTCACCACCACGGCCTACCGGCTCATCGGCGGGCTGGAGCTGGCGGGCGCCATCGGCGTGGCCCTCGGCCCGGTCGTACCGCTGTGCGGCGGCCTGGCCGGCATCGGCCTGCTGATGCTGCTCGCCGGTGCCGTGACCACGCACGTACGCAAGGGCGACGGGCTGACCAAGCTCCTCCCCGCGGTGACATGCGCGGCCCTGGTCGCCTGGTATCTCGTACTGCTCGCCGGCCTCTGACCCGTTCCGGGGGACTGTCGGCCTCCACTCGTCCTGTTAGCGAGCCCACGGCGGAGCTGGCAGACTGAATCCGTGGTTCCGCTGACGGTCGCGGCGGATCAGATCGCGTCCTCATCGCTTACCGGCGCCAGTGTGGTGTCAGCCTGCGCACTGCTCTTCACCGTCGCGTCGTTCTGGTGGCTCAACGCCCGACAGGGACGCCTGAAGGCGTGGGAACCTCATTCCTTCGCGGCGATCGTCCACGGTTCCACGGCACGCCTACGACTGCCGCTCGTCCTGCACAACACCGGTCCCAAACCGATCGTCGTGCAGGACCTCATCCTGACCTTCCCCGATGAGCCCGCCTCTCATCTGCCCCTCCTGTGGGTGTCCTCCACGTCCCGGCTCCAACCGGGGCCGGACGAGGAGACGAAGCTGCCCGCCGGATTCGTCGTGCCCGGCAGAGAAGCGCAACAGCTCTTCCTCGAGTTCGAGGCACCGTTCTCCGGATTCCTCCCGGAGGCCCGTGACTACAAGGCCCAGATACAGGTGCGGGTCGGCCACCGCAAGGGTTGGCGCCCCCTGCTGACGTTCAGCTTGAGGGCCGCCAACATCATCGATCCAGATCGCTACACCGTCTACAACAACGCACCGGTCGAGCTGACGAAGGAAGATCAGAGGCGAGCGGACGCCGCGCTTCTCGAGCTGCTGGAAGAACACGGGGACGGCTCCCCTCCGGGCGGCAGGAGACAGGAAGACCCTCCGAATGACGAAGGTGACGCCGACACGAGCCGCTGATACCGCCGTCCGTCCTCTGACGTGGACGGCGGTGGCACCGGCCCCGCCGGGCCGCCACAGCCGCCGCACCGATCACTCGCGTCAGTCGACGCAACCGGCCGCCGCGAGGTCGAGCGCAATGTCCGTGATCATGCCCGCCTGGCCGCCGACCATCCGGCGCCGGCTGGCTTCGATAGGGATCGCCCGGGTGTCCAGGCCGTGACGGCGCGCCGCGGCAACAGCGTGCCGGAGGAAACACCGCCACGCCCCCTGCTGCGGCCTCCGCCTCGTCGGGCTGCCTGGCAGGCTCCGCCACAATCACCCACGGCGCCGGGGACGCCGCCCGTAGCCTGTGTGTGCGCTCCGGCACGACGGTGACCGTCGTCCTGGAGCCCCGCGCCCACGGCCCCTGGCCGCAGCCGCGCAGCAGCAATCCGATGCTGGCGCTGGTGACCTCCTCCGTCACCGACGGCAAGGACGTCACCCGGGTCACGGTGCGTGCCGCGCGCATCGGGGCGGTGACCGTGACGTGGGGTCCCGGGGGCGCGCCGCTGTTCACGCTTCGCCTGAGTGCGGCGGCGTATCCGGTGCAGTGAACCCGAACGCCGGACGGCCGGTGGCCCCCGGTTCGGGGCGGCACCGGCCGTCGTCGTGCTACGCAGCGTACGGGGCGTGGTCAGTCCTTACGGCCCTTGAGGCGCCGTACGTCGAAGGACCAGATGCCGCGGCCGTGCGTGGCGGCGTACAGCTTGCCGTCCGGGCCGAGGCGTAGCTGCATCACGGCCGTGGTGGGCAGGTCGTGGCCCAGGACCAGCCACTTCGTGGCGCCGGCGGGGCGGTAGAAGGTGGCGAGGTCGGTGCCGAGGGCGAGGCCGCCGTTCGGCAGGAGCTTGACCGTGTCGGCGGGGACGTCGGGCAGGTTGGCGGAGATGTCCGTCCAGCTCGCGCCGCCGTCCCTGGACTCGAAGACGTGGCCGACGCCCGCGCCCGGGCCCTCGGTGAACCGGCGGGAGAAGCCGTTGATCGCCACGTACACGTGCTGGGCGTTGGCGGGGTCGATCTCGAAGCCGGAGACGTAGCGGTTCGGGATCGTACCGTCGACCGGCAGGTTCAGCTGGTGCCAGCCGGTGCCGTCGGCGTTGCCGACCGCGATGCCCCGGGTGAAGCCCTGGTTGTTGCAGGGCCCGCACCAGCCGACGTACACCGTGCCGCCCGAGGACGCCACGGCCGTGGCGACGTGGCCCTCACCGAGGTCGTAGGCGTCACTCCACTCCTTGCCGGAGCGGATGGCGAAGCCCTTGGTGTTCACCCACACGTGCCGCCCACCGGCGATCCAGGTGCCCGTGTCCTTGGCGTCCGCGGCGATCGGCGCGATGAAGCGGGCGCCCGCGCCGCCCTGGTCCTTGTCCGGCGGTGCGACCTCGTACTCGGTGGCCTTGGACGGATCCGTCGA